>JARBUG010000010.1 GCA_029239785.1 Symbiobacteriaceae bacterium | reverse complement strand
GGCTGCATGAGCTGCCCGAGCTGGAAGGCCATGTGGATGTGATCACGCTCAGCCCCCGGGCGGAGGACAGCGGCAAGCTGGACCCGTTCGTGATGCTGGGCGAAGGGTTTACCGAGGATGAGCGGAAGGAGACCGTCAATCTGGCGGTGTCGCTGCTTAGCTTTTTGGCCAACGTGCCCACGGGCGATGACCGCTTTCTGGCCTTGATGCGCGCGGTGGATGAAGTTTCTCGCGAGCCTCAGCCCGGGTTGATGAAGGTGGTGGAGCGGCTGGAGGTGCTTGGGGGCGGCGCCATGCCGGGCGCCGCGGCGCTCGGGCACTACCTGCGGGCGGTGAGCGGGCTGGCCTATGCCAACCTCATCTTTGGCACCGGTGAGGAGTTCGGCCTGCGGCTCGACCGGCGGCTGACCGTGCTCCAGTTGCAGTCGATTACCATGCCCCCGCCGGGAAAGCCCCGGGAGGACTTCTCCCTGGAAGAGCTGCTCTCCGTCGCACTGATGCATGCCATTACGGCCTTTGCGACCCGGTTCACCCGCCAGGAGCGGGATGTCTTCAAGATTGTGCTGATGGACGAGGCCTGGGCGCTGCTCTCTTCCAACCAGGGGCGGGCGCTGGTCAGCCATCTGCTGCGGACGGGGCGCGCCATGAACAACGCCGTCTATTTGATCAGCCAGAACGTGGCCGACTTGCTGGATGAGCGAATCAAGAACAATATCGGGGTTAAGTTTATCTTCCGGTCGCATGATCAGGAGGAGATCTCCCGGGTGCTGGAGTTGCTCAACTTGCAGCCCGAGGAGGAGAATATCCTGGCGGTACGGGGCCTGGAGACCGGCGAGGCCCTCATGCAGGACCTGGAGGGCCGGGTCGGGGTGGTCCGGATCGATGCGGTCTTCCCGCATCTGGCAGCGGCCTTTGATACCCGTCCCCGGGCGGAGGCGCGGCCATGAGAGGCTTTTCGGTTGGGCGTCCGCTGTTGTGGGTTGTTCTGGGTGCGCTGCTCTTTTTGCTGGTGCTGCCGGCGGCGCCGGTCCGGGCGAGCGATGATTTCCTCCCCGACTCCCCGGAGGCCATGGCCGACTGGACCCAGCCGCCCCTGTACGACCGCTACTCCGTCTGGAACTATACCTATGGCGGGGTCAAAACCTTTCCTGAGACGATTGGCCGCCTCTATTACCTGATCAACCTGATGCAGGTGGGCAAGGCCTGGGTCGTCAAGCTCGGCATTCGGACGGTGGAGTATGCGCTTTACTTCGATGCGGTCTCCCCGGTGATTGGGGCGGTCGGGCGGTCCATGTCGGCGATTAGCAATCTGACGGCCGGCAGCCCGGCGGGGTGGCTGGTGCGTGCCGGTCTGGCCCTTGCCGGGGCGGTGGCGCTCTGGCACTGGACGGTGGGTGGCAGGCGCAATAAGGCGTTCCAGGTGCTGGCAGGCACTGCGGTGCTGCTGGTGGGCACCTATATCATTGTCGCGAAGGCGCCCGCCTTTTTGATCGCGAGTTCGGGGGCCGCCCGGGGCCTGGGCGGCGAGATCGTCAGCGGTGTGGCGGCGGTGGCAGCACCCGCGGCGGGGCAGGGCGCCCCGTCCGAGCGGCTCGTCCGGGCCGCCGGCGAAGGGGTCTGGGAGGCGCTGGTCTTCGATCCCTGGGTGGAAGGCGAGTTTTCGGCGGGCGCCGCCGCAAAGGCGGCCTACCTTGACGGGAATATCCAGGGTGGCAGGTGGCTGAAAATGACGCCCACCGAACGGGAGAACTGGTACCTTTCCCGGATGGACTTTGCTACCCGGCTGGCCGATTTCCACCAGTACGAGGAGCGGCTGGTGCAGGACTATCTGCCCCGCCGGTTCTTCCTGGCGCTGGTCAGCCTGCTGCTCGGTTTGGTCTGGACGCTGGCCATGCTGCTGTTGGCCGGCGGGGTGCTTTACTACCAGTTTGTGCTGCTGGGCATGCTGGCGCTGGCGCCGCTGTGGGCGGTGCTGGGGCTGTGGCATCCGTCGGGGCTGCGGGTTGCCCGGGGCGCCCTGGTCAAGGCGGCGGGTGCGCTGATTTCGCAGGTGGTGCTGCTGGCTGTGCTGGCGCTGGCCCTCGGCCTGACCGGGCCGCTGCTCAGCCTGGGCGCGCCCCTGGGCTGGCTGACGCAGGGCCTGCTGGTTACGCTCTGTGTCGCGGCCCTGTGCCGGTATCGCTTCGCCTGGCTCCGCTGGGGCCGTGAGTCGGGCTCGCCCGGCCTGGTCCGTGAGATCGCCACCTGGCGCGAGCGGTTCCGCTCCCGCCGGACGGTGGCGGCGGGGGCGACCGGCCGCGAGGTGGTGCAGGACGCGGCGCTGGTTGTCTCCCAGGTGCTTCCCCAGTTCCGCGAGGTGGCCGCGGCTGCCGCCGGCGGCCCTTCCCTGCGGGTGGAGGATCAGGAGCCGGGCGGCCGCGAGCGGCCTGCGCCGGCCCCGGGCGTGGACCTTTCCGATGAGCTGCGGCGCCTGCGGCTCCGGTTGGTCCGGACCGGAGGCGAGGGGCGGGAGGAGCCAGCCGGCCGGCCCGAGCCGCTGCCCAGGCCGGCCCGGGAAGCGGTGGGCGAGAGTGCGCAGGGCGTGGCCACGGCCAGGAGTTCGGCGCCCGCCGGGGCGCCGGGGCCGGGGCCCAGACCCAGGGCGGAGGTAGGGCAGGCGTTGAATGAGTATCGGCGGAGGTAGGAAGAACCCGGCCCTTTGGGGGGCCGGGTTTTTTGCTGGTGTTGGGGGTTCTCAGTGGCCGGCGCCCCTGGGCCGGCGCCCCTGGGCCGGCGCCCCTGGGCCGGCGCCCCTGGGCCGGCGCCCGCAGGGCCGGCGCCCGCAGGGCCGGCGCCCCTGGGCCGGCGCCCGCAGGGCCGGCGCCCCTGGGCCGGCGCCCTGCCGGCGCTGCCCCCGGCATCGGTCCGTTTTTGTCCAGCCCAGTCAAACTACCTGTACAATGGCGGACTTATGGAAGTCGCAAACGCACTAACTCCCTTCCGGACGCAGATTTCTCCGGTTCTGCGGAGCCAACTTCAGCGTCTGCGGCCTTCATCGGTCCGTCTAGCACGGTGCATCATCAGAACCGTGGACAAAAACAGATCGATGCCCGACTTTGCACCCTTCGTCGCTGACGGAGTCGAATCTCGTCGAACAAGCACCAGTTCCGGAACGGAACGGCTGTTTGGTATAATATGGTAAACTGGCTTGTTCGAACCGGAGGTGCTTCATGGAGACCAGCATCATCAGGGTACCGTTTGCTTTGCTGCTCCATCCTGACCTTACTGCATCTGCCAAACTAATCTGGATGCTGCAGGCGGCCGCACGCAGCATCACACCAGAACCATCGATCCTGCCTCTGACTCAGGTCTGTTTCGCCATACCGTGCGAACAGCATGCCGGCAGCTGGTTGCAACGGGCTGGGCACCACCGGTGGGGCCCGCCTGGGCTGCCAAGGCAGCTTCCATGCCGGTGTACCTACTCCTCGACCGCCGGATCGGCGCCCGGGCGAGGGTCTTATACGGAATGCTCCAGGCGCTGCCGAAGTTCTGTGCCGAAGACCAGACTGGCCGGTTCACCCACATGGTCCTGAGTAGGTTGGCGGGAGCCGGTATCAATACGGTGAAGCGGTCGCTTTTGGAGTTAGCGGCAGCGGAGTGGCTGCGAATCTGTCAGCGCCATAAGCGTGCCCCCATCGAATTTGTCTTGGTCAACCCACAGGCCGTAGCGGCAGACGCGTGGGTTAAGAAAGCCCAGTGGCGGATCAAGCGTGCCAAGCACAAAGGTGAGGCGATCATGCAGGAGTATTTGACCCTGTTGATCGACTCGATGGAGTACCAGGATAATGTGAAGGTAGGCGTGCTCATCAATCCGTGGACGGGAGAGCGCATGGAGTTTGACCGCTACTACCCGCATGTGGCGGCTTTTGAGTTTCAGGGACCGCATCACGATGGCAACACAGACCAGTTCACTGAGAAGGAGGTCCGCAGCCAGGAGGCGCGCGACCTGATGAAGCGGGGAATCTGTGCCAAGGAAGGTATTGCCCTGGTCGAGGTCCGCCGCGAGGAGCTATCTCTGAGCGTGATGAAGCAGAAGGTTGGGACGCTCCTGACCTTGCGGGACCTGACTGGACTTGAGAAAGTGGTCAGGTATTTGGAGGGTGTGGGTAAGAGCTACCGGGCCTGAACGGGGTATGAAGAGGGGGCGGGGGGCCGACGCCCGCAGGGCGCCAAAGTAGACTTCTCCCAACGCCCGACTGGTGTTGCCCCCCGCCACAGTCCGTTATTGTCCAGCCGACGCAGCTCCCACCGTACAAGAACGGACTGATCGAGGCCGCAAACGTATTAAGTGCCCTTCGGGGCCACGTTCCCCCCGGTCCCCCGGGCCCGCCTTCGGCGTTTGCGGCCTTCATCGGTCCGTTTCGCACGGTGCACTGCGAATCGGCTGGACAAAAACAGACCGATGGCCGCTAACCCAGGGAATCGTCTACTTTGGCGCCCTACGGCGCCGGCCGCCAGGCACGATTCGCCCCGCTGGGCCGGGTGCCTTGGGCCTGGCGCCGGGAAGGGTAGCCAGGAGGTCGGCGCCCGCAGGGCGCCCAAGTCCGATTTAGTCCGGCCGATCAACCGACCCTGTACAAGAACGGACTTATCAACGCCGCAAACGCACTGAACCTCCTTCCTGACCGGACTCCCCCCGGTCCCACAGGCACGCCTTCGGCGTTAGCGGCCTTCATCGGTCCGTTTCGCACGGTGCACTGCGAATCCGCTGGATAAAAACAGACCGATGGCCGCTAACCCAGGGAATCGTCTAGTTTGGCGCCCTACGGGCGCCGGCCGCCGGGCGGGCGTTGACACACCTAAACTATGTAGACTACACTTCAAAGCGTAATTCTACTAAGGGGAGGCGGCCGGCATGATCGATCTGCACGCCCACGTGCTGCCGGGCATCGACGACGGCCCGGCCACGCTGGCGGAATCCCTTGCCCTGCTCCAGGCCATGGACGAGCAGGGGGTCAGCACCGTGGTAGCTGCGGCCCATGCCCTGGACGGCAAATACAACGCCACCCGGGCCGCGGTCCTTGCCGCCACCGACATGGTCAACGCCGAACTGCGCCGTATCGGGCGCCGCATCCAGGTCCTGCCCGGCATGGAACTCTACCTCACCTTCGACCTCCTGCGTGCCCTCCGCTCGGGCGAAGCGGTCGGCCTGAACAACTCCCGCCACATCCTGGTCGAACTGCCGCACCGGGAGTTCCCCATGTACACGGAACGGGCGCTCTTCGAAGCCATGATCGCCGGCTTCCGCCCGATTCTCAACCATCCCGAGCGCAACCACGAAATCCGGCGGCGCCCCGCGCTGATGTACCGCCTGGCCGACAAGGGCGTGCTCGCCATGGTCACGGCATCAAGCCTGATTGGGCGCTTCGGGTCGGAGGCACAGGCGCTGGCCGAGGAGTTTGTGGCCGAAGGGGTGGCGCCCTACATCGTCAGCGATGCGCATGACCTGAAGGGCCGGGCGCCCCACCTGCCTGAAGGCCTCGCCGCTGCCCGGGCCCTGGGCAAAGCCGACCAGACCGCCGAAGCGGACCTCCTGGCCCTGATCGCGCACCAGCCAGCATAGCACCCGCGAAAAAGACCCTGCGCTGACCGCATATCAGCGCAGGGTCTTTTTGGGCATCCTACCCTTTGTATGGAAAGAGACCTGCTGACCAACCGGAAGAAGCTGGCCCAGTTGCTCCACTGGCCCCACAACCTGGGCATTGAGATGCGCGACATTGACCTCGGCCCCGTCCGCGGGCTTCTCATTTGGGTCGACGGCCTGATCAGCGTACACGAACTGGACCAAAGCATACTGCCGGCGCTCCGGCAGGCCTTCGGCGCCGCGCCCGGCGCAGCGCCCAGCCCCGGCCCCGGCGCAGCGCCCAGCCCCGGCCCCGGCGCAGCGCCCAGCCCGGGCCCCGGCGCAGCGCCCGGCCCCGGCCCCGGCGCAGCGCCCAGCCCCGGCCCCGGCGCCGTCGCCGAGGCACTCACCGCCCACCGGCCCCGCCTCTCCGCCGACCCAGGCGACATTGCGAACGCCAGCCTCTCCGGCTCCGTCGCCTTCCTCGCCGACGGCTGGGACCAGGCCCTGCTGCTCGACCTCATCGACCTGCCCAACCACTGGGCCATGGCTAAGTCCCCATCCCCGCAGGACGACGTCTGGGGCCGCGACGCCCGCTACAACCTCGCCCTCCTGCGCAAGCGGGTCCGAGACCCGGGGTTCATTGCCCGGCAGGTCACCCTCAAGCGCCCCCGGGCCGGCCTCGTCGCCCTCCTGCACCAGGAAGGGAGGGCCGACCCCAAGGTCCTGCGGGCCGTCCGCCGCTGGCTCTACAGCCACGCGGGCGAAGAGGCCGCCCAACGCGGCCTGATGCCCGGCCGGTGGGGCGTCCTCGGCCTGCCGCCCCGCTTCGACCCGGTCCCCTGGCCGGACAAGGCCGCAGCCCTCCTCACGGCCGGGTACGTGGTCGTCCTGATCGACCGTGTGGCCACCGCCTACGTGGCGCCCGTCACCGTCGCCAGCGCGCATATGTTCTCAGCGAGCGACCCGGGTCTCTCCTATCCGTTGCGGCGCTTCCTCGTCCGGTTCCGCCTCGCCCTTTACTTTCTGGTGCTGATGCTGCCCGGCAGCGTGGTCGCCCTGATGAACTATCATCAGGAGATGATTCCGACCACCTTCCTGATCGCCCTGGCGTCGGCGCGGGAGAATGCGCCCTTCGGGGTCTTCTTCGAAGTCGCCTTGCTTGAGTTCGTGGTCGATATGGTCCGGGAGGCTTCGTTCCGGTTGGAAGTGGCCATTCCCATCGGCCCGGCATCCATTGTCGTCATCCTCATTTTCACACTCGCTGTGCACGCGGGCTTTACCGGCCCGCTCCCGGCCGTGGCCGCCACCATAGGCGCCGTCGCCTCGCTGGCGCTGCCAGGGTATGTTGGTGCGTACATGGCCAGAACCTGGCGGTATTACCTGCTGATCGCCGCGATGCTCTTTGGCTTTTTCGGGATGGCAGCCCTGCTCCAACTGCTCTTTGTGGTGCTCACCCACCGCCGTTCCTGGGGAGTGCCTTACCTGGGACCCTCGGGCTTCCATCTGACCTCGCCCGAGGCAGCGGCAAGCAACCGGTCCAATCGATTGGGGGGGAAGCAGCGTGGCGCAAAGCAGACTCCAATACGGTAGCCGCTCGCTGGCGATCTTCGGCGTGCTGCTTCTGGCGACGCAGGAGTACTACCCAGGCATGCTGCAGATGCTTCAGCTTGGCGAGACGGCGGCCTGGCTGCTCATTTTGATAGCTGGCGCCATGGTCACCCTGATGGTCTGGCCGGCAGCGGCGGCCCTGCGCCGCCTGCCTGGTGGCAACCTGCATGATCTGGTCTGCGCCGCGTTCGGAAAGTGGGGAGCGGTGATCCACGCGCCGCTGCTGGCGGCCACCCTGCTCTTTGTGTGTGCGATCGTGCTGCGGGAAACCTCAGAGATGGCCCTGACGGCCAACTTCCCCCACACCCCGCAGACGGTGGCGGTCATCACCCTGCTCACCCCGGCCGTTTTGACGGCGGCGACCGACAAGACCGCGCTGATCTGGGCGGCCCATTTGACCATCGCCCCCGTGATGGTGGGCCTGCTGGTGATTTTAGCGGGAACGATCGGCTGGGCCACGCCGGGGTTTCTCGCGCCATACCTCGGACCTGGCCCGGTGGCACTGCTGCAGCGGGCCCCGCTGGCCGCGTTCCACTTTGGGCCGGTCTGCGTGCTCTATACCATGGCGGGCGGCGTCTCCGACCGCAGGCAGCTCGTGCAGACCTTGCTCATGGTACCGGTCATCGGCAGCATCATCTTTGCCATCATCAAAGCGAATCTCGTGATGATCTATGCCTTTCCGACCGGCCTCTCCATGGCCTTTCCCATGCATCAGGCGGCCCGGCTGGTCATCGGCGGTCGCTTTTTCGAGCGCATTGAGGGGCTCTGGCTCTTTATTTGGGTGATGAGCACCATCGCCTTTATGTCGGCGCTGCTGCACGCCAGCGCCCTGTGCATGGCCCGGGCCTATAAGCTGCGCACCTTTCGGACGTCGCTGCTGCCCATGGCGGCGGTGGTCCTATCGCTCGCCTACTTTCCGGTCGATCAGGCGCAGACCATTTTGCTGAATGAAGCGATGGCGCTGCCGGTGGGCACCGTCACACTCGCCCTTCCGGCGCTCTGTGCGGCGGTAGCGGCGCTGCGGGGGAAGCTCAAATGAGGCGCGTCAGGCAGGTGGTGGTGACGCTGCTGCTGACCGCCCTGTTGGGGGGCTGCTGGGACCGGGCCGAGGTGGAGGACCAGCTCTTTCCGGTGACGGTGGCGGTTGATGCCGGTACCAGCCGCCGGTATCGGGTGACCCTGCGGGTGCCGATTCCCGGCGAGGTCCGGTCGGGCATGCTGGGTGGGCAGGCGGGTAAGACCGGCGCCACGGGAGGCATTCTTTCCGCTGAGTCGGACAGCGTGGCCCAGGCGGTGCTGATCATCAACGCATCGGTGGCCAGACGGCTCACCATGCGGCACATGCGGACGCTGCTGATTGGCGAAGATGTGGCCCGGACGGGTATGCATGATCTGTTTGCCGAGCTGATGCGCAGCAGTGAGGTTCGCCAGACAGTGGCCTTTCTGGTCTGCCGGGGGCGCTGCGTCGATGTCATCAAAGCCTCGCGGTATACGGGCGAGTCGAACCCGGCCAAAGTGCCGGAAGGGATGCTGATTGTCGCGAAGTATCTGCATCTGGCGCCGCCCATCCGACTGCACCACATGATCAACAGGTCTGCCGGCGTGGGGGTCGATGCGTTCGCACCCGTGGTCGCCATCAACCAGAAGGTGGGCGGCGAGCCGCCGGAGGAGGGGCTCGAGTCGGAGACGGCGCTGGCCGGCGAACTGGATCGTTTTGACGGCAACCCGGTGGAGGTGGCCGGGACGGCGGTCTTTCGGGGACGGCGGATGGTCGGGCTGCTGACGGTGGATGAGACCCAGGCGCTGCTGGCCCTGCGCGGCGAGATGGGGAAGGCGTACATGACGTTTCCCCATCCGAAGGATCAGGCGAAGCGGGTGTTGGTCCGGTTTCAGCAGGAGAACAAGCCAATGACCCGGGTGCGCCTGACGCCCGCCGGCCCCAGGGGCAATGTGAACCTCCTCTTCGAGGGGGAGGTGCTCTCCGGCGATGAGGATTACCAGGATGCGGCCAAGCGTCAGGCCTTGGAGAAGGCCGCAGCCGAGTTTATGGTGGAGACGGCGACCGGGGTGCTCCGGAAGCTGAAGAGATGGGAGGCAGACCCGGTCGGGTACGGGCTGAAGGTGCGCCGGACCTTCCGGACCTGGTCGGACTGGGAGGCCTTCGGCTGGGCCAGGCACATCGGGCAGATGGAGATCAGGGTGACCGCGAAGATGCGCGTCCGCCGCTTCGGCCTGGTGACGGGGACGGAGCAGATCAAGCAGATTCAGCCTGGCGAGTGAGGTGGGGCTCATCCGGACAAATATTTAGCCGCGGATTTCGCTGATTTCGCGGATTTTAAAGCCAAACGCGGATTCTACTGTAATCCGCGAAATCCGCGGCGAAATAACTGCCTCAAAAAGGCCCACTTCTTACCTCTCGCACGACACGTTTGGAAGTGAGACTTTGCTGACCAAAGTTGATGAGTATGGCGACCGACAACTTCGAGGCGGCGAGGTAAGACAGGACAATCGCCCGGTGAATATCCGCTACTTCGGTGATGGCCTTCAGTTCAATGACTACCTTACCGTTCACAATCAAGTCCAGTACGTGTATGCCTACCTTGGCGCCCTTGTAGGTAATGGGTACTGTAACCTGGCGCTCATAGCCCATCCCCCGCAGTTGCAACTCATGGCAGAGAGCCTCTTCGTAGATCGATTCGAGAAATCCCGGACCCAGCGTACTGTGAACCGCAAAGGCAGCCCCCAATACCTGCTCGGTGATATCGGCATGAAGCAACTTCCCCATCTCCCGACCTCCTGTTCGGTGTCACTACCCAGAACACGGAGTGGGGCGAAAAAATGTTCGGGGTTATTGGGGGCGTCTGGGAAATTTTTCGCCGCGGATTTCGCTGATTTCGCTGATTTCAAAGCCAAACGCGGGTTTTTGCCAGGCAAGTCGCTCCAGGTAAATATAAATAGTATATGACCTGGAATGATGTACTCGGTAAAAATCCGCGTCTGTCCCGAAATCAGCGTAATCCGCGAAATCCGCGGCGAAATAACTGCCTCAAAAAGCCCTACACGCGCGACCGCATCACGGAAAGGTCACCGGTCAACTCATACGCCCCGAGTTCGGCGGGCACCAGCACGGCCTGGCCCGGGCCCAGGGGCTCGCGGCCACCGGCCCAGTGGATGGAGCCTTCGCCCTCCAGCACGAGCAGGGCATCGAAGGAATCATCGCTGGTCGCCTGGGGCCAGCGCCCGGCTACTGCCGCCCGGTCTACCGTGAAAAACTCGCTCTCCACCAGCCGCTGCCACTGGTTGGACAGCGGCCGCGCCGGACGGAAGGGATGCGCCGGCGTATCGTACCGGGCCACCCGCAGGGCGTGCTCCACGTGCAGTTCACGGGGCTTGCCGTCCAGCCCGGGGCGGTTGTAGTCGTACACCCGGTAGACCGTATCTGAGCTTTGCTGCACTTCGGCCACCACCGTGCCCCGGCCCAGCGCGTGAATGGTGCCGGCGGGCACATAGAACACATCGCCCGCCTGTACGGGGATGTACCGCAGCGCCGCCTCCACCTGCCCCGAGCGCACCGCCGCCGCGAAGGCGGCTGCATCCACCCCGTCGGCCAGGCCGTACACAATCTTTGCCTCCGGCTCGGCGGCCAGGATGTACCACATCTCGGCCTTGCCAAGCTCCCCGGGCGGCAGGCCTTCGTAACCGTCGGCGGGGTGGACCTGCACGCTCAGGTCATCTTGCGCATCCAGCAGCTTGATCAGCAGCGGGCAGCGGCCGCTGGGCGATGCCATACCCCGGGCGCCCAGCAGGCGGGCGCCGAAAGCAAGGCGCAGGTCGGCCAGCGACTGGCCCGCCAGGGGGCCGCGGGTCACCACGCTGGTGCCCTGGTCGTGGTCGCCCAGCGCCCAGGCCTCGCCGATGGCGCCTTCCGGCAGTCCGTTGCCATAGTAGGGCGTCAGGTTCCGGCCGCCCCAGATGCGTTCTTTGAAGATCGGTTTGAGGAAGAGGGGGTAGAGTGCGGTCATGGCAGTGGCTGCCTCCTTGATTTAGATGTTGCGGAGCAGTTTGTAGATGGGGTTGGCGTTCCGGAACCGAATCCAGGGCTTCGCCTCCAGCGCCTTCATGGTGGCGGAGTCGCCCCGCTTCTCCGCGATCACGTAGAGCCAGAGTTCGGCCTCGGAGCCGAGCAGGCCGACTTTGGCGGCATCTTTCAGGAGCGGTTCGGCGCCGGCGGCGTCGCCGCTCAAAAAGAGCGCCTGGCCGTAGCGGAGCTTGAATTCGGGGGACATCTCCAGTTTGGCGCCGGTCTTCCACAAGTGTTTGAGGGGGTCGGCAGTCGCCTTGCGCCGCAGGAAATCGGCGCCGAGCGCAAGCAGGCTCTCCTTATGGCGGGCGACGTCATCCTGGCGCCCGTCGTGGAGGGCGCCGTTGAGCAGCGTGCCTTCCAGGGAGGCAACCTTGCTGTAGTAGGCAGAGACCATCGGCTGATTGGCCAGAGCGGCCTTCGCCTCGGTCAGGGCGCCTTCGTACTCTTTTGCCAGCTCCCGGGCGATGGCGAGCTGGAAGCGGATGCCCGAGTGGTAGGGGTCCAGTTTGGCTGCCCGCTCCAGCGACTCACGGTCGCCGATGAGCAGCAGCGGTTCCGAATGCCAGGGGTCGTACCGGAGGGCCTGGCGGGCGGCGGTTTGGGCGGCTGCGCGGGTGGCTTCGGCCTGGGCGCCCGCCTGGGTTGCCGCCAGGTCGGTGAGGGCGGTCGCCTGGTCCGTCCAACGGGAACCCGCAAACAGAACGAGGGCAAGGGCCGCGGTCAGCGCTGCCGTTGTGCCCGCACCGATGGTGATGGCCCGGCGCCAGCGCGGGGCCGTGGCGGGGGTGGCGGTCGGTCCGCCAGCGGCGCCCAGCAGGCTCCAGAGCAGGAGCCACATCACGCCGAACGATAGGTTGAAGTCGATGGCGCTGTGGGCGGCGATCAGCCCGGCGCCGGCGGCCAGGGTCCAGCCCAGGGGGTTGTCGCGCCGGTGCATCCATGCCGACCAGAGAGCGGTGCCAAGTGCGGCCAGCAGAACGGCCAGCCCGGCCCATCCCACTTCAACGGCGGTCTGGGCGTAGTGGTCGTGGGTTTCGCGGGCGGTATAGTTGAACGTCTGATACTGGCGGTAGCCGCGGTCCCAGCCCCAGCCGCCCCGGCCCAGGGGCCGGTCGGCCGCCATTTTCAGGGCGTCTTCATCATAAATGAGGCGCATCACGACGTTGACGGTCTTGAAGTTGATGTCGAACAGACGGCTCGCCTGCTTGGGCAGCAGCCCGCCGGCCGGGCGCAGAACGAGGATGGCCGCCACGGCCAGGACCAGGGCAGCTCCGGCGATGCCCGCCTGTAGCTTGCCCTTTAGCTGCAGAAAGAAGGCGAGCGCCAGGCTGGTGGCCATGCCGCCGGCGGTGGCGGCGGCGATCCATTTGAAGGCCGACACGTAGTTGCGGGCATCCGCGAAGACGCCGACCGGCTTCAGGGCGATGATCATGGGCGCCGCTGCTGCGACGAGGAGAAGCAGTCCGGCCCAGCGGCGGCGGTTATCCAGCCCGGCGAAGAAGAAGAGGAGGCCGAAGGGCAGCACCACCAGGGCGCCCCGGGAGATCGTAAAGAAGAAGGAGAGGAGCAGAAAGGTCATGAGCCCGCCGACGGCGCTTAGCTTCCAGGGCTTCAGGTCATCCAGGCCGAGGCCGGCGGCTGCCAGCATGGCCGCCAGGAAATAGGCGGCGGCGGTGTTGGGATACTGGAAGGTAGTGAACATGCGGGTGTTCAGGCCGACCACGGAGAGCATTTGGGCCAGGTCGGGGTCCTTGAGCAGGTAGCCCGAGAATTCAAGGAAGCCGAAGAGGCCGATGGCGGCTGCGCTGAGGGCGAAGGCCCAGCCGAGCCAGCGCCGGAGCCCGGGGCCGGCTTCCGCCCGGAGCATGACATACGCGAAGATGGCGGCCAGGACCCGCAGGACCGCGTCGAGGTTGCCCCGCCCGTAGACGGCCCAGGGGAACTGAAGGAGGTAGAGGGCCAGGAGTGCGACCAGGGCAAGGGTCGTCCAGCCCCCGGGGATGGTGCCGCTGGACCGGCCCGCAGCCCCCAGCCCGCGCCCGGCCAGCCACAGCCCAAATCCGGCCGCCACCGCTGCGATGGCCGCCAGTAACTCCGTCCAGAAGAACAGGCCCCGGAAGAACGGACCCACCGCAAGCACGGCCAGCACCAGGGCCAGGCCCGTGAACCGAAGTAGCTTTGCTGCGTGTGCCAACTGCAACTCAACCTCGCTCGTTGTCAAATAGGAAGCGGTAATTCTCAACCTCCTAAGGTTCTGGTAGTAGTACATCCATTCCTGCCAAGAGGGGCCAGGGATTGGCCCAAAAGGCTCTTGTCTTCTATGGCCATCACATTTTACGATGAGATGAGCCATGTTTACCAAAGGAGCGATCACATGCCGAAGAAGAAGCCGGTGAATAGACGCGGCAACCAGGGTCTCTGGTGGGTTGTCGGCGGTGCCGTGGTACTGGTCGGAGCCCTGATCGCAATCAACCAGTTCGGCGGCAAAGAGTCCGTCATCAAGACCGATACGGAGCTAAACGCCGTTCGTAACGTATGGGGCAATGCAAATGCCAAGGTCAAACTGGTCAAATACAGCGACTTCCTCTGAGGCGGCTGTGTGACGGCCCACAAGGTCGTCGAGCCGCAGTTGGCGGCTCTGATTGAAACCGGAGACGTATCGTTTGAGTACAAGCATCTGGTCGTGCTCGGCGCCCGGTCCCAGTGGGCGGCGGAAGCCAACGAGTGCGCCGGTGACCAGGACATGTTCTGGGCATATAACAGCATGCTCTTTGAGAAGTCGGGCAAGGTCAACTTCACCACCGATAACCTGAAGCAGTGGGCGAAGGACCTGGGTCTGCAAACGGAGTCGTTCAACCAGTGCTTCGACAAGAAGACGCACGTTGCAACCATCGACAGCATGAAGGCGGATGCCCGTTCGCTGGCCATCCAGTCCACCCCGACCTTTGTTCTGAACGGGAAGGTTCTCAAGGTGAAGGATTATAGCGAGGTCATTACTGCGGTAAAGCAGGCGGTGAAGTAGCGTGAGCTTGAAGCGGAGCCTTCAGGGCGTGATTCTGCTCGCTCTGATCGGTCTGGGGATCTCCTTCTACCTGACCTGGGCCTATGCGGTCGATGTGGCGCCAATTTGCGGCGCCAGCGGCGGCTGCGAGACTGTGCAGCACAGCCCGTACGCCAATTTCATGGGCATTCCGGTGCCCATGCTGGGCGCCGTGGGCTACACGGGTGTTCTGGCCCTGGCGGTGCTCGGGTTGAGGCTTGAGGCCCGCCGGGAGGTCTGGTTGCTGGGCCTGTTCGGGGCCACGCTGGTGGGCGTGCTCTTTTCGGGCTGGCTGACCTACGTGGAGTTCTTTGTGATTCATGCCGTGTGCCGCTGGTGTATCGCATCGGCGGTGGTGATGGTTGGCGCCTTCGGGCTGAGCCTGGTGGCGTATCGGGCGGGGCAGGAGGAGTAGGGCCTCGGAGGCACCGCCGCCCCTGGCTGTTTCTTTCGGACAAAACGGAAACCGGGTGCATGCTGACAATCGCATGCACCCGGTTTTTTGTGTGGACTACCTGGGCGGGGAGCCCGGCGTGTGCCGCTTGGGATGGTCGAAATGCGCCTCCATGACTTCCTGGGCGTTCTGGGAGCGGGTAGGCTGGCCCAGTTCCTCCAGGCTGTGCCCCGCCGCGGGACCGGGCTGATGTAGGCTGGCAGGTCCCTGGCCTTCTTCGTGGCGCTTGCCGGTGTGCTGATGGTCGCTCATTGTGGTCGCCTCCTTTGCCCTTAGTATGAGGCGCTGAGGTGCACAGAATCCGGCGATGCGCTATCGGTCTGTTTCTGTACGGCGTCCAAGCTATGTTGCCGCGTAAAACGGACCGATGAGAACCGCAAACGCAGAAGTCAGGGATATCTGGCCGGAGATACCCGGGGTGGAGACTGAGTTTGTGCCTATGAAACCCGGTCGCTGGGCGGGGCGCCGGGGGCGTTCCTGAAGCGCCGTTCGGTGGCGACACGTAGCGGCAGTTGGCCCCGTGACCCGACTGCTCAGCCGCCGCCGGCGACAAGCCCGGTATAGGCGGCGGCGCCCGACCGGAGGGCTTACTGCCGCTAGTGGCGCCGCCGGGGCAGCGAAGGGACGTTCCCGGTGACACGACCAGCGGCCCCACCCCCAACGGCGGCATACCCCCGGGAAGCGGACATATACATGTCCACCGGGAGGCGGTCACCATGAAGAAGACCCTCATCACCACACTCATACTGGCAACCATAGCATCCACGCTATGGACGCTCCGAGACAGCCGCACTGCACAAGCCCTGCCCCAGTGCCCCGACACCCCACCCATCGTCATCGACCCGGGCCACGGCGGCATTGACGGCGGCACCAACGTCCCCGGCATGCTCGAAAAAGAGGTCGTCCTCGACATCGCCCTCCGCACCAAAAAGTACCTCGACCGCTACAAAGTCCCTGTCGTCCTCACCCGCGACACCGACACCGCCCTGGGCGGCAACTGGGACAGCGGCCACCTGCGCCGTGACCTGAACCAGCGCATCCGCATTGCCAACCACTGCCGGGCCGGCCTCATGCTCAGTCTCCACGTCAACCACACCCGCAACGCCAGCGAACGGGGCATGATGATCTTCTACCAACCCTCCCGCACCGGCCGCGACGCCGCCTACCTCTTTGACGATATCCTGCGGCGCTGGCCGCTCCACTCCCGCCCGGAACAACCCCATCCGCGCAAAGACTTCGCCGTCCTCAAAACAAAAGCGCCGGCCCTGCTGGTCGAACTTGGCTTCATCAGCAACGACCAGGACCGGCAGCTCCTGGCCGACAACGCCTACCGCGAACGCCTCGCCCAGGCGCTCTCCTCTGGCAGTGCCGCCATTTACCAAAAATGGCTGAAACATGGCTCGCCGTAGATGGCCCCTTCGTATAACTCTTTTTCGGCGGGTCATATACTAGTACGGCAGATACCCTCGGCTTCGAGACTGATTCGCGGGCGCGGCTCCATGCCGGCGGATCTCGGAGCCGATTTCCTGCAAAGAGGGGTGAAACGGCCGTGCAAGCGATCACGATAGGGACCGCCGAAGGGATCGAAGACATCCGCCAGCGTCTGGATGACGAGTTTCGGTTTCTCCAGGGAGAAGGCGTCAATATTCGCATCGGCCAATCGAACCGTGGGAGCTTCACTTTTCTCGACTGTTGCGTAGACAGCGATCCGGGCACCCCGAGCCAAGCAGGCAACTTACTGCGCCATTACGTGGCCAGCGCACTTTCCGATGTCATTGTGGAAAAATGGGAGCAGGAGCTGATTCGCCGGACCATCAGGGGCAGCTACTACTACTTCTCCCACGATGAGCAGGGCCAGATCGCTGAGCAGACCGGCAGGCTGCTTTCCGCTGGCGCAGGGCCGGTGGAAACGGACCAACTCTATAAGGTGACGCGTAAGGCGCAGATCCTGCACCGGCTGCGCGATTACCTGGAAAACGCCGACGAACTCGTGCTGGAGGGCTTTGTTACCTTCCGGCTGCGGGATTACATCGAGGAAGTGGAAGACGCCGTGGACCGTGCGGTGGATGACTTCCTTATGGAACGGGAGTACAAGGAGTTTGTCCGGCTCCTCAAGTATTTCGTCGACGTGCAGGAGCCGCGCATGGATCATGTCCATGTGCTGATCCGACCCGAAGGCTCGTTCAAACTGGTCGATGACCAGGGCTGCGCCATTCGCAGCGAGTACCTCGAAGAGTTTGTGGTCGAAATGGTCGAGAGCGAAGTCAACTACGAGGATCTGTTGATCTCCGCCCTCATTACGTTGGCGCCACGGGCGGTCACCGTTCATGCGGTGCCTTCGGTGGAGCGCGACGAGTCGATCGAAACGATTCTCGGCGTTTTCGATGAGCGGGTTACCATGTGCTACGGCTGCGAATCATGTTCCCTGCCGCTGCCGCTCTCGAGCGACAGCAGCCAGATGACGCTGGGCCACTAAAGCTCCCCTGACGACAACTCCCCCTTTGCCGGGGAGTTGTTTGCACTTGCCGCCTTTTCGCCACTCGCAGGAGATTCCCAACACGTTCACGAACTGACTATGCCTACATTCGATTGGATCAAAAGTGGGTGCTCCGTCATATGCAGCAGCTCATCGCCACCCTGACGGCCGAAGCCCGTGCCTTTTTCAAACACTCCCTGCGTGACTGGGGCGGCCGCCTCATGCTCGCCCTGGGCGTTTACCTGATGCTCTTTTTCATCTGGCAGATATGCGGCTGGGGCGGCCCGGCCTACCGGGTGCTGATTTCGGACCTGGCGGGCCTGCCGGTCTCCCTGGCTGCAGGCGCGCTGGTGCTGCGGGCGGCGGGCAGGCCGGGCCTGACGCCGGCCGGACGGCGGGGCTGGCGGCTGGTTGGCTACTCCTTGCTCTGTTATTTCGCCGGCGACCTGGCTTGGTTTTACTTTGAGATCATCCGGCAGACGGCGCCCTTTCCTTCCGTCGCCGATTTGTTCTATCTGATGCAGTTCCCCCTGCTCCTGTGGGGCATACTGTCCATGCCGTCCGAGCGTGCCGATCACACGCGGTTCTGGCTTGATGCCCTCACGGTCCTGATCTCCGGCTGGGTCGCCACTTGGTACCTGGTGATTGGTCCGACCGCAGCCGGATCGCAGGCCGGACAACTGGCCAAGATGCTCTCGGTCGCCTACCCAGTGGCCGATTTGCTGCTCTTCTTTGGCCTGGTGGTGGTCCTCTTCCGGCGGCGCGACACCAGTTCGGTCGGACCACGGGTGTTGCTGGCCCTGGGCGTGGTGCTGTTATACGTTGGTGATCTCGCCTATGGGCGGCAGTCGCTCGCCGGGCAGTACGAAGGCGGCGACTGGCCAGACAGCTTCTGGCTGGCGGGCATCTATGTCATGCTGGTGGCGGGTCAGCACCGGTTCTTCCGGGTGCCCCGGCGCCAGGACGCCAGCCCCATGGCCGCCCTGCTGCAAGGCTGGGTCATGCTGGCTATGCCGTACGTGGCTGTCGTATTCACCTTTGGCCTGCTCATCGGCGGCATACAGGTTGACGCCACCACCGGCGGCCTGCTCTTTGGCGCCGTGGCGGTGACGCTGACGGTGATGGTCCGGCAGGTGCTGGTCCTGCGCGAGAACAGCCGGCTCCTGGCGAGCCGGGCCCAGCTGCTGGACGACCTGCGCCACATGGCTTTTCACGACTCGCTGACCAACTTGGCCAACCGGGCGCAGCTGCGGACGCGGGTGGAGGAGGAACTGGCCTCAAGGGAGACGTTCGCCCGGCCCGTCGCCCTGCTCTTCATCGACCTGGACGGCTTCAAGACCGTCAACGATTCGCTGGGCCACCAGGCCGGCGACCGCCTGCTCCAGGCGGTGGCCGCCCGGCTGCTTACCTGTGTGGGCCCCGACGATACCGTGGCCAGGCTGGGCGGCGATGAGTTTGCCCTGCTCCTGCCCGGGGCCGACGAACAGGCCGCCATCCGGGTCGCCGAGGGGGTCGCTGCGGCCGTGGCCAAGCCTTTCTCGCTGGCACACCGTGACGTCTACGTATTTGGCAGCACCGGCATCGCCATCGCACATCCGGGCGCCGGCATTGAAGCCGAAGAACTGCTCCGCAACGCCGACGTGGCCATGTACACGGCCAAAGGCATGGGGCAGGGGCAGCACGCCATCTTCCGCGACAGCATGCACCAGGCGGCCATGGCCCGCCTCGAAATGGAGGCCGACCTGCGGGTTGCGCTGGAGCAGAAGCAGTTCTTCCTGCACTATCAGCCCGTGGTGCAACTGGCGACGGGCCAGATCGCCGGGGTGGAAGCGCTGGTCCGCTGGCAGCATCCCGGGCGCGGCGTGGTTCCGCCGGCCGACTTCATTCCGCTGACGGAGGAGACCGGCCTGATTCTGCCCCTGGGGCGGTTTGTGCTCTATGAGGCCTGCGCCCAGGCCGCCCGGTGGCAACAGTTGTATGCGTGTGCGGCGCCGATTACGCTGAGCGTGAACCTGTCGGCCCGGCAGCTCATGCTCGGACCGGAACTGGTGGCCGATGTGGCCCGGGCCCTGGCCGAGACGGGCCTGGCTCCCGGGAGCCTCTCGCTGGAGATCACCGAAAGCGTGTTGATGCACAGCGGTGCCGCCACCGCCGATACTTTGAATGGTCTCAAAGATCTGGGCGTCCGCCTGGCCATTGACGACTTTGGCACCGGCTACTCATCGCTCAGCTACCTGCGCGGCTTCCCCATCGACACAGTCAAAATTGACCGTTCGTTCATCGATAGCGTTGGACGGGGCAGGCGGGAGACCGCCCTCCTGCGGGGCATTGTCGACCTGTCGCGTGCGCTGGGGCTGGTCGCCGTTGCCGAGGGGATTGAGCGGCCGGATCAGGCCGCCGAACTGGAAGGATTGGGCTGCGCCCTGGGGCAGGGCTACTGGTTCAGCCGGCCCGGCACCGCCGAGCAAATTGGCCGGCGCCTGGCCGAAAGCTGGGAGCAGGATCACGCCGTGGCCGCGAAGAATGATGCAGTGGGACTTCCCTTATAGTAAAATACTGTGTGAGGGGTCTCCCCGCCGAAAGGAGCCGATTTTCTATGTCTGAACCCAATACCGTTGAGCGGAACCACCTGCAGGGCCTCCACTGGCACTGCTTTGGCTGCGGTGATGAGAACCGGCTGGGCATGCGCCTGAACGTGCGCCTGGTTGGCGACCGGACCGAGGCCGAGTTCACCCCCATCGCTGAGTTCCAGGGCGCCCCGGGTGTCACCCACTCCGGCGTCGTCGCGGCCGCACTCGACGAAGTGATGAGCCAGCTCATCTACTCGCAGCTGCAGCTCGCCGTCACCCGCAAGATTGAGGTTACATACCGCCGGCCCATGCGCGTCGGGCAGACCTACCTGTTCTCGGCCCGCATCGTCAAGCAGAATTCCCGCATCATCGCCGCCCGGGCGGAGGCCCGCGACAGCGAGGGCAACCAGGTCGCCTGGTCCCGTGGTATCTACGCCCCGCTCGATGAAGAAAAGGTGGCCAAGTTCCTCGATAAGGAGCCCGGGAAGTAGGCTTCATTTCAATCGTATCTGGCAAATAGGGTTGACAGGCAGCGGCGCAAGGTCTATAGTGAGTTCAATATTCCACCGGCAATGACCGGGGACAATACCGCCAGCACACTCTCCAGAGAGGAAGCGCCACCGGGTGCAAGCGCTTCTGGGTCCATGCCGGCGGGAAACCACCCCACAGCCGTCTTCCGAAACTGCGCGAATCCAGTGCAGATAAGGAAGGAGGGAGCGCCCTCTACAGCGCATACGAGCCGGTCGGCCTTTTGGGGCGCCCGGAAAGTAGGGTGGAACCGCGAGAGTTGCCTCTCGTCCCTTCACAGGGACGGGAGGCTTTTGTCATTGGGCAAACTTTAACCGACAGAAGGGGGATTTTCCACATGTCCATGGTCAAGGTTACGTTACCGGATGGTTCGATTCGTGAGTACGAGCAGGGGATCAGCGTCGCCGATGCTGTCGCCCAGATTGGCAAGGGGCTGGCCAAGGCCGCCCTGGCCGCCAAGGTCGATGACCAGGTAGTCGACCTGTCGACCCGGCTGGAGGGCGACTGCAAGCTGGCGGTGCTCACTTTTAAGGATGAGGAGGGCCGCGAGGTCTTCCGCCATACCAGCACGCACATTATGGCCCAGGCCATCAAGCGGCTCTTCCCGGACTGCAAGCTGACGGTCGGCCCGGCCCTGCAAGATACCTTCTACTACGACATCGACATGCCCCGGCCGTTTACGCCGGAGGACCTGGTCGCCATTGAGAAGGAGATGCAGAAGATCATCGACGCCGACTATCCGATCGTCCGGTCGGAGGTCAGCCGGGAGCATGCCAAGCAGTTCTTCGCCGAGAAGAACGAGGAGTATAAGATTCTGCTGGTCGACAAGGTGCCCGAGGGCGAAGAGATTTCGATGTACACCCAGGGCGAGTGGACCGACCTGTGCGCCGGCCCGCACGTGCCGTCGACGGGCAAGATCAAGGCGTTCAAGCTGCTGAGCGTCGCCGGCGCTTACTGGGAGGCCAACCAGGCCAACAAAATGCTCCAGCGGGTCTACGGCACCTCCTTCGAGTCGAAGCAGGACCTGGAGCAGTACCTGTTCATCCTCGAAGAGGCGAAGCGGCGTGACCACCGCAAGATCGGTCCCGAACTGGGGCTCTTCCGGTTCGAAGACCTGGCCCCCGGTTTCGCCTTCTGGCTCGATAAGGGCTATAAGATTTACCGGGAGCTGGAGATGTGGAGCCGGAACCTGCAGGGCGCCCTGGGCTACCAGGAAGTCCGCACGCCGTGGATCTTCTCATCGAAGCTCTACGAGACCTCCGGCCACTGGGGCCACTATCGTGAGAATATGTTCCAGATCCGCTCCGAGGATCAGGACTTTGCCACCAAGCCGATGAACTGCCCGGGCCACTGCGTGGTCTTCCGCAGCGAGCTGCGCTCGTATCGCGATCTGCCGATCAAGATGGCCGAGTACGGCCCGCTCTCCCGGTACGAGTCGTCCGGCACGCTGCATGGGTTGATGCGGGTCCGGGGTCTGCACCAGGATGACGCCCACCTCTATGTGCGCCAGGATCAGATCGAGGAGATGATCCGTGAGGTGATCGGCCTTGTGGACACCATCTACAAGCCGCTGGGCCTGCCGTATGAGATCAAGCTCTCGACCCGGCCGGATGATTTCATGGGCGAAATTGAGACCTGGAACCAGGCCGAGGCTTCGCTCTCCCGGGCCCTGGAGGGTATGGGCCGGACCTACAAGCTGAACCCCGGCGACGGCGCTTTCTACGGCCCGAAGCTGGACTTTGATGTGACGGACGCCCTGGGCCGCAAGTGGCAGTGCGCCACGGTGCAGCTTGACTTCCAGATGCCGAACCAGTTCGGCCTGACCTACGTGGGTGAGGATGGCAAGGAGCACCGGCCGGTGATGATTCACCGGGCGATTATGGGCTCGCTGGAGCGGTTCATCGGCATTTTGACGGAGCATTTTGCCGGCGTTTTCCCGGCCTGGCTCTCGCCGGTGCAGGCGAAGGTGCTGCCGATTACGGATCGTCATATGGAGTACGCCCGGAGTGTGGTGGAGCAGTTGAAGGCTGCGGGCATCCGGGTGGAGATGGATGAGCGAAATGAGAAGATCGGCAAGAAGATTCGCGAGGCGGAGCTGAGCCGGGTGCCGTTCATTCTGGTCTGCGGCGACAAGGAGGCCGAGGCGGGCGCCGTGGCGGTCCGCCGGCGTGGGCAGGTCGACCTGGGTGCCATGCCTTTTGGGGATTTTGTTGCGCTGGCCTTGGGTGAGATTCGCGAGAAGGTGATGGATGAGGCTGCGCGCAAGGCGGCTTCGGGGAAGAAGGAGTAGCGTTTTTGTGGTGGGAGGCTGGGTCTTTGACCTGGCCTCTCCCTGTAGGTCTTTCATTTATTTACCACAGAGTACACAGAGGACACTGAAACTGGGAGTTCGATCCTGGGCAGCTCCAATCCGTATTTTTCAGTGTACTCTGTGTGCTCTGTGGTAATAAAATGTATTTCTCATAAAGGGGAAGGTGTAGAGATATGCCCGCATGGCAAGGTCTGATTCAGAAGTATCGTCGGTTTCTTCCGGTGACGGATCGAACTCCCGTTGTGACCCTGCTGGAGGGCAACACCCCCCTGATTCCCTGCCCCAGGCTGGGCGAGGAGCTGGGGATTGACCTGTATGTCAAGTACGAAGGGCTCAACCCCACCGGCTCCTTCAAGGACCGGGGCATGACCATGGCGATGTCCAAGGCGGCCGAAGCCGGGGCGAAGGCGGTCATTTGCGCTTCCACAGGCAACACCAGCGCCGCGGCGGCGGCCTATGCGGCCCGGGCGTCCATTCCCTGCTTCGTCGTCATCCCCGATGGGGCGGTGGCCATGGGCAAGCTGGCCCAGGCGCTCATGTACGGCGCCCGGACCATCCAGATTGAAGGCAACTTCGACGACGGCCTGCGGCTGGTGCGGGCCCTGACCGACGCCCACCCCGAAATCGCCCTGGTCAACTCGGTCAACCCGTTCCGGCTCCAGGGCCAGAAGACCGCGGCCTTCGAGATCGTCGACGCACTGGGCGCCCACCCGGACTTTTTGGCGATTCCCGTGGGCAACGCCGGCAACGTAACGGCCTACTGGATGGGCTTCAAGGAGTACGCCGACTTCGGCGTCGGCGCCGTGGAGCACACCTTCGGCGGCGGGCTGCTCGCCTCCGGGCCGACGATGCTCGGCTTCCAGGCGGCGGGCGCCGCCCCGCTGGTCAACGGTGGCGAGGTGGATGATCCGCATACGGTGGGCACCGCCATCAAGATTGGCCGGCCGGCGACCCGGCAGGGTGCGGTGAACGCCATCCGGGAGTCGGGCGGCGCCTTCTGGGCCGTCACCGATGAGGAGATGCTGGCTGCTTACCGGCGGCTGGCGGCTACTGAAGGGGTTTTTGCGGAACCGGCTTCGTGTGCCTCGATTGCGGGGCTGATTCGGCTGAGCGAGTCGGGCTACTTCGAGGGCGACGCCGCGGGCGGGCGCATTGAGGGCGCTTTGGCGCCGGCGCCCCGCTATCTGCCCTTTACGGGACGGCAGCGCCGGCCCCGGGTGGTGGCGGTCCTGACGGGCAACGGCCTGAAGGATCCCGATACGGCGATTCGGGTCTCCGCAGCGCCGCTGCGCATGAAGGCGGAGTTGGGCGCCCTGGAAGCGATGGTGCTGGGCTGATGGTCAAGGTAACTGTGCCTGCCACCAGCGCTAACCTGGGCCCGGGGTTCGACACGCTGGGCGTCGCGCTCGAACTGCGGAACGTCATCGAGATGGAAGAGACGGGCATCCTCGATGTGGTGATTGAGGTCGACCAGCAGCACGAGGCGCTTTTGCGACCTGAGAGCAACATGGTCTATCAGGCAGCCCTGCGGGTCTTCGACCGGCTGGGCTATCAGCCGCACGGGCTGCGGATTTCCGAGCAGGTCGCCATTCCCGTCGCCCGGGGCATGGGCTCCAGCGCTGCCGCCATCGTGGGCGGCCTGGTGGCGGCCAACGCCCTGGTGGAGCAGATGACCGGGCGCCCGGGCCTGGACCGGGAGGAGCTGCTCCGGATGGCCGTGGCGATTGAAGGGCATCCCGATAATGTGACGCCCGCGATGGTCGGGGGCTTTACGGTATCTTGTATGGATGAGGTTCGGGGACCGCTGCATGTGCGCTTCGACCCGCCCCGGGCCCTGCGGGCCGTGGTGGTGATGCCCGAGTTGCCGATTACCGGGAAGAAGACCGAGAAGTCCCGGGGCGTGCTGCCGACCGAGGTGTCGCTGAAGGACGCGGTCTACAACTTGAACCGGACGGCGCTGCTGGTGGCGGCGCTGGCCCAGGGGCGGGTGGATTTGCTGGGTGTTGCGACGCAGGACCGGCTGCATCAGCCGTACCGGGCGTCGTTGGTGCCGGGGCTGCGGGCGGTCTTTGAGGCGGCCCTGGATGCCGGGGCCAAGGGTGTGGCGCTGAGCGGGGCCGGGCCGAGTGTGATTGCGTTCGTGGAGCCGGGGCACGCCGAGCCGGTGGCGAGGGCGATGGAGGGGGCCTTTGCGTGGGCCGGCAGCGATGCGAGGTCGCTGATGTTGGGTCTGGCCGCCGAGGGGGCCAGGCTGGTGACGGGGCCGTCGGTGGCCCCGGACCGGGCGCCCTACTGGGGGTAGGGCGACGCTGGCGCCACCGGGCCGGGGCCGGGGCCGCCGGGCCAGGGTCGCCGGGCCGCCGGGCCGCCGTGTCGCCCCGCCTCCGTCCGTTTCTTTTGGCTGGCCCCGGTGCTCACCGAAAAAGAGAGACGGAGCACGGCGTCGCCCGGGCTGACGGGGCACTGGTGGAGTAGAAATCGCTCCAAAAACGGGTCGAAAATCGGCTAATCTTGCTGATGACCGTCTGCCATGCGCCGTCTCCGTCCATTTCTTTCAACCGATTCCTCCTGCAATCGATCAAGACAGACGGAGAGCCCTCCGCCAGCGCCACAGAAAAACGGACCGTCGAAGCGTCCACCTGCATTAGGCAGGTGGGCGCTTTTCTGTATGGGGGCCGAACCCTCAGGTTGCACATATGCTGATACGGACGGGCTCCATCATGCCTTGAAAGGAGGCCCGGCTGCCATGAACCTCAACATCAACATCACGCAGATGCAGGTGGTCGCGCTTCTCGCCCAGGCGCAGAGCAGCCTCTCCCTGACCGTCCAGGCCCTTCAGCAGGCGATTGCCGCTGCCCAGGCCGCGGGGCAGTCCAACGTTGCGCTCTCAGCGCAGCAGTTGCAGGCGATCTCCCTACAGGTCCAGCAGGCTGCGGAGGCCGTGGTGCAGGCCCGGGTCCGGCAGATGCAGCAGGCGATGGTGCGCATCCGGGGTGACATCGATATTCGGGTGCGGGCCCGGCAGATGCAAATTGCCAACGTGCTGGCGCAGGCGCGGGCCAGCCTGAATGCGACCTTGCGTGCCGTGCAGCAACTCCTGACGCAAGCCCAGGCGATGGGCGGCGCCGTCGCCGTTGGCTTGGCGGCTGCACAGCAGCTCTTGGCCGATATCCAATCGGTCGTGAATGCGGTGGCGCAGGCTGTGGTGGCCCAGACCCAGGTGATCCAGATTACGACGGGGCAGATGTAGGCCCGGCAGGGCGCCAAACAAGCTGTCAGCCGACTGCACCGTAGGGATGCGTATGCTTCGGTCCGTTTGAGTCCACGTCTCTTGACGCATCTGGACGCAAATGGATCGATCGAGGCCGCAGACGCAATAACTGCCCTTCCGATGAGGTGAAAGCTCGTCCCCGTGAGGGCGATTGCTGCGTCTGCGGCCTTCATCAGTCCGAACCTGAGCAAATCTGGTGCGTCAAGCTGTACAAAAACGGACCGATAGCTTTTTTCCGGGTACCGGCAGGGACTTGATGCCCAAAGGAGAATCTGCACGACAACAGGTAGGTGAACGTCGTGCAGCGGATCTTTCGCACCAAGCTGATGCTCCCATCTTGCGCAGGGTATCTCCCTCGGCCGCGGCTGCTCGATGCCGTCGGCGCCCCGCCCCGGGCGCTGCTGCTGCAAGCGCCGGCCGGCGCAGGGAAGACCGCATTCCTGGCCCAGTGGTTGCCTGCCACTGGGCTGCCCTTCGTTTACTACCGGCTGGATGCGCAGGACAGGGAGGGCGGGGGCGCCCTGGTCGTGCATCTGGGTGCGGCGTTCGCACGGGTTTGGCCGGACTGGGCAGTGCCCGAGGTCGGCGCCCCGGCCCCGGTGGCCCCGGCCCCGGTGGCCCCGGCCCCGGTGGCCGACCTCGCCGCCGACCTCGTCGCCGAGGCCGCCGTCCGCCCCCCCATCATCCTCGCCCTCGACGGCCTGGAGGCCGCCTTCGGCCAGCCCTGGCTCGCCGACTTCCTGACCTTACTCCTCCGCTACGCCCCGCCTGAACTCCACCTTCTCCTCAGCACCCGGGCGCCCCTTCCCGTCGACCCGGGCGCCGACTGCCGCACCCTGCTGGCAGCCGACCTGGCCTTCACGCGGCAGGAGGCGTCGGCGCTCCTGGGCGCCCAGTCCGACTGGGAAGAGTGCTGGACCAAAACGGGCGGCTTCCCCCTGGCCCTGGACCTCTGGCGCCAGCACGGCGCCGGCTGGCGGCCAGCTATCACCTCCCGGATGCTGGCCGAACTGCCCGGCCACGTCCCCACCGAAATTGCCAAGAGCCTGGTGGGCGAATGGCTCGCCGGCAACCTCAGCCTCACAGCCTTCGCCCACCAGTTCTCCGTGGGACAGCCTGGCGCCGAGCAACTCTGGACCGAGTTGGGCGAGATTCACATGCTCTACTGCGACCACCCGCCCGCGGCCCGCGAGCGGGCCACCGTCGTATGGGACGCCGCCCGGGGCCGCGGCGACCGGCCCGTCATGGCCGCAGCCGCCATGCTCTTGGGGGAGATCAGCGTCGTGCTGGGGCAGTACGCGCTCGCTACGGAGTGGTATCGGCAGGCGTTTGAGATCGACCCCATGCTCGAACTGGCGGGCGCCCACAGCAAAGTCATCCTCCTGCGCGATCAGGGACGCCTCGACGAGGCGGAGGCCCTGGCCCGCCGCTGCCTGGAGGCCCGGGCAAACCGGGGCGACCTGACCGCCCTGGCCATGGCCCACCTGACCTATGGAGAGGTCTCTCTGGACCGGGGCCGCCTTGAGGAGGCAGAGGAGCACCTAAGCGAGGCCGAGCGTCTCCACCAGACTTTCTCGGCCAACCTGCCCATCGGCATCACCGCCACCTGCCAGCGGGCGCTGGTGGCGGCGACCCGCGGCGATATGCCCACCTTCCGGCGCCTGGCCGAAGCGGCCTATGGAACCGCCCGTGGCCGGTTCCGCTTTCTGGAAGCCTGCACCGGCATGGTGTTGGCGGCTGCGCTGGTCGCCTGGGGCGACCACGCTGCGGCCGAGCGCCTGCTCGTCGCCTCGTTTGCCTATCATTCATCGATCGAAGCGAACTTCTATCTGCATTATCTACTGACGCTCTTTGCCCGCAAGGCCTGGGCCGAAGGCAAGTTGGATGAGGCCCGGCGCTCGTTTGACAGGGCGCTGGGATACGCCGCGGCCGAAGGGTATCTGCAGCACCTGGTCGCTCCCCGTGTGGCGGCGGCGGGGCTGATTGCGGACGCCCTGGCTCGGGGCGTGGAGGCACCGTTCTGCCAGGAGTTACTCATCCGGATGGGTGGGCGGGCGCTGCCGGCGCTCCTGGAGATGACCCGTCAGCCAGAGCCCCGGGCTCGGCAGGCTGCACTCTATCCGTTGTCCGTAACCGGAGGGGAAGCGGCGACGGAGGCGGTCCGCAGCCTGTTGCATGATGATGACCCTGCGGTGAGGGACGCTGCGCTCCTGGCCTATCAGGCCCTGCTGCGGGCAACACCCGCCGCAGCAACCGCCGAGCCCGCCGGAGCCGGGGCCGCAGCCACAACCCCAGCCCCCGGCTCCGCATCTGCTGCTGAAAGCACCACCCCGCGCCTGACCGTCTCCCTGCTGGGCCCCATCACCGTCACCATCGGCGGGCGCCCCCTGCCCCGGTGGCGCACCACCAAGGCAAGGGACCTGCTCGCCTACTTCGTGCTGCAGGGCAGCCGCCCCATCCCCCGCGACCAGGTGATCGAAGCCCTCTGGCCCGACCTCGACTTCGACGCCGCCCGCACCCTGCTCCACACCACGCTTTACAACCTCCGCTCCACCCTGGGCGCCCCGGGCGAGGGGCTGGTCACCTTCGCCGGCGGAGCCTACCGCATGGAGCGCACCAACCTGACGGTTGACATTGAGCAGTTTGAACAACTCGCTGCTGCCGAAGCGGAAACCGACTGGCGAAAGGCGGCCGACCTATACCGCGGCGACCTGGCCGAAGGACTCGACTACCCATGGGCAGCGGCGCCCCGTGCCCGCGCCCGCCTGCTCTACCAGCAGACCCTGCGCCAAATCGCTGTCCACTGCGCCGCCGCCGCCCGCCACGCTGACGCCGCCCAAGCGCTGCAACTCCTGCTGCAAGTCGACCCGTTGGATGAAGAAGCACACCTCGGCCTCATGACCGCCTACGCCGCCCTGGGCAATCGGAGTGCGGCGCTCCAGCAATACCGCACCATCGCCCGCCTGCTCGACGATGAACTGGGCCTCGAACCCGGCCCCCGCACCCAGGAACTCTACCGACGGCTGCTGGACTAGCAGGCCGTGACGAGGGCCGCCGGCATTCCGGCGGTCTTTTTCGCGCATAGCAGCTATGTCTTTCAATGGGATTGCATTGTAACGTACGTTGAGTTACGCTACAGAGGAAAGGGGGGGTTGGTCTTGGCTGATGACCTGCAACTCAACGTACAACTGTTGCGGCGCCTGGTCCCGAACCTGACGGTGGCCGCCCGCAGTGTGGGCCTGCGTTCCGCAACCGTCTCCGACCTGTGCAACGGCAAGATTCCGCTCGGGCGTGCCGAAGTCCGAACCCTGGTCGCGTTGGCCGATTTGGCCGGGTGCACGCTGGACGACCTGGTGATACGGGGGCCCGGTTCCACCATGGTCGAGACGGGCATCAAAGTGATCGACCTGTTCGCACCACTGGTGCGGGGGGGCACCGTCGGGTTGGTCGCCCGCACAGGCATGGGCCAGATGGTCGTGCTCTCCGAGTTGCTCCACCGGCTCCGCCAGCGTGGGTATGGCACGGTGCTCTGGCTGCCCGCCGAGTTTCATCCTGACCTTCAGGACGTCCTCCCCGAAGCAGAGGTGGTGGCCCATTCCCTGGCGGCGGCGGAAGAACAGGTCAAGGCCTGGCAGAAAGACAGAGAAGTCCTCGTGGCGACCGACCGGGCGATGGTCCTTTCCGGGGAGTTGGACGAACTCCGTGCCCGCCTCGCCGGGGGGGCGGGCCATGCGGTCACCTTCGCACTGGTCGACCCCCGCGGCGAGTCGCCGGATGAAGAGGTTCCCTACGGCCCCCTGGAGACACTCTGGCGTTTCGATGCCGACCTGGCGGCCCGGAGCGTCTTCCCGGCCATCGACCCGGTTGGCTCCACATCGATCATCCTCGAAGGGGCCTACGCCGACCAGACGCACATGACGCTCCAGCAGCGGGCCCGCAGGCTCTACCGGCGGTACCGGGAACTGCACGCCCTGGCCCGGGTGCGCGGCATCGAGCGCATTCCCGACGCCGAAGTGCTGACCTACCGGCGGGGCGAGCGCCTGGAGGCCTTTCTCAAGCAGCCCTTCTATGTGACTGAACCATGGGTCAGGCAGCCGGGCGAATGGGTGGCCCCGGCCGATGGGATCGAAGCGGCCCGCCGCATTCTGGATGGCCCTGGCGAGGAACCGCACCCCGCCCGTTAGGAGGAACCGGCCATGTCGATCCCCCTGACCCAATACTGGCGCCTGCTGCGCCGATACCTGCGGCCGCAGGGGCCGAAAGTACTGCTGCTGGGAATTTTGCTGCTGACTGGCATCGGGCTGCAACTTTACTATCCCACGGTTCTCCAGCGGTTTATTGACCAGGCGGGGGCCGGTACGCCGGGCCTGCGCCTGCTCGCCCTGGCAGCGCTCTTCCTGGGTCTGGCCATCGCCAACCAACTGCTGGCGCTGTGGGCCACGTATCTCGGTCAGGAGATCGGCTGGCGGGCGACCAACGAACTGCGCGCCGAGCTGACCGAGCATCTCCTGGGACTCGATCTCTCCTATCACAAGGACCGCACCGCCGGCGAAATGATCGAACGCATCGATGGCGACGTGACCCCGCTGGCCAACTTCTTCTCCGCCTTCGTGGTGCAGGTGGCCGCCAACGCACTCCTGCTGGCCGGCGTCCTGGCAGTTCTCTACACGGTGGACTGGCGGGCGGGTCTGGCACTGTCGGGCTTCGCCGCGCTTCACCTGACGGTGCTGCTGCGCACCCGGCACAGCGCCATGCCCGGCTGGCAGGCGTCCCGGCAGGCCAGCAGCCAGTTCTTCGGCTATTTGGGCGAACGGCTGGCGGGGCTGGAGGAGATTCGGGCCAACGGCGCCGAGCACGCTGTCCGACTGGGCTTTGTACAGGCACTTCGCACCCGGCTGCAGGCCGAGCTGAAGGCCGGCCGCGGCATGGCCATCATGCTGGTCGTCTCCTTCGGGCTGCTGGCGGTGGGCACGTCCACGGCCTTTGGCGTCGGGCTTGCGCTGGTACGGGCGGGCGCCATTTCGGTCGGCACTGCTTACATGATCTTCTTTTATACGGAGCAACTCCGGCGTCCCACCGAACAGATCGTCCAACAGATGCAGGACCTGGCCCGGGCCGGCGCCAGCATCAGCCGGATTGGCGACCTGCTGGCCATGCGCAGCACTCTGGCGGTGCACGGGGAGGGGGCGCCGCTGCCCGACGGGCCGCTGGCCCTCGCAGTCGACCGCCTGACATTTGGATATATCCCCGGGGTGCCCGTGCTCGAGAACCTCTCCTTTGCCCTGAAGCCCGGCGAGGTGCTGGGCGTGCGGGGGCGGACCGGCATCGGCAAATCGACCCTTGCCCGGCTGGTGGCACGCCTTTATGACCCGGTCGGCGGCAGCATCCGCCTCGGTGGCGTCGATGTGCGCTCGGTCCGCCTCGCCGACCTGCGCCGGCGGGTGGGCGTGGTGACCCAGGAAGTGCAGATCTTCCGCGGCACTCTGCGCGACAACCTGACCCTGTTCGATGCCACCGTCGCCGACAGCCGCATCTGGGCGGCACTCGATGAGCTGGGCCTGCGGGAGTGGGCGGCCTCCCTTCCTAACGGCCTCGATACCGAGCTGGCATCTGGCGGCGGCCTCTCGGCGGGCGAGGCCCAGCTGCTCGCCTTCGCACGTGTCTTCCTGAAAGATCCGGGCCTCGTCATTTTGGATGAGGCCTCCTCCCGGCTCGACCCCGTTACCGAACAGCGGCTGGAGCAGGCCATCGACCGGCTCCTCCTGGGCCGGACAGCGATCCTTATTGCCCACAGGCTGTCGACACTGCGGCGTGCCGGGCAGGTCCTGTCGCTCCAGTCCGGCCCGGAGGAGGTGGTGGCAGGATGAAACCGTGGCGAACTGTGCTCCGCCTGCTGGCATACCGGCCCTGGCTGGTGGCCGCCTGCTTTCTCAGTTGGGTGCTGATCTCCCTGACGCCGACCGGGCTCGGTCTGGTGGCCCGGTCCTTCTTCAATGCCCTGTCGGGCAGCGCACCGGCTCTAGACAGCCTCTGGCTGTTGGCCGTGCTGCCCGTCGCCGTGCAGAGCGGGCGCCTGCTGGTTACCTGGCTCAGCGTGCCCGTCAGTGTGCTCCAGCGCTTTACGGTCAGCGCACTGCTCACTACCAATATGCTGGAGCAGATCCTGCGCCGGCCCGGCGCCCGGGCCCTGCCCGGGTCGACCGGCGATGCGATCAGCCGCTTTCGCGACGATGCCGACGCCGTAGCGCTGTTCGCTTCGATGATCACAGTGATCAGCGCCGTCGCCGAGGCCTTGAGCGCAGGCGTCACGCTGGGGCTCATGCTACATATCAACGCGTTTGTGACGGTTGCGGCCGTGCTGCCCCTCGTCGGGGTGATGATTGTGGCAAAGGCTGCGGGACAGCGAATCGGCCGGTACCGCGACCGGAGCCGGACCGCCGCCGCCCGGGTGACGGGGATGCTCGGCGAGATTTTCACCATGGTGCCCGCGCTGAAGCTGGCCGGCGCCGAGGCGAACGTGGCCGGCCACCTGCGCCGTCTGGGAGACCAGCGGCGGGCCCATGCCGTGCAGGACAGCCTGTTCACCGAGCTGCTCCGGTCGGTCTATCTGAACACCGCCAACCTGGGCACGGGCCTGGTACTGTTGCTGGCGGCGGGATCGATGCGGTCCGGCACCTTTACTGTGGGCGACTTTGCGTTGTTTGCGGCCTATGTCGGGCGGCTGGCGGGGTTTACCGGCGTCGTAGGCGATCTGCTGGCCAGTTACAAGCAGATGGGTGTCTCCTTACGGCGGATGCAGGCGTTGCTGGAGGATGCGCCGGCTGTGGCCCTGGCGGCGCATAGCCCGCTCTATCTGGATACTCCCCTGCCGGAGCGCCACCGGCGCTCACTTCAGCCGGAGGAGCGGCTGAACCGGCTGGAGGTGGAGGACCTGACCTACGAGTACCCGGACTCGGGGCGGGGCGTCCGGGGGGCCACGTTCACGCTCACCCGCGGCACGCTGACGGTGATCACCGGCCGGGTTGGCTCCGGGAAAAGCACGTTGCTGCGGGCGCTGCTGGGGCTGCTGCCCGCACAGGGTGGAGCGGTGCACTGGAACGGCCGCGTGGTTGACCACCCGGGTTCGTTCTTCCAGCCGCCCATTAGCAGCTACACGCCGCAGGTGCCTGTGCTCTTCAGCGCCACGCTGAAGGAGAACATTCTGCTCGGGCTGCCCGAGGCGGAGGCTGATCTGGCCGGGGCCGTGCACGCCGCCGTGCTGGAGCAGGATGTGGCAGGTCTGGAGAAACGGCTGGAGACCGAGGTGGGCGCCCGGGGCGTGAAGCTGTCGGGCGGGCAGGTGCAGCGAACTGCCGCCGCCCGCATGTTTGTGCGGGAACCGGAGCTGCTCGTCTTTGATGATCTCTCCAGTGCCCTGGATGAGGAGACGGAGGAGAAACTGTGGGAGCGGCTGCGGGCGCGCAAAGAAACAACCTGCCTGGCGGTCTCCCACCGGCCGGCGGTGCTGGAGGCGGCAGATCAGATTCTGTTGATGAGCCAGGGGCGGGTGGAGATGATCGGTACCGCCCCGCAGCTGCTGGCCGCTTCCGATGAGTTCCGGGCCATCCTGGAGGGCGACCGCACCCACTGAACATGGGTGCGGTTTTCTCTTTTCAGCGCTCCTTCAGCACTTGTTCAGCGCCCTCCCTTAATCTGAACCCAGATCACACACGGAGGCGCAAACACATGAAAGCAATCATCGGCAACCTCGCCACTCTGCCGGCCGCCATCTACGGGTGGGCGCCGGCAGCCCGGTGAAACCGCCCATGCGGAAGCTGCTCATGCAGGCTTGCCGCATCGCAAAGGTCCACCGCCCCGACGGCCCCGACCCCGTCTGGGCACTGCGCAACATCGACCTCCGCATCTACGCCGGCGACTTCATCACCATTCTGGGCGCCCCGGGCGCCGGCAAGAGCACCCTGCTCCGGATTCTGGGACTTCAGGAGCCGCCCACACACGGCGACCTGTACTACGAAGGCCGCCTGATCACCGGCCTCACCACCAACGACCTGCAGCCCGATCTGCTGCTGCTTGACGAACCCACCCACGCCATGACCCAAAGCGTACCGGTGGCCCGAACCGTCATCCTCGCCACCGCCGACCCGGAGATCGCCGCCCTTGGTTCCACCATCTATCGCCTGACCGACGGATCGCTCTATTTGATTGGAGGATAACCCACCATGGAACAGTTGCTCGTCTCCCTGCTCGTTTACGCGACCATCCTGGCACTCGCACTCTGGAAGCCCAACGCCGGCCGCATCTTTCTCGGCATCTTCTTCCTGCTTATGGCCTGGGGCGTCAACTTCACCATCACACTGATGGACCCGCCTTCCTTCGTAGGCCTGGGCAGCGGATCGTTCATTCCGTTCTACCGCACCATTTTCACGGATCTCGTTGGCGCCGCACCGGTCCTCTTCGGCGTGATCGCTGTCGCATACGAGACCACCGTCGGCCTGCTCATCCTTGCAAGTGGGCGCCGCACCCAGGTGGGCCTGATCATGGGCATCATCTTCCTCATGGGCAGCAGCCCGTTCAGCATGAGCACCCTCGCCAACCCCGTGCTCGCCCTGGCGCTGCAGTACCTCTTGTCCAAGCCCCACCACCTTTCACTGGCCCAGCAGCTTCGCCTGCGGTTCGCTCGGAGCTGAGCGGGGCCGCCACATCAAAGGAGACGTATCACCATGCGCAAGCTTTACCTGACCTGCGGCATCCTGGCTCCCATCGCTTACGTCGTTACCGTCATCTATGGCGCCGCCATTACCCCGGGCTACAGCCACGTCGCCCACGCCATCAGCTCACTGGTCGAGGCGGGCGCTCCGCTCCGCTGGAAGATCGACCCCGGCTTCATCCTCTATAATTGCCTGCTCCTCGCCTTTGCCGCCGGCCTGCTCCGGGAGGTCACCGCCGCCCGCCGCCCCGGCACCCTCGTCGGGGCCGCCCTGGCGCTTACCGTCGTACCGATTCTGAGCCTGCTCATGTACTTCTTCCCGCAGGACCCCATCGGCAGCGCCCCGACCACCGCCGGCACCGTTCACCTGATCCTCGCCCTCGGCACCGCCGTTCTCACCATCCTGACGATGCTCCTGACCGGGGCCGGCGCCCGGCGCTACCTGCCGCTCCAGCATTTGCGCCGGTTCGCCGTGTGGAACGCCCTCTTCGTCTTCATCACCGGCGGCATGTCGACGGCGGGCATGGCCCTGAAATCGCCCTACTTCGGCATCTTCGAACGGATGACGATTGGCGGGTTTGAGCTTTGGGTCTTGGTGCTGGCGCTCTCCCTGTTGACAGGCTACGCCCCGGCGGCATATCATGAAGTGAAATCTTGAGGCAAAGCCGGAGGTACGCAGACGTGATCAACAACACCGCGCGCTAACTGTATACGGCGACGGCACCTACCGAAGTGGGTTCGTCGCGCAAGTTAGGCCGGTCCCGTCTGCGTTGCGCACGGTTGCAAGCGCGCAAACCAACAGACCATGGGTACTTGCCCATGGTCTTTTTGTGCTGTCAAGCAGGCGGGCAGAGCCCAAACTCGGAGGCGTTGCCCTGTATGATGGTTCTGCAAGTACGTGATCTGATCAAGGAATATGAAGGCGCTCCCGTGCTCGGCGGCGTCACGTTTCACGTGGCCGGGGGTGAGCGGGTCGGCCTCGTGGGCACCAACGGGTGCGGAAAATCAACGCTCATGAAGATCCTCGCCGGCGAGCTGGCGCACGGGTCGGGGTCCATCCGGTGGGTGACCGATGGCCTCTCCCGGGCCTACCTGAGCCAGGAGGCGCCCTTCGACCCGGGCCAGACCCTGGGCCGGCAGCTCAAATCCATTCCCGACGCCCTGCTCGCCCGCTGCGGCATCACGCGGGAGATGCTCTCCCGCAAACCCGGCGCCCTGAGCGGCGGCCAGAAGACCCGGGCCGCCCTGGCCCGTGCGCTCCACCGCTCGCCGGACGTGCTCCTGCTCGACGAGCCCACCAACCACCTGGACACCGAGGGCCTGGCCTGGCTGGAGTCACTGCTCACTTCCTACCGGGGCAGCGTGCTGGTCGTCAGCCACGACCGGTACTTCCTGGACCGTGTCACCACCCGCATCATCGAGATGGAGAACGGCAAGGTGAAGGAGTACCCCGGCAACTACTCGGCCTACGCCGAGCAGAAGCGGATGGAACTGGAGCGGGCCCAGGAGGAGTACCGGCAGTACGTGGTGCAGAAGAAGCACCTGGAAGAAGCGATTCGCCGCCAGACTTCGTGGGCGCAGGCTAACGTCAACTTCAAGCCCCCGCACGATGCGCCGCCCAACTGGCGGCCCTACCAGGGCGCCCTGGCCAAGGCGCACATGCAGGTCGCCAAGTCGATGGAGAAGCGCCTGGAGCGCATCAAGGTCGAGAAGCCCCGGGAAGCGACCCGGATCAACATCCGCATGGATGATGCCGGCGGCGCCGCCCGCAACCTGATCCTGGCCGAGCGCCTCGGCTTCACCTATGACGGCCAGCGCTGGATCTTCCGTGACGCCGGGTTCTATGTGCAGCGAGGCGAAAAGGTGGCCATTATCGGGCCGAACGGCTCCGGCAAGTCGACGCTGGTCCGCCTGATTCTGGGCGAACTGGCCCCGACCGAAGGCACGCTCTACCGCTCGCCCCTGCGGGTCGCCTATCTCGCCCAGGAGATGGAGCACCTGAACCCCGAAAACACCGTCCTGACCGAGGTGACGGGGGGCAACAAGGCCATGGATCAGGCCTACGTCCGCACGCTGCTGGGCTGCCTGCTCTTTTCCCGGGAGCAGGTGCTCAAGCCCGTGTCGGTCCTTAGCGGCGGGGAGAAGATCCGGCTGACGCTGGCGAAGATTCTGCTGGCAGGTCCCGACCTGCTGGTCCTCGACGAGCCGACCAACGGCCTCGACCTGGCGTCCCGCGAGCGGGTGGAAGAGGCGCTGGAAGGCTACCCCGGCACGCTGCTGCTGGTCTCGCACGACCGGTATTTGCTGCGGAAGCTGGCTTCGAAGGTGCTGCATGTGGAGGGCGCGCGGGTCACGTCGTTCAGCGGCGGGTATGAAGCATTCCTCGGGCGGGCGGATGCCGCTCAGCATGCCGGCCGCCAGGCCGACGAGGAGCGGCGGCTGCTGCTGGAGAACCGCCTCGCCCAGTTGTCGGCGGCGCTGATCGCGCCAAAGCCCGAGGAGAAGGAGCGGCTCGACCAGGAGTTCATCGCGGTGAGCCGTGAACTGCGCCAACTGAAAGAGAACCGCCGATCGGATTGAACGAATCAACTCATTCCGTCCGGTTGACTGGAGCCGGCCATTTGCGTACAGTGATGAAAGAGATTGTTGCCACAAAGGCGGAGGTACCGCAGCAATGAAAAAGACGACCGTGCTCTAACTGGATACCGGTGACCCGTACGCGGTTTCTTTGGCGTACCCGTCACCCCAGAAAGGCCGGTCCCGCCTGCGGTGCGCGCATTTGTAAGCACGCCACTGACAGACCATGGGGATTCCGACCCATGGTCTTTTCGCGTGCCCCCGTCCGGTGGCGGGGCCAGCCGACCTCGTTTTGAAATCTGAGGAGGCTGCTGCCCTTTATGATGGTCTTACAAGCGAATCAAGTGATCAAAGCGTATCAGGGGATGCCGGTCTTGACCGGCGTTACGTTCCACCTGGCCGGTGGCGAGCGGGTTGGTCTCGTCGGCGCCAACGGCTGCGGCAAATCGACGTTCATGAAGATTCTCGCCGGCGAGATGACCGCCGATGGCGGGTCTTTGACCTGGGTGACGCCCGGGCTTTCCCGGGCCTACCTGAGCCAGGACGGTGCCTGGGCGCCCGACGTGCCGCTGGCCGAGCAGATGGGCGCTGTTTCGGATGAGCTGCTGGCGAAGTGCGGCATCAGCCGTTCGCTGCTCAACCGCACGCCGGGGCGGCTGAGCGGCGGACAGAAGACCCGGGCCGCCCTGGCCCGGGCCCTGGCGGGAAGGGCCGATCTGCTCCTGCTCGACGAACCGACCAACCACCTCGACACCGACGGTCTGGCCTGGCTGGAGTCGCTCCTTTCCGCATACCGGGGGACGGTACTGGTGGTCAGCCACGACCGCTACTTCCTGGACCGGGTTGCCACCCGCATTTTAGAGATGGATCAGGGGCAGGTCAGGGCGTATCCCGGCAATTACTCGGCGTACGCCCGGCAAAAGCAGATGGAACTGGAGCGGGCGAGAAGCGAGTACCGGAACTACGTGCGTGAGAAGAAACGCCTGGAGGAGGCGATTCGCCGCCAGATGGAGTGGGCGGTGAAAGCGCATAACGATAAGCCGCCCCGTACCGAAGGCAAGGTGCAGCTCGGCATGAACAAGGATGCTGCCCGCGACCTCTGGAAGGGCGTCAAGAACATGGAGAAGCGAATTGAGCGGCTCCGGGTTGATCGGCCGCGCGAGGCACGATCGATTAACCTGCGGCTTGACGGCGGCGGCGAGGCCGGTGGGCGGAATCTGGTCCTGGCCGAGAACCTGGGCTTCACGTACGACGGCGCCCGCTGGCTCTTCCGCCACGCCGGTTTCTACGTGCAGCGCGGAGAGAAGGTGGCGATCGTCGGCCCGAACGGCGCTGGCAAGACGACGCTGCTCCGACTGCTGCTCGGGGAGCTGGCGCCTACCGAGGGGCGGCTCTACTGCTCGCCCCGGCGGGTGGCCTATCTGGCGCAGGAGCTTTCGGCGTTGGGTCCTTCGAATTCCGTGCTGACCGAGGCCACGGGCAACTCGGCCATGGATCAGGCGTATGCCCGCTCGCTTCTGGGGTGCCTGCTCTTTTCGGGTGAGGATGTGCTGAAGCCGGTCGCCGTCCTGAGCGGCGGCGAGAGGGTGCGGCTGGCGCTCGCGAAGATTCTGCTGTCGGCGCCCGACGTGCTGGTGCTCGATGAGCCGACCAACGGCCTGGACTTGCCGTCCCGCGAGCGGGTGGAGGAGGCACTGGAGTCCTTCCCGGGCACGTTGCTGTTGGTTTCGCATGACCGGTATTTGCTGCGGCGGGTGGCGACCCGGGTGATCAGCGTGAACGGCGGAAAGCTGTCGGCCTTTGGGGGCGGGTACGAGGAGTTCACCCGGGGCGGGGGGGACGTGGATCGGCAGGCGCAGCGCATCTTGCTCGAAATGCGGCTGGCCTGCCTGGGGCATGAGCTGGCCCGGGCGCCCGAGGGGGAGAAGGAGCGGGTGAACGCCGAGTTCGTCGAGCTAAGCCGCCAGATTCGGGCGCTGCGGGTCAATTAGTTGCCTCTCGGAGGTAGAGACACCTCCTGCCGGCGGCTCCGGCGGATCGATCTGTCGATCGACCGCGACCTTTTGCTACGGGAAAGTTTTCAAAATGGTTCTTGACCCGTGCGCCATCCGGTGCTAGTATGCATATCAATACCAGCACATCAGCGATGATGGGGAACAGTAAGGCAGACCAGAGCCGCCAGAGAGTCCGGGCCCGTGCAAACCGCACGGCGCTGTGAGCCCGGAACGGACCTGACGCCCGAACCCACCCCTGAGCCGCCGGCGACGAGCCGGCCGGGTTAGCTACCCGTTACCAGCGGCTCCGGGTTGTTGGACCCGGTTACTGAGTGGGTCTTTTCGGCATATCCCGAAAGACCAATGAAGGTGGTACCACGGAGGCTAAGCCCTTCGCCCTTCCCTTTGGGGAAGCGCGAAGGGTTTTTTGTGTTGAGCGATCGAAGATAAGGGAGGGAATCAGGATGCTTCACGGTAAGACGATCGGTTTCCTGGGGGCAGGCTCCATGGCCGAGGCGCTCATGCGCGGGCTGATTCAAGGCGGTGTTGTGCGACCTCAGCAGATGATCGTCACGAACCGCTCCAACCGGGAGCGCCTGGAGACCCTTCAGATGCGCTATGGCGTGCGGACCGCCGCCAGCAAGGCGACGCTGGTGGCCGAGGCGGATGTCCTGGTGGTGCTCTGCAAGCCGAAGGATGTGGCCGACCTGCTCGCTGAGATTCGGCCCTACACCTCCCGGGGGCAGGTCCTGCTCTCGGTGGCGGCGGGCGTGAGCACGTCGCTTCTGGCCGATGGCGTGGCCCCGGGCGTCAGGGTAGTCCGGGCGATGCCGAATACCTCATGCCAGGTGGGTGAGTCGGCCACGGCGATTTGCCTGGGCGAAGGCGCCGGCGAGGAGGCCCGCCTGGTGGCACGGGCGATTCTGGGCGCCGTGGGCCGGGTGGTCGAGGTGCCCGAGGCCCAGCTCGACGCTGTCACCGGCCTGTCGGGCAGCGGTCCGGCCTACATTTACCTGATGATCGAGGCGATGGTTGAAGCCGGCCGTGGCGTGGGTCTCTCTGAGCAGGTCGCCCGGGAACTGGCCGTCCAGACGCTGCTGGGCGCCGCCCGGACCCTGGTGGAGACCGGCGAGGACCCGGCCGAGCTCCGGCAGAAAGTGACCTCGCCGGGCGGCACGACCATGGCCGGCCTGCAGGTGCTGAACGAGGCCGGGTTCCGGGAGGCGATGGTCAGGGCTGTCGCCCGGGCCACCCAGCGGTCCCAGGAACTGGGCCGGATGGTGGCGGCGCCCCGGCTGGCCACGTCATAGGGCACCAAGGCACGCTCGCCCCCCGAGGAGGTGGCTCGGTTGTACCGCAAGCTGGTCTGGATGCCTGTCCTGATCTTCCTGGCTCTGGCCGTCGCCATGGCCTACCTGGCCGGCGGCCCCTGGGACCTGCGCGACCGCCTGCCCATCGCGGCTTTCTATGCTCGCTCCGTGAGGTGGCTCCCGACCAACGCGGCTGGCGACCTGAAGGTGGCCTTCACCTTCTTCCTGACCGGCCTGGTGCCCATGCTGCTCGGCCTGGGGCTGACCTGGTTCACCGCCTTCCACCCGGGCCGCCGCACCCCGTGGTGGCTGGCGGCGCTCAAGTACCTCGCCGTCCTGGCGGTGGGCGCCCAGCTGATCGTCCACATCTACCACCGGGCCGCCGGCGTTGCGACGGTGACCCACGCCCTTGGCCTCCAAATCGCCAAACCCCTGGGCATTCGGCTCCTCAGCAGCGGCCTGCCCCACGCACTCATTGAGGTGGCCGCCATCTCCTTCATCTTAAGCGCTCCGCTCTACTGGCTCCTCCGGGGCGTCCGGGTCGCCAGCCTCCAGCGGGCCACGTTCGAGGCCTGGGTAGAGATCAAGCGCCTCGTGGGACCGGCCCTGGTGCTACTGGCGCTTGCCACGGCCATCCAGGTCTGGGCGACGCCGTCGGTCACGGCTGCACTGCTCAGGTAGGCACCGGGGTAAACAAGAGGGGCCGGGCCATCAGTCTGTATTTGTCCAGCCCACTTGACGGGTCGTGTACAAAGTCGGACGCAACGAACCCGCAAACGGGCTTTTTCGCCTGCGAAAGGGTGCCGCAGCCCCTCGAGAACGAGGAAAACCCCGTTCCAGGGCTCCATCAATCCGTTTTTCTCAACTTGGCGTGTGAAGTTTGGACAAAACCGGACCGATGCCCGGGAAGCTGCCCTGCCAGCCCGGAGCCGCCAGCTCGGAGCCTCTGCCGCAAAACCCACAAAGCCCAGTGCTTGACATCACTCCCACGCCCGTGGTACTATCACAAAGTCAACTACAACAGTTCCAACTCTCACAAGCAGAAGCTCCCCGCTTCTCACCGTACAGCCGGTTGCTAGTACGGTCGAGGGTTGATCGAAGTCCGCACCTTTACGGTGCACCTTCATCAGCTTCTTTAGCGGGCGGCAAACATGCCGGCCGCTTTTGTTGTTTCCGTCGCCACATTTTTAGGAGGTGTCCGGGTATCAAAGAACAGCTCCGGGTAAACGAGATGATCCGGGCCCGTGAGGTCCGGGTTGTCACAGAAGCTGGCGAACAGCTTGGCGTCATGGCCCCGCGGGATGCGATGCGCGAAGCCCAGGAACGTGGGCTCGACCTCGTCGAAGTAGCCCCCACTGCACGGCCCCCCGTCTGCCGCATCATGGACTTTGGTAAGTACAAGTACGAGCAGTCCAAGCGCGACCGGGAAACCCGCAAAAAGCAGAAGGTCGTCACCATCAAAGAGGTCAAAATGCGGCCCAACATCGAGGACCACGACTTCGACGTACGTCGCCGGCAGACCGAGCAGTTCCTTAAGGAAGGCGACAAGATCAAGGCGACCATCATGTTCCGCGGCCGTGAGGTCGTTCATTCCGAGTTGGGGAAGGCAGTTCTGGACCGGTTGCTGGAAACCGTCAAGGACCTCTGCATCGTCGAACGCCCCGCCAAGCTCGAAGGCAAGAACATGATCATGATACTGGCGCCCAAGGCTGCCACCGTTGAACAGCCGAAGGCCCAGCAGCAGGTCAGCGAATAAGCAAGAGGAGGGGCTCCATATGCCTAAGATGAAGTCTCATCGGGGCGCTGCCAAGCGCTTTAAGGTGACCGGCAGCGGTCTGGTAATGCATTACCCGTCCGCCAAGGTTCACAAGAACGTTAAGAAGCGTGGCGGCCGCATCCGCAAGCTGAAGCAGGAAACCGTGCTGTCCAAGGCTTTCCAGAAGAACCTGCGTGAGATCCTGCCCCACTAGGCTTTAGTCAAAACTATCTCCGGGGCCGGGCTCCGGGTTCTTTGAGGAGGATACAAAAATGGCACGTGTCAAGTCGGGTAAGACCTCCCGCGCTCGTCATAAGAAGATCCTGAAGCTCGCGAAGGGCTTCTGGGGCGGCAAGCACCGCCTGTTCCGTCCCGCCAACGAAACCGTCATGAAGGCGCTCTGGTACGCTCGTCGCGACCGCCGGCAGAAGAAGCGCAACTTCCGCCGCCTCTGGATCGCCCGTATCAATGCGGCTGCCCGCATGAACGGCCTGAGCTACAGCGTCTTTATCAACGGCCTCACCAAGGCCGGCATCAACCTGAACCGCAAGGTTCTGGCCGACATCGCCGTCCACGACGCCGCCGGCTTCACCGCTCTGGTCGACCAGGTCAAGGGCGCCCTGTAAGCCAATCCAGGAGATCCAAGCGGCCCGACACCCGAGTACAAAGGGTGTCGGGCCGTGTTACGTTCAGGGACGCATTTACGAAACACTTTGTCCGCACTATAATGGAGCGAGATTCCCACGCGGCAGGGCGGCAAAGCGAGCCGTTGAGAGGAGCTATCGTGTGCAGAAGCGGTTTGCGGTAATCGGTCTGGGGCGGTTTGGGTCAAGCGTCGCCCGGACGCTGACCGACATGGGACAGAAAGTACTCGCCGTAGACACGGACCCGGAGGCGGTCAGTGAACTGGCTACCTATCTTCAGCGCGTCGTGCGGGCGGATACCACCGATCCGGAAGCGCTGAAGGCGCTGCGTGTCTCCGACTATGACACCGTGGTGGTCGCACTGGGCGACCATGTCGAGGCGAGCGTGATCACCTGTCTGAACCTGAAGGATTTGGGTGTCAAAAATATCGTGGCCAAGGCGCAGGATGACGCCCACGGGCGCATTCTCGAACGGCTCGGCGTCAACCGCATCGTCTACCCGCAGCGGGATATGGGCGCCCGAGTTGCCCACAATATCGCCGCCGGCGGCCTGATCGACTTCATCCGTCTCTCCGAGCACTACGGCATGGCCGAGCTCGAAACGCCCGAAGCGCTGATCGGTCACACCCTGGGCGAATTGGAGATGCGCAACCGCTTTGGCCTGAACGTCATGGCGATCAAACGGGGCGCCCGCCTCATCGTCTCCCCGGGTGCCGACGAACAGCTCCTGGCCGCTGACGTCATGGTCGTCATCGGCGAGGCCGGCGGTATTGAACGCCTTCAGGGCGAACAAAAGTAGGAGGGGACCAGCTATGCAGGAGACCCCCTTACGGCGGCCCCGGTTCCAGTTTACGCCCCCACAGGTGCTGGTGCTGGGCTTTGCCGCCCTCATTCTCGTTGGCGCCTTTCTGCTCTGGCTGCCCATCTCTCACGAGCCGGGCAAGACCTTCAGCTTTGTCGATGCGCTCTTTACCGCCACATCGGCCGTCTGTGTGACGGGTTTGATCGTCGCAGACACGGCCACGCAGTTCAGCCTCTTCGGCGAACTGGTCGTCATCGGCCTGATTCAGGCCGGCGGCCTGGGTATCATGACGCTGTCGGCCATTATGGTGCTGCTCATGGGCAAGCGGGTCGGCCTGAAGGACCGGCTGCTCATGCAGGAGGCGCTCGGCTCTTTCTCCATCGCAGGCGTCGTGCGGCTGACCCGAAACATCATCTTCGCGACCATCGCCATCGAACTGACCGGCGCGGCGCTGCTCAGCATCCGCTTTCTGGGTCAGCACCCCTGGCCCAAGGCGATTTACTGGGGCCTGTTCCACTCCGTTTCGTCGTTTAACAACGCCGGTTTCGATGTGACCACGGCGTCGGCCAAAATCTTTGCCAGAGATCCCTGGGTCCTGTTCGTCATCGGCATGCTGATCATTATCGGCGGTATCGGCTTTCCCGTGCTGGAAGATATCTGGCGCAACCGCCGCTGGGAGAAGTTCACTCTACATACACGGCTCAGCATCCGTATGACCTGGATTCTGATTCTCATCGGCACCGTGCTCTTCCTGGCCGCCGAATGGACGAACCCCAAGACATTTGGCCCCCTGGAGTGGTACCACAAAGTCACCAACGCATGGTTTGCGGCGGTCACGCCGCGCACGGCGGGCTGGGAATCGATTATGACCGGGGCGTTGCGCGAGTTTTCCCTGCTGCTCACCATCATTTTGATGTTCATCGGCGCCAGCCCCGGCGGTACGGGCGGCGGCATCAAAACGACCTCCTTCGCCATGATCATCATGTCGCTGGGGGCGACCAGCACCGGCAAGGAAGATGTCACCATCATGGGGCGGAAGATCCCGCGGGATCTGATCGAGAAGGCGTTTGTGATCATGTCACTCGCCGCAATCCTGGTCGTCGGCGTAACGGCGATTCTGCTCCTGACGGAACGCCCTATCATGGAGGCCCCTGGCTCGCAGCATTCGGCGCTCGACGTTTTCTTTGAAGTGGTCTCCGGCTTCGGCACGGTCGGCCTGACCACGGGCCTGACGCCCTCGCTGAGCGTGGCCGGCAAACTGCTCATTACCATGACCATGTTCATTGGGCGGGTCGGCCCCCTGACCGCGGCCGTGGCCTTAGCTAAGCGGAACCTGTCCCGGTCGCCCATTCATTTCCCGGAAGACAGGGTGATGATCGGATGAGCAAGAAGCAGATTGCCGTACTTGGGCTGGGCCGGTTCGGCGCCAGCGTGGCCCGTACACTGGCTTCGCTCGGGCACGAAGTGCTGGGCGTTGACGGCAACCCCGACCTGGTCGATTTGCTGTCGCGCGACCTGACCCACGCCGTCGCCTGCGACGTGACCGATGAAGATAGCTTGCGGGCCCTGGGCCTGCGCAACTTTGACTGCGCCGTTATCGCCATCGGCCACGACGTGCAGGCTTCCATTTTGGCGACTGTGCTGGTCAAGGAGATCGGGGTACCCTTTGTGGTCGCCAAGGCCGCCGGCAAGCTGCACGGACGGACGCTGGAGAAGGTGGGCGCCGACAAGGTCGTCTATCCCGAGCGCGATATGGGCGCCCGCATCGCCCACAGCCTCCTGACCGGCAGCGTGATGGATTACATCGAACTGTCGCCGGAGTACACCATTATGGAGCTGGTTGCGCCGCCCGGGTTTGTGGGCAAATCGCTGCGCGATCTGAACCTGCGGGCGCTGTACGGCATTAACGTCATGGCGATCAAATCCGGCGAGATGATCAACGCCGCGCCCCTGGCGACCGACCGGGTTCACCAGGGCGAAACGATGGTGCTGCTGGGCAGCACGGAAGGGCTCCATCGCCTGGAGAGGATGTTGCAGGAAGCATGAGTGAGCTGCTAAGCCCCCGGAACCCCAAGGTCGCACAGGCCCGGGAGCTGGGCCGCGACCGGAGCCTGCGGGACTCGCTGGGCCTGGCCGTGCTGGAAGGCGTGCGCCTGGCCGAGGAGGCCGTGGCCGCGGGCGTGGCTGTCGAGTATGCGCTCTATACCGAGGAGCTGGCCCGCAAGGAGCGGGGGGCGGCGCTGCTGGGCGCCTTGGCGGCGGCGGGCGTTGCCTTGTATGCAGTTGCCCCGGACACGCTGGCCCGGGCTGCCGACACCCAGGCGCCGCAGGGCATTCTGGCGGTCTTCCGGCCCCGGGCCTGGCAGCTGGAGCAGCTTCCGCCGGGCCTGGTGGTTGTGCTGGATAACCTGCAGGACCCGGGCAACCTGGGCACGGTGATCCGGTCGCTGGAGGCGCTGGGCGGCGCCGGCCTGGTCATAGCCGGGGGCGTTGATCACATGAGCCCCAAGGTTGTCCGTTCGGCCATGGGTTCGCTTTTCCGGCTGCCCGTCGTCAAGGGCGAAATCGGGCCGGTACTCACGGCCCTGAAGCGGCAGGGCCGGCGGGTCCTGGTCGCCGACGCCGGGGGCGAATTGACGCCCTGGTCGGCGGGCCTGGCCGGCAACGTCGCCCTGGTCATCGGCAATGAGGGAAACGGCCCGTCCGACACGGCTCGACAAGCGGCTGATGGCATCGTCTCCATCCCCATGGAAGGGCCGACGGAATCGCTCAACGCGGGGGTGGCGGCCAGCCTGCTCATCTACGAGGCCATGCGGCAGCGGGCGGGGCGACAGTCAACTCCTTGAGTGGCAAGACCCTCTGTGCTATAATACGAGGTGTCTGACAAATCAGGTAAACCTGTAGGGGGAGTGGTCCCCATGCCGAACGCCACTGCGGCTGACGTGTTCTGGACAATCTTTACGAACACCGGGTCCGTCTTTGCCTACCTGCTCTACAGGCGCTTTACAGTTCATTAGCCGCTTGGTATAATCGAACCCAATTCCAATACCTAACAGCGACGATGGAGGAAAGTAACCGGCCGCGGCGGTGTCCAGGGAAGCTGGGGCGCGACTGAAACCCCGCTCTCCGCCAACCGAGTGAAGTTCCCTCCGGAGCAGACTGGCTGAACGCGTTGGGCCGTGCAGGCCGGCGCCGGTAGGCGAGTACGGGTCCCTCCCGTTACAGGGGGCAGGCGTGTCAGCGCCTTGTTTGAGGAGGAGCCGGCCATGGGTGCGGGCTCAATCCGGGTGGTACCGCGGAAGCATGCGCTTTCGTCCCGAACTTCCAGGGGGAAGTGTCGGGCACGAAGGCGTTTTTTATTTTGCTGGAGGTGTGCAAAGATGAAGGAACAACTCCTGCGGGTGCAGGAAGAGGCGCTGGCCACCATCGCCACGGCGACGGAGAGCGCCACAGTTCAGGAGATGCGGGTCCGGTACCTGGGTAAGAAGTCCGACCTCTCGGTCGTGCTGGGCGGGCTGGGCAAGCTGCCCACCATCGATGAGCGCAAGGCGATGGGCGCACTTGGCAACGAGGTGAAGATGGCGATTTCGGGCGCGCTGGACGCCCGTGAGGCTGAGCTCGCCAAGGGCGAACTGGCCGCCCGCCTGGCGGCGGAGTCGATCGATGTATCCCTGCCGGGCACGCCGGCGCCGGTCGGCCACCTGCACCTGATGAACCAGGTGCGGACCAAGATCGAAGAGATCTTCATCGCCATGGGCTACGAGGTGGCGGAATCTCGCATTGTGGAGACCGACTGGTACAACTTCGAAGCGCTCAACATTCCGAAGGGCCACCCCGCCCGTGATGCGCAGGACTCTTTCTTCATCACCGATGAGGTGCTGCTGCGGACGCACACGTCCAACACGCAGATTCGCTATATGCTGGAGGTCGCCAAGGGCCGGACGCCGGTCAAGATCATCTGCCCGGGGCGGGTCTTCCGGCGTGACTTTGAAGATGCGACCCACGGGTCGGTCTTCCACCAGGTCGAAGGGCTGATGATCGACAAGGGGATCACCATGGCGCACCTGAAGGGCGCCCTGACCGAGATGTTCCGGGGCATTTTCGGGCCCCAGGCCCGGGTGCGGCTGCGCCCCAGCTACTTCCCGTTCACCGAGCCCAGCGCTGAAATGGACGTCTCCTGCCCGTTCTGCGGCGGAAACGGCTGCCGCATCTGCAAGCAGTCGGGCTGGGTGGAGATTGGCGGGTCGGGCATGGTCCATCCCAACGTCCTGAAGGCCGGCGGGTATGATCCCGAACAGGTCTCGGGCTGGGCCTTCGGCTACGGCATCGAGCGGGTGGCCATGCTGGCCTATCAGATCGAAGATCTGCGGCATTTCACGTCGGGCGACGTGCGGTTCCTGCGGCAATTCTAGGCACCCTCAATGGGTGCCGTAGCCCGGCAGGCGTGGGCCAAAGCTTGACCGGCCCATGCCGAGAGGGTCTAGGCACCCTCAATGGGTGCCGTAGCCCGGCAGGCGTGGGCCAAAGCTTGACCGGCCCATGCCGAGAGGGTCTAAACGGAGGAGGCAATCAATCATGCGTGTATCCTATAACTGGCTCAAGGATTATGTCGATTTCGACCTCTCCCCGCAGGAGCTGGCCAAGGCGCTCACCTCCCGGGGCGTGGTCGTTGAGACGATGGAGTACCTGAACCCCGGCGTCGAAGGTGTCGTCATCGGCAAGGTTGTTTCGATGGAGAAGCATCCGAATGCCGATACCCTCTGGGTCTGCCAGGTGGATGTGGGCGGGGGCCGGGTCCTGCAGATTCTGACGGGCGCCCAGAATGTGTTCGAAGGGGCTGTTGTGCCGGCCGCGATTGCGGGTTCTCGTATACCTGGCATGACGATGGAAGTAAAGAAGCTCCGTGGACTGGAGTCCAACGGCATGCTCTGCTCGGAGACCGAGTTGAAGCTGGGCGACGACGGCGACGGCATCATGATTCTGCCGCCTGAAGATTTGGAGCCGGGCATGGATGCGGCCGAAGTGCTGGGTATGAACGACTGGATTTTGGAGCTGGACCTGACGGCGAACTACGCCTCCCACGCCCAGTCGATGATCGGCGTGGCGCAGGAGGTCGCAGCCATTCTCGGCACGTCGGTCAACCTGCCTGAGTACTACACCGAAAATCAGGTCAACACCAACGCCGCCGACATGATCTCCATCCGCATCGATAGCCCCGAGCTCTGCTCGCGGTATGCGGCCCGCATCGTGCGGGGCGTCAAGGTTGGTCCCTCGCCGCTCTGGCTCCAGGCCCGGGTGCGGGCTGCGGGCATGCGGCCCATCAGTAACATCGTCGATATCTCGAATTTCGTGATGATGGAGTTGGGCCAGCCGCTTCACCACTTTGACTACAGCAAGATTCGCGGCCGGCAGGTCATTGTGCGGCGGGCGACGCCGGGCGAGGAGTTCACCACGCTCGACGGACAGAAGCGGACGCTTGATCCGGACGTACTGGTCATCGCCGACGGCGAAGGGCCGGTGGCGCTGGCGGGCGTCATGGGCGGGCTGGAGTCGGAAGTGACAGACGCCACCACCGACATCCTGATTGAGTCGGCGCACTTCGACAACATCAACAACCGGCGGACGGCGCTGCGCTACAACCTGCCCAGCGAGGCTGCCCGGCGCTTCACCAAGGGTGTGGATCCCAGCGGTGCCGTGCGGGCGGCCGACCGGGCGGCGCAACTGATTGCGGCTCTGGCCGGCGGCAGCGTGATGCAGGGCCATGTGGACGAGTACCCCCGGCCCGATGTGCCGGCTGTGATCGTACTGCGGACGGCGAAGGTGAATGCGCACCTGGGCATGAACCTTTCGGCCGACCATATGACTGCACATTTGGAGCGGCTGGGGATGGCCGTGCTGGCCCCGGTCGACCTGGCGACGGACGTGGCCGCCGGGCGCCCCGAGATCGAGGAGGAAGAAGGCGACGACCTGGGCGGGCGTCGGGTCTGGACGGCGATGCACCAGGTATCGCCGGTGCCGCTCAAGAAGCTGGCCGACGAGGGCCCGGGCGGCCCGGCCTTTGCCCGGCTGGTGCCGGGGGAGGGGCTGGCCTACGACCGCTGGGCTGATGCGGCCTGGGCCGAGGTCGAAAAGGCCGGCGCCCGGCTGGAGGAGGTCGGCGAGGAGGAGGCCCTGGTCGTCGTGGTGCCCACCCGCCGGCTTGATATCGCCATTGAAGTCGACCTGATCGAGGAGATTGCCCGGTCGGAAGGCTACGATGCCATTCCCACCGAACTGGCCATGCTGCCTTCGTCGCCGGGCGGGCGGTCGCCCCTGGCCCGCCGGGTGCTGGAAGCCCGCCGGACCCTGGCCGGCGCCGGCCTGGATGAAGTGATGCTGCACGGGCTGACCACGCCCAAGGGTTTCGAGCGGCTGGGCCTGCCTGAAGACGCGCCGGAGAGTCGGGCGCTCTCCATCGCCAACCCCCTGTACGAGGACCGGTCGATTCTGCGGACGACGCTGCTGCCCACCCTGCTCGATGCGGTGGCGCACAACGCCAACCGGCAGATGAAGGATCTGGCCATCTTCGAACTGGGCCACGTCTACCTGCCCCGGGAGGGGCAGACCCTGCCCGACGAGCCCCTGCGCCTTGGCGTTGCCATGGCGGGCAACTGGTCGCCCGCTGGCTGGAATGCGCAGGCGCAGCCGGTCGATTACTTCGTACTGAAAGGCGTGGTTGAGCGCCTGCTGGATGCCATGGCCGTCGAGGGCTGGTCGGTGGCGCGTTCCTCGCACCCGGCCCTGCACCCCGGGCGCCAGGCGGCGTTGCTGGTGGGCGGGGTTTCCGTGGGCGTGTTTGGAGAGCTCCATCCGAACGCCCAGGCGGCCTGGGACCTGCCGAACCGGACCTACGTGGCCGAGATTGACTTCGAGCCCCTGGTGGCCGCGGCCCGGGCCCAGAAGGCCTACCGCCCCGTGCCCCGGTTCCCGGCGGTCACCCGTGACGTGGCGCTGATCGTGGCTGATGAGCTCCCGGCAGCCCGGGTGGCGGAGACGATCGCATCTGCGGGCGGGGCGCTGGTCGAGTCGGTGGCGCTCTTCGACCTGTACCAGGGCGAGCATGTGAAGGCCGGGCACCGGTCGTTGGCCTACCGGATTACCTACCGGTCGCTGGAGCGGACCCTGACCGACGCCGATATCGAGGCGGCCCACGGCCGGGTGCGGGAAGCGCTCCAGGCGCTGGGCGCCGAGCTCAGGTCGTAGGCCGGCCCCGTGGCCCCCGGCCCCCGCTGCCAAGACCGCCGGACCCACCTCAGGGGCCGGCGGTCTTCTGACGCCACGGGCTACGTCCACTTTGGAATACCTCAGGGAGACCGATCCATTCCATATCGGACGCTACGTCTCGTGAGACGGCGTTTTTGCTCCGCCTCGGGCCCGAAAACCGCCGAACCTGGGTCAATGACCCCCATAGATGCGTCCGTAAGGCCCGTTTGCGTCTGATTTGGAAACCTCCACCGACGCCCCACCATTCCAAATCGGACGGAGTCAACAAAAGCGGGCATGCATCCCCCTGGGACGCATGCCCGTTACCTCAACTGGTCCGTTGCTGTCTCTCGGTCGCCAGCCGCCCTTCCCTGGCCACCTTCGCCCGATACCGGCGCCCGACCTTCTCCAGGTACTCCGCCAGCTGCCCGTGGTTCTTCAGATTCCGCAGCGGGAGCAGGCCCTCCACCTTCGCCCGCATACCCGCCAGCGACAAGTCCTCGGCGTGCACAACCACGACAGCCATGCCTTTGCGCACGCTCAAGCCGATCTTCATATAGTCACGAGCTTGCTGCTGGGCGGCCTGTTGCGGATCAGGATAGCGGTCCGTCGGGCCATAGTGCTGCGGGCCGTTGAACTCCACCCCAACCCGAGGCGGGTAGTAGCGGTCGTAGCGCAACAGCTCGCCGCTGAGCGGATTGACCAGAAACCCCGGGGCCGATTCGTCCTCATACTCATCACTATCGACCAGCAGCGAGAGGAACTCGCGCATGATCTGTTCGCCGACATTCTCTGCTTTCTCAACGCGGCGTTTGACCATTGCGACCTCCGATGCTTGCCGCTCGGCCGTCGGATTGCGCAGAGCAAACCTGGTGGGACCGGTCCGATGCGTCTGCACGGTCTGTATCCATCCATGAGCGCGCAAGTCGCCGATCGCGCGCTTCAGGGTGTTTGGGCCGCGTCCGGTGCTGAGAGCAAGATCAGGGTAGGTGAACTCCCCGGGGCCACCCCCGGACTCCAGCGCGAGATGGGCGTAGACCAACTTTCCCTGTGCACGTACCCGCCGGTCGCCAATGAGATCAACCGGAACCACCGCACATCCTGAATAGGTGGCGCCAGTCGGCCCGCCCCAGCCCGATGCCCTCAGTTGCGCAAGCCCTCGCAGCACCGACTGGCGAGACAGACCGGATCGTGAGAGCAGGCGGGTCGGTTCTTTCTGGTGGGAGGTTTGGAGCACCATCCAGAGGAGTTTGGCCGATGGAGTCAGAGACTGTTCCAGGAGCAACGCACCGGGCACCTTCACATCTATGTCGCTCACCTCGAATGGAAATATAAGGGAATTCGCCCGGCTGGCCGGATGCTCCTTCTGTGGGCCAACCGAAAAAAGTTCTCAGCGTTGGCGCTGAGGTCCTCCTGACTATTTTCCTAAGCGTTCTGCGCCACCGGGCCCCAGGGAACGACCAGCGCCGGCGACCCTGGCCCTCGGCCACAATGCGGGCCACAAGCCACAGCGCATCGCCAGAATCAGCAACCTTGATCGTCTTCTCCCCGATCGTCAGATCGAGCTTGTCCTGCCAATTGGCAGTCAGGTCGCCGAACTCACTGACCCCAGGGGCCGGGCTGGTAAACGGCATAACATGCAGTTACAGTGTGGTTTAAGCGAACTTTTAGTGTTGGTTTGCTAGGTGGACCTGTCTGGCTTCGCCAATTCGTTTCCCCATGCAGAGCGTCCGGCGCTCCTTCCCGCGCCACACCCAGACCGACTTCTTGAAAACAACGTACCCAAGCTTTTCATACATCGCAAGTGCCACGGCGTTCTCTGGCTCCACCATCAACGTCAGCCGCCGGCACCCCCGCCGGACCGCCTCCGTTTCGGTCGCCGACATCAGGCCGGCCCCAATGCCGCGCCCACGGAGGTTCTCCTGCACCCACAGGGCCATCACATAGGCCACACCGGCCCCATCGCCTAACTCAGGGTCGGCGTGCGCAAAAACCAATTGCACCGTGCCCACGAACTGAACTTCATCGGCCGCTCCGTCATCCACGGCGACGAAGATCACACGGTTGCCCGCTGTATGCTCCGCCAACTCCCGGCCAACGACATCATTCTTATATACATCCCCGCCTCGCCAGGCAAGGTAGGCAGCGGCATCATCAGCCTCCAACGCCCGAATCGTCACCACGCCACTCAACTCCCCGTCGACTGATAATGCCGCACCCCGTAGTGCCAGAACGCCAGCGCCCCTGCCAGGAAGAGCGGCCCCACCCCCGGGGCCGCCCAGGGGAACCAGCCCGGCATGCCGGTCAAATCCGGCTTCTCCAGAATCGCCACCATCGGGTAGTAGGTAATGCACGCCAGCGGCACCACAAACGTAAAGAAGCGCCGCAGCCACTTCCCGTAGATCTCAACCGGGTATTGGAACATCTCCAGCGTGTTGTTGGTCAGCACATAGGCTAACTCCACGCTCTGCACCGTCCAGAACGAGAACGCCGCAAAGATGATGAAGACGCCCGCATAGACACATGCCCCCCCGATGACGGCCAGCACCAGCAGCATCGCCTTGGCCGGCGTCATCACGGCGCCGAGTGCGCCCAGGCACCAGGCGGCCAGCAGGGCGCCCTGGGCCACCCGCCCGGCCTTGGCCATTTCGAACCGGGTGCCAAGCACCTGAAGCACCGTCGACCGGGGCCGGCAAAGCATCACATCAAACTCGCCGGACGCCACATAGGGTGGGAACTTATCAAAGCCCCGTGCGAACCACTCCGCCAGCCCAAACGACATGCTCGCCACTGAAAAGAGGAGCAGCGTTTCGGTCATCGTCCAGGTGCCGAGCGTGCCGAACTGCGAGAAGAGCACCCAAATGGCGACCACTTCGAGCAAGGCCCCTGCCAGATACGCAGCCAGCCGGGCGAACAGGGCGATCCGGTACGCCATCAGCCCCGCCGCATAGGCCCGCACATACCGCAGATAGAGCCGCAGATCATCCATGTAATCAGCCCCCCTGGATCGTCGCCGACCGCAGCGCCCGGGCCAGCAACAACCGCCCGACCAGTACAAACCCCACCGTCCAAAGCAACTGGATACCGACCAGAAGCGCCACCTGCCCCGGCGCTGCCAGCCCCAGGTAGGCCTGGGCCGGCGTATCGAGCAGGCCCCGGAAGGGCAGGAACTGTATGACCCCCTGCAGGGCCCGTGGGAAAAGGGGCAGCGGTACCGCAGCCCCCGACAGCACCACGAAGATGACCGGTGCCAGGAAGTAAATCCCCTCGCCCGAAATCGTCCAGACCGTGATGATGCCGAGGATGTTGGAAAGCGCTGCACTCATCAGCACCGCACCGACCAGGGCAACGCCACAGGCCACGGCCGCCCCGACCGATGCCGGACCGCCCAGCCGGTACTCCGCCGGCGTCAGGAAGGCGGCGATCAGCCCCAGCGGAATCGAACTGGTCACCAGCGGCACCAGCCGCCGGGCTGCCAGGCGGCTGAACCAGTGGAAATAGAGGTCCATGGGCCGGCAGAGTTCGTAGGCGATCTGGCCCGTGCGAATGACGCGCAAAACCTCCGGATCGCCGGTCCACGGCTGGATGGAGACCAGCAGTTGGACGATCCAGCAATAGGTTATCGTTTGCGATAAGCTCATCGGCAGGCCGGCGCTGCGCCCGCGGTAGAAGGCCGTGAAGAACATTACCTGCACCAGACCGACGAAGAGGGGGGGACCCAGTTTGGCCAGGGCCGCCGCCCGGTACTGGAGCAGCGCCAGCAGTTGGATGCGGAAGAGTGTCAGGTAGGGCCGCATGTGGAGTTCCTCCGGTGGTTGGCCGTCAAACAATTCTCATGCTACTGAACCTGCTGGTGGATGTAAAGATGGCAGGAGGGGCCACCAAACCGGTGGCCCCTCCCGAAATCTTAGTCAGTCGTCAGGCGCTCCTTGGCCCTGAGCAGGTAGAGCCCGTAGAGCATCAGCAGCGTTACCTGCGCCACATCCAGGGGAATCAGAGGGAAGTTGGAGTACTGCAGCGCCAGGTCATGAACAGCGTGAAGTACGACCATGAACCAAATGGTATTGGTACGCAGGCGGATGGCCGCCGCGCCGATGCCAAACACAAACGCTCCGACCATCTGCGACAGCACAATGACCGGGTTACGGTACAGCATATTGCCGACATGCGCAAAGCTGAAGAGGAGAGCCGAAATCCACACGGACCGCGCGACGCCGGTTGGGCGCAGGATTCGCATGACAATGCCCCGGAAGAGTCCTTCTTCCATGATGCCGGTCAGTGCGTAGGCAGCCAGCAGATAGACGAACATGCCGGTGTTCTGGCCTTTGAAGCCCCTGAGAAAGGGCAGGACCGCCACGATGATGGCGGGCACCAACAGGAGATGGGCGTCTCGCCAACGGGCGGGGGCGTTGAAGCCGGTCTCCCGCCACCAGCGCAGGGCGGCCAGCGCCCCGAGCACGACCACCGTCAGCCCGATCACGGCGACAAACTCAGGTTGGTACTGGGGGAGCAGCGCCTCGGCACCGATACCGAACAGGAAAGAAACAATCAAGAATGCGATCAGCACAAATAGGGCTGAAACCACGGGGCGCCGGTCGATGAACGGGGCCAGCCTGCCTGCGGCCGGGTGTGAACCCTTCCTCTGTTCCACGGGACGCGCCTTCTTTCCATTTGATAGGGACTTGTATCATCCTGCGATTATTATGTCACTAATAATAATAAAATCAAGATAGTTTACTATGATAAAACCGGGAGGATAATCTCCTCCCGGTTACGCTTATCTCTTACAGGTCCCGGTCCGGCTCAAAGGTCCGGGGCGTCGTCACCCCGACCTTCAGCTCCCGGAGCACCAGCCCGTCTTCCCGCTGCTCGGCCACCTGGGTGCAAATGCCGACCTCCACATCCAGGTCCTTGAGCCGCCCGATGAACAGCGGGTTGAACTCGATGAAGCCTTCGCTCACAACATACCCGCCCCGGCCGGCCTTGGACAGGGCCTTGTACACGGGCATTACGTCCTTGCCGAAGACCTTGGCGGTCTTGTAGAAGTAATCCCGCTCTGAGAAGTGCACGACCGGCGAGAGCTTCTGGCCGTAGTTCTGCTGAAAGATCTGGCCGGTGTGCTTATTCTCCAGCGAGCAGTAATGGATGCCGATGCAAAGCCCTTCATCCAGGGCCCACTCCATCAGTTCCAGGCACTCCAGCTCGCTGCGCGACACCGGCAGGCCACCGGCGTACCAATAATCATACAGCGTCGCATAGGGCTGCTGCTTGACCTGGTATCCCCGCGCCTGGTACTCATCGGCGTTAAATAGGGGGTAGCAGAACTCCAGCAGGTTGATTCCAAAGACCCCGAGCCGGTCCAACTCACGCAGCACTTCCTTCATGATCTCCTGCGTGCCCGGCAGCACCGGCATTTCGACCATCACCTGCGGGATGTACTCGCGGGCCAGGGCGATCCGTTCGTACGTATGCCGGCGGCCCTTCTCGCCGTCGTGGGCCCGCACGCTGAAGCGAATCTCCTGCAGCCCCGACTCCTTGAGCCGGCTCAGCATCTCCCGGTCGATCTGGTCGCCCGACGTATAGAGCCGCGTATGGACGCCCGGGAACCGCTGACCCGCCGCCGCGAAGAAATCCATCGTCTCCTGCGGATAGAGCAGGGGCTCGCCGCCCGTCAGCGCGACGTGGCTCAGTCCCAGCCCCGTGGCGGCAAATTCATCTACCTCAGCAACCACATCCCGCTTCGTCTCGGTATGCAGTTGGTAGTCTTCCTGGTTATGGTTGAAGCAGTAAAAACACTTCCGGTGGCACTTCAGCGATACATAAAACGTCAGGCTGCCAACGCCTTTCTGGCACGCCTCACAGGCCGGCGAAATCCGACCGGTGTAAATGGAGTGGTCGTTGTTGCGGAAGATGGCGCCCTTGGCGCGCAGAGACTGCCGACGTGCCGCAACCTCGGCTTCGCAGCTGACCGGATCAAAGTCAAGTCCATACCCCTTCACGGCCTCCAGGAACTCTTCGTAGATCTCCACGTAGGTTTCCGCATGGGCACGCAGTTGTTCATTCTTCACGGCGGCCAGCCGCTCACGATTCATCTCTACGATCAAAGGGCAGATCCCCCCAGCGATATCTAGTTTTCTTGTAACAGTTCTTGTAGCGTAGCACGGTCAACGGCCAGCAGGCCAGTCAGCATAAGGGCCATTCCCTGATAGAAACCGGTCTGTGCGTCTTTGGCCACGTCGGCCCCAAACTCGGGCGCCCACCTTAGCAGATGCTCGGTCAGAAACGTCTGCTGGTCCCGAAGGACGCGATCCGCCCGGGCGCCATCGCCCTCCTCGGCGGCCTCGGCGGCCAGCCGGCAGGTCTCAAACATGAAATTCAGTTCCAGGCCAATGTGGTCATCCGGTTCAGAGCCCATCGCCTTGGGCACGAGGCCGTAGCTAAGGAACGCCCGCCGCACGGCCAGGGTCTCTTCGCCAAAAAGCACGTGCTCTTCGGTCCGGTAGGCCGACTCCCACGGTGGCGCCGGCAGCCGGTCCGGCCCGATGAAGAGCCGGGTATAGTCCCAGCGGAGGCGGCCCATGGCCTCGTCGGTCAGGTTTTCGGGGTCAGCGAGGTAGGCCCCGACCCGCTCCATCCCCTGCCGGATCAGGTCCGATCGCTCCCCAAACGGAAAGAGCGAAACGGCCCCGCTCTCGGCCAGGTACCGCACCTGCTCAGCCCGCGGCTCGGCCAAAAAGGCCTGCATGAGCAGTCCGTAGGCAAAACCACGGTCCTCCAACACGGCGCCCAACTCGCCCTTGCTTGCCAGGGCCTGTGCGTTTGTGTTCATCATTGATGCTCCTTTTTCAAACATTTTTACCGCGGATTTCGCGGATTTCGGGATTACGCAGATGAACTCACCGGGAATGTAAACCGGGTCAATATCGGGGCATAATGACCAGGAATGCCAACCAAGTGATCTGCGTAATCCCATAATCAGCGTAATCCGCGGTAAAAAATGTCTCCTTACCCGATGGAGATCGGCACGCCGGTCACGTAGAAGAGGTACCGGCCAGCCAGCTCACCGGCCAGCAGGCAGCAGGCGGCTGTGAAGACCAGACCGCTCGTCGCCTTGCCCGAGGCCATCCGGCGCCAGGTCAGCACCAGGGGCACCAGGCCGCCCACCAGCGTAAGCGCCCAGCGCAGGGCCAGCACCCAGGCAAACTCGCCGCCCAGCAGCTTCAGCGTCGCCTGCGCCTCCATGCCGCCGGCACCCAGCGTGGCGAGGTAGAGGGGGTAGGCCACCAGGCCCACGCCCAGCGCCACCACCGTGGCGCCCACCAGGCGCTGCAGGGCGGCGCCCTTCGTCTCCACCTTCCGGCCAAAGCCGGCGATCAGTCCGGCCACCAGGCCCAGGCCCACCAGCACAGCCGTGCCAATGAAGGCCGCATAGGTCCCCCAGCCCTGCCAGGCCGGGTAGATCGTCGCATCATACGAAGCGCTCATGCTGACCACGGCCAGCACGCCCGACAGCGCAGCCAGACCGCTCAGCACCTTGCGCACGGCAGCCTGCTTCTCAAGCAGCACCACCGCCAGCAGCAGCACAAAGAATCCGCCCGAGAAGAAGATCTCCCGGGAAAGCCACGAGGTCGCCAGATGCTTCATGGCCGTCATGGCCAGCAGCGGCCGGCCCAGGTGGAAGACCGAGGCCAGCAGGCCCACGGCGCTCACGCCCAGCACCACAACCGTCGACTTGCGGTAGACGCCATCCAGCGCCGCATCCTTGCTCTGCAGCCGCAGCCAGGCCAGCAGGATAAACGCCCCGATGGCCGCCTGACTCAGGACTGTAAACAGAATCAGGGCAAACTCCTTCAGTTCCATCATGCCTGCCTCCTTCCTACTTCTTGGCTTCCGGCTTGGGGGTGACCAGCAGCATCGGGCCGGTCAGGTCGGCGCCCGGCAGGCCGGCCACCATCGGCACCGCACCCGGATGCTTCGCCTTCAGTTCCTCGATATCGCCGAACTCCAGCGCCCGCATGACGCAGGCATCGACGCAGGCGGGCATACCGCCGGCAGCCGTCAGATCCACGCAGCCGTTGCACTTGCCAACCACGTTCTTCTCCTCGAGGAAGTGGCGGGCGCCGTAAGGGCAGGACCAGACGCAGTACTGGCAGCCAATGCATGCATCCTGATCGATCACAACCAGACCGTCTTCCGCCCGCTTGGTGGTGGCACCGGTGGGGCAGTTCTGGACGCACCGCGGATTTTCGCAGTGGTTGCAGGCGACGGAGAGGAAGTAGATCCAGGGCTTCGGGAACTTGCCGCCCTCGAAGGTGTGGACCTGCCGGAAGTTGACGCCGATCGGGTTGTCGTTCTTGTCCTTACAGGCGATCTGACAGGTTTTGCAACCGACACAGGCGGTCATGTCAAAGTAAAAGCCTTTCTGAGCCACGTCTACTTCACCTCCTTAGAGCATAATCCGCTGCGGCCAGGTGACGTCCGGAGCCAGGGTCTCGCCGGTCCACTTCTCAACCTGCACGTTGACCGTGTTCCACGGCTCTTCGCCCTGGCCGGTCAGGTGGGTGCCGCTCAGCACGTTGGTCGCGCCGGCCTTGCAAATCAGGGTCTTCTCGTCCCGCTCCACCCAGGCGCCCTGGGGCAGCGTGACCACGCCAGGCATAATCCGCTCGGTCAGATAGACCGGCCGGATCACGGCGCCGTGCGGCGAGGTAATCTTGACGGTGTCGCCTTCCTTGATGCCGCGCTCGGCGGCGTCAGCCGGGTTCATGTAGAACTCCTGCGGGAAGGCCTCACGCAGCTGACGGATGTTGTCAAACGTCGAGTGCGAGCGCCGCGGGTAGTGGATGGTGAAGAGCTGGAGCGGGAACTCGCCCTTCTTCTTCGCCTTGAAATCGGCAAAGGTCGTCTCGTAGCCCTCTTCGGGCGGCGTGTACTGGGCGATGGGGGCGCACTTGCTGAAGCCGTACTGGGCGATCTTGTTCGCCAGCGACTGGCAGTGAATCTCCAGCTTGCCGGACTTCGTCTTGAGCGGGTTCTTGACAGGATCGTCGCGGAAGGCCTTCATGGCGATAAAGCCAAAGTTGTCCCCTTCGCGCCGCTCCACCTGGTAGACGCCCTGCTCGAGCAGCTCCGCCATGCTGATCCGGCCCTGCTGGGGCTTGCCCGTCGCCTTCATGGCGGCGATATCCGCATCTGTGATGGTGACCAGGGGCTCCATGCCCGAGCCGTCCTTCTTCATCACCTTGGCGCCGGCGATCTGGTTGAAGAACTGCTGCTGCATATCCACCGAATGAACCTTCAGCGGATCGAGGCCCAGCCGCTTGGCCAGCTCCCGTTCGATCCACTCGCCATCGCGGGCTTCGAACCGGGGTTCGATCACCTGCTTGTTGACAACGATCGCCTCGGGGTTGCCGCTGGCCACCGTGCCGACCTTCTCCCACCAGGTGGTCTCAGGCAGCACGATATCGGCGTACTTGGAGACAGTGGAGAGAACGATATCGCTGGTGACGAAGAACTCGACCTTGCGAATCGCCTCGATGCCCTTGTTGATATTGGCCGACTGGTTCAAGAAGTTGCCGCCGCCGCTGGTCCGGATGGAGTAGATGGCGCGAATATCGCACTTTTCCATGCCATGGACGCCGCGGTGGTACTGCCCCTTGAGGATTGCGTCATACAGCTCCTCGTAGGCCGGGCTCCACCAGTTGTCCTTGTCCGGGTCGGCAAAGCCGTAGCCGGCGTAGGGGAAGACCGGGTTGGCCACGCCAGCCGCACCGGTGCCGCCGGCGGAGACCAGCGTCCGGGAGCCGTAGGACTGGTTAGAGTGGTACGCCTTCCAGACACCGCCGCCCGAAATGCCGACGTTGCCGGTCATCCAGCCGACCGTGAGGAAGGCCTGGCAGAACTGCTCGCCCCGGTGGGTACGGGCAGGGGCGGGGGTGGAGGTCCAGATCATCGGCTTGACCGAGCAGATCTCGGTGGCGAAGTGCCGAATCACATCGGGGTCGGTGCCGCAGATCTCCGAGGCCCACTCAGGCGTCTTGGGCATCTTGTCGTGCGTGCCGAGGACGTAGTCCTTGAAGTTCTCCTTGAAGTCGGTGCCCGACGGCATGGAGAGATAATCGAAACCGACGGTGTACTTCTTGATGAACTCCTTGTCGTACAGGCCCTCGGTGATCATGTGGTGGGCCATGCCGAGCAGCAGAGCGGCATCGGTGCCGGGGCGGACGGGGATCCACTCATCGGCCAGCATCTGGTGCGTGGCACCATACATCGGGTCGACGCAGATGATCTTGGCGCCGGCCTTCTTGGCCTGGAGCAGGTTGTAGGCGGGCGAGCCGGCGCTGGACCAGGCGGGGTTGGAACCCCACAGCACGATCAGCCGGGCGTTGCGCCAGTCAAGGCGGTCGTTCTGCTGCAGCGAGCCGCCGGTCATCTGCTGTTCGACCTGCGGCCAGGAGCCGTCGGAGCCGACGCCCCAGGTGGTCATGGCGCCGCCGTAGGCGTTCATCAGCTTGGAGTTAATGCGCGGCATCACGAAGCCCTTGTTGCCGACTTCGCCCTTGATCCGCTTCAGCTCGCCGGCGACGAGGTCGAGCGCCTCATCCCAGGAGATGCGCTCCCATTCGTCGATGCCGCGCAGTTCCTTCTTGCCGCCGCCCGGCGCCCAGTTCTTCCGCTTCATCGGATACTTGAGCCGGTCGGCGCCCAGGACCTGCTGCCGCTGGGAGCGGCCGCGGGCGCAGCCGCGCTGCTGCGGGGTGTCGGGGCTGTCGGGGTGGGTATCATCGGTCTTCTGCCGGATGACCACGCCTTCACGAACCAGGGCCTTGTTGAGACACTTGCCGCCGCAGTTGTGCCAGCAGGCTGCCGAGACCCATTTGCCTTCTTGGGCGGGAGCTGCTGCCGAGGCAGTGCCGTCGCCGAGCTGAATCAGCCCGGTCTGGCTGCCAAGCAAAACCGCCGTGCCGGTGGCTGCTGCACTCCAACCGAGGAAGCTGCGCCGGCTCAGTCTGTGCTCGCCTGCAGTCTTGATGGGGTTATCCAAGAGCCTACACCTCCATGTCTTCGTTCCCGGTTTCACAATCCGGTTCATGGTGACTCGACAAGTAGGGCTATCACATCGCCTCCGAGATGCTCCACCGGATTCCTGATGGCAATCTGGTGAAGATACTGTCTTGATCGTAGGATAGTTCGTATCGTCAATCAATCGAAGTAGCTGCTTTTGAGCCGGAATTGTCCGGAGCAGAACCCATGGAGCCGGGCCTTTATTTGTCAAGTAGGCCCGATCGGGCCATCAGGACCAAGGTCCCAGGACCTCGCAGTGAGAGTGACACTCACATTGGGCATTCGTGCGGATTTCAGCCGAGGACCCATTGGCGTATCCTGACCTTGGTGTCACCGAAAAGGCACACCCGGCGAAAGTCGGGGTCGCAAAGCCTCCGGCCTACAGCCCGCCACGGGCCACGGTAGCGGGGTTGCCGAAGGCCCAAACTGCGAAACTACGCCGTTTAGGGCTGTAGTTTCGTTTTGTTTTGGGCCCGAATAAAGGAGGACAGGGCCATGGAAGACGCAGCGTTCGTGACGGGGTTCTGGTTCGGGGGCGTACTGGTGGCCATCTTCACGGCCGGAGCCGTATTGGAATCAAGTCGCCGCCGCTGGCGGTAAGGCAGCAGGAAGGAGGCGAATCCCCCGGCGGGATTCGCCTCCTTACGTCACAGCGACAACCACCAGGTCTGGTACGGCGCGCCGGTGGCACACCCAATCCGAGGTGCACCGGCTCTTCCCTCTGCTTATGCATCTGAAGCGTTTCCGCTATTCCCATACCAGAACCAATTCGCGCCAACGAGGCTCGATCGGGCCATATCTTATCAATAACCCTGCAATACATTATTAAGATATGAGCGATGCCAAAACCATCGCTCATTTGATGCAGGAGGAGGTTTCCCAATGCGGCCTGATCTGTCACGAAGGAGCTTTCTAAAGTGGTCGGCTGTCCTTGGCGCAGGTGCTGCAACCGGTGTACTGGCCGGCAGCAGCAACGATCTGCTGGTGCCAACGGCATCGGCCGACAAGGCGGCGGCCCCGATCACAGTCACGCCCCACGTTTGCGCGATGAACTGCGGCGGCGGCTCCTGTGTACTTAACCTTGAGGTGCAGGATGGCGTCGTCACCCGCATCGACACCGACCAGCAGGACCTGGCCTGGTCGCCGGCCCAGCGCGGCTGCCAGCGCGGCCGCTCCATGCGCCAGCAGCTCTACCATCCCGACCGGCTGAAGCAGCCGATGAAGCGGGTGGGCAAGCGCGGCGAAGGCAAGTTCGAGCCCATCACCTGGGACGAAGCCTACACGACCATCGCCGCGAATCTGGACCGTATCATCAAGAAGTACGGCAACCAGGCGATCTTCTACCACTACGCCTCCGGCGTACTGAGCCCCGTTTTCAAGTCCTGGCCCACGGGTATCGTCAACCGCCTGCTCAACCAGATCGGTGGCTACCTGAACTACTACGGTACCTATAGCTCCGCCGCCTATTCTTTTGCTGCGCCCTACATTCTGGGCGGCGGCTCCAACAACAGCGTTGACGATATGGTCAACTCCCGGTTGATCGTCCTCTTCGCGGACAACCCCGCCGAGACCCGCCTGGGCGGCGGCGGCCAGTACCAGTGGTACCTCAAGGCGAAGCAGGCCGGCGCCAAGGTGATCGTCATCGACCCGCGCCTCTCCGACACGGCGAAGGCGATTGCCGACGAGTGGATTCCCATTCGGCCGACCACCGACAACGCCCTGATCAACGCCCTGGCCTACGTGATGATCACCGAGAACCTGCACGACCAGGCCTTCCTGGACAAGTACTGCGTCGGCTTTGACGAGAGTCACCTGCCCGCCGGCGCCCCCGCCAACTCCTCCTTCAAGAGCTACGTCCTCGGCGCTGCCGACGGCGTGCCCAAGACCCCGGCCTGGGCCGAGTCCATCACCGGCGTGCCCGCCGAGACCATCGTCCGCCTCGCCCGTGAAATCGCCGGTACCAAGCCGACCTGCCTGATTCAGGGCCTCGGCTGGCAGCGGCACGCCTATGGCGAGCAGCCCGTGCGCGCCCTGCCCACGCTCGCTGCCATGACCGGCAACATCGGCCGGAAGGGCGGCGGCAACGGCACCCGCCCCGGCGGCAAGTCGTCGGTCAGCCTGACCGGCTTCCCGCTCGGCACCAACCCGGTCAAGGCCTCCATCTCCTGCTTCCAGTGGCCCGACGCCATCACCCATGGCACCGAGCTGCGGGCGAAGGACGGCCTGCGCGGCGTTGACAAGCTGGACTCGAACATCAAGATGATTTGGAACTACGCCGGCAACACCCTGATCAACCAGCACGGCGACATCAACCACGCCAAGAAGATCCTGGCGGACGAGTCGCTGGTCGAGTTCATTCTCGTCCACGATATCTTCATGACGCCCAGCGCCAAGTTCGCCGACATTCTGCTGCCTGACCGGTCCTCCTTCGAGCGGACCGAAATGGGCCGCGACGCCACCAGCCAGGGCGACCGGATCTTCTACACCCCGGGCGCCATCGAGCCGCTCTATGACACCCGCGACGTCTACGAAGTCTGCCTGCGCCTTGCCGAAAAGCTGGGCGTGGCCGACAAGTTCAGCGAAGGCCGCACCATGGAGCAGTGGCAGCAGTGGATGGTGGAGGAGACCCGCAAGAAGACTCCGACCTTCCCCACCTTCGAAGAACTGAAGAAGAACCCGATCATCAAGTCCAAGGAGACCCCGCCCACCGTGGGCATGGCCACCTTTATTGCTGATCCGGTCAAGAACAAGCTGGCGACGCCGTCCGGCCTGATCGAAATCTACTCGCCGCAGCTGGCCAAAATGGGCCAGGACTGGGGCCTGGCGGCCGAACTGCCCCCCATTCCGAAGTACGTGCCCGCCTGGGAAGGGCCTGAGTCGCCCCTCAAGGAGAAGTACCCGCTTCAGCTGATCGGCCACCATGTGAAGCGGCGCGTCCATTCCACCCACGACAACAACCCGTGGATGGAAGAGGTGGAGCAGCAGGCGATTACCCTGAATGAGATTGATGCCGCCGAGCGCGGGATCAAGGATGGCGACATGGTCAAGATCTGGAACGACCGCGGCACCATTCATGTGGTCTGCCGGGTCAGCAAGGGCATCATGCCCGGCGTCGCCGACCTGCCCCAGGGCGCCTGGCATACCCCAGACAAGGATGGCGTCGATATTCGCGGCTGCATCAACACCATCACCAAGTACCACCCGACCCCGGGCGCCAAGGGCAACCCGCAGCACACCAATCTGGTTCAGGTGGCCAAGCTATAAGGAGGTGGCGTTAGGTATATGAGCAAGCAGTTGGGTTTCTACGTCAACTCAGCGAACTGTGCCGGGTGCAAGACCTGCCAGGTCGCTTGCAAGGACCGGGCCAACCTGGAAGTTGGCCAGCTCTACCGCAAGGTCGTCAAGCATGAAGAGGGCGACTGGGTCAAGAAGGGCAACGCCTGGGTCACCAACGTGACCGCCTACTGGCTCTCCGTCTCCTGCAACCACTGCGAGAACCCGGCCTGCGTTCACGTCTGCCCGACCGGTGCCATGCACAAGCGGGCGGAGGACGGTGTGGTCATGGTCGATCCGGACCGCTGCGTCGGTTGCCAGAGCTGCGTCTGGGCCTGCCCGTATGACGCACCCCAGTACAACCCCGAAAGCGGCAAGGTCGGCAAGTGCGACTTCTGCGCCGATCGCCTGGCCGACGGGAAGCGTCCGGTCTGCGTCGACGCCTGCCCGTTCCAGTTGATCAGCTTCGGCGAAATCGACAAGCTGGAGCAGGAGAAGGGCGGCACCCGTTGGATCCGTGGGCTCGCCAATCCGAACCGGACCATGCCCGCCCTGCGGATCAACCCGCCCAAGGGCGCCATCAACTCTCCCACTAGGGGTGACGGCAAATGAACGCACATGATTGGCCGTTGATTATTTACACCCTCTGCCTTCAGTCGGCGGTGGGCATCTACGTGGTTAGCCGGATGGTGGCCTGGACCCAGGCCGAGAAGCCGCAGCGGATGCGCTTCCTCTGGCTGGTCGGCGGCCTGGGCGTCGCCGGTGTAATCGCTTCGACTCTGCATATGGGCTATCCCTGGAACGCCGTTCTGACCATGTCGAACCTGGGCACCTCCTGGCTCAGCCGTGAAATCGTGCTGACGATCTCCTTTGGCGTCGCCTGGATTGTC
>JARBUG010000136.1 GCA_029239785.1 Symbiobacteriaceae bacterium | reverse complement strand
ACCCTCAGTACGACTCGTCCCCACTTGCCAGCCGCCCAAGTTCCTTCCACCCATACCCAATCTCCCTGAGCACCGCATCCCCAAGCTGCTCCGTCTTCTCCCGGCACGCCACGCCCCCCAGGTGCTCATAGAACCTCCGGGTCGGGTTCGTATCCAGCACCCAGAGCAACATCGAATCAAAACCTCGTTCCACCAGCCACCCGACCATCGCCCCCACCAGCGCCCGCCCGACCCCCTGGCCGTGCACCCGCTTCAAGGCATACAGCCCTTGCAGTTCGCCCTTATACTCCGAGTCCCCGCTCCGCTCGGCGCCGCCTGAGACAAAGGCCACCACCTCACCGGCCTCATCCTCGGCGACAAACACCCCCGTCTCCGAAGGCTGCTCCAGCACCCGGCGCCACATCGCCTCCCGGCGCTCATACGAAAGCCTCGCCAGAATCTCATCTGGCATCAGTCCAGTATACGTCTCCCGCCAGGCATCCACATGGACCCGGGCAATTGCAGCGGCATCTTCCGGAACGGCAGGTCGGACCTTCACCAATCCTCACCCTTTCATCCGGTGTTTGACGGTTCCACAACGAAGCCCGGGAACTACTCCTCCCGGGCTTACCTTTTCCCTTACGCCCCGCGCAAGTAACGCACGGCCAGCCAGGCGCCGGCGACCGCACTGACCAGCACAACCCCCACGGTCATCCCAATCACGGCCCACGCCTCACCCAGCAGCAGGGCCACCGCCACACCGGGCGCCGCGAGCCACACCCCCGCGGTCCACGTCCGCAGCCACCACCCCGCCAGGGCGCCCAGCCCCATGTAAACCACGGCTGCCACGCCCAACACAGAGACCCGCTCGCTCATGGTGCTATCGGCAAAAACAACCGGCCCGGCCAGAAAGAACCCCGCCACCGCGCCTGCCAGGAGCGTCACACCCAAACGGATGAGCCGTTGCATAGGCAACCGCCTCTTTTCGTGTAGCTTACTAATTTTGACGAAACTGGACCTATTTCGGTTCCCGGTGAGCCGATGCCCGGAACGTCACATACAAGACCGCCATCACCAGCGAAAAGCTGGCTATAATCGGCAGCAACTCCCCGCCCCGGGCCGCCGCCGCAACATCAGCCAGAATTGCCAGCGGGCTGCGGAGCGCATCCCAGCTATTCCAGCGCTCCACCCTGCCCAGGTAAATCCCAACCGAAGTCAGCACCCAGGTGGCCAGCACAAATACCCAACCCACCGCCCGGCTGAAAGACCTCTCCACCTGATCCTGCAGGATCGCCAGAGAGTTGAACCCCAGCCCCAGTCCTGTGACCGCAGCCAATCCCACCAGCGCAATATCAAAGTAGATGGAGACCAAATCATTCACCCACGTGAGATGGACGAAGTCCGTCACAATATAGGGTGCGTTCGGAAAGAAGAGCAGCCACAGTCCGCCCAGAGCAAGGGAGACCCAGCGGCGGCGCCACCCGACCAACTCGAGCGCCACAGCAAATCCGAACGGCATCCATGCCAGCACAAGGTTCGGCACCACGAGCCAGGCGTACGTGGTCTTGCCGGTGACGGCATACCGGTATACAACCATTGCAGAGCAAAGCGCACTGCACAGCAGGTAGGAAAAGATCAGGCGCCAGGGCATCTTCGCCATGGGATCCCTCCGCTTCGGAGCCGTTCTCTAGTGACACGGATACGCTGCATCGCGGCGGAAACCTTTATTTCCAATCGTGACATTTTCTCTAATCTATCCATCACAAATAGGAATATCAACTATGCGGCACTAGGTCGCTCGACCTACAGCCGTGGCGTTGCCGGGCAATTTAGGGCCAGTCCACGCTCCTTTTGTCCCGCCGAAATCATGCCCGAAGTCCAGCGCCCAATTGCACCCGGTGCGTTATTGAGCCCAACTATCATTCACGATACGCTATTGTCGGTAAAGGATTGGTTTCAACAGGAGACTAGGAGCGTGACAGCGTTGGCAACTGAACGCAAGCCCAGGCTATTTACCGTCGAAGTCAACACGACATACTGCAAGGGTTGCGAGATCTGTGTCCAGGTCTGTCCCAAGAACGTACTTGCCATGAACGACCGGCTGAAGGCCAATGTCGTCAACCTTAAAGACTGCACCGGCTGCCTCAACTGCGAAATCTACTGCCCCGACTTTGCCATCAACGTTGAGGAGGTGGAAGCGAATGCCTAACCAGAGCCGCGTCCTGATGCAGGGCAACGAAGCCATTCTCGAAGGCGCCCTGGCTGCGGGCATGCGCTTCTATGCCGGCTACCCCATTACGCCCTCCACTGAAATTGCCGAACTCGCGGCCGAGCGCCTGCCCAAGGTCGGCGGCCGCTTCATCCAGATGGAAGATGAAATCGCCTCCATGGCAGCCGTCGTCGGCGGCTCGCTGGCCGGCGTCAAATCGATGACCGCAACCTCGGGCCCGGGCTTCTCCCTGAAGCAGGAGAACCTCGGCTACGCCATTCACGGCGATATCCCCTGCGTGGTCATCAACGTCCAGCGCATGGGCCCCTCCACCGGTCTGCCCACCAGCCCGGCCCAGGGCGATATGCAGCAGGCCCGCTTCGGCAGCCACGGCGACTACGGCATCATCGCCCTGACGCCGTCCTCCGTCTCCGAAGCCTACTACCTGACCATTCGCGCCTTCAACCTCTCCGAGCAGTTCCGGGTGCCCGTCATCCTCCTGACCGATGAGGTAATCGGCCACATGCGGGAGGCCGTTTCGCTCCCCGATCCGTCTGAACTGACGGTGGCCGAGCGGCGCAAGCCCACCGCACCCAAGGGCGAGCACAAGCCCTTCGCCCCTGACGCCAAGGGCGTCCCGACGCTGCCCAACTTCGGCGACGGCTACCGTTTCCACGTGACGGGTCTGATCCACGCCGAAGACGGCTTCGCCACCTCCAACCCGAAGCTGGTCGACCAGGCCGTCCGCCGGCTGACCAACAAGATCACCGACAACATCGACGAGATCTATGAGGCCGAGCAGCGTGAGATCGCTGACGCCGATATCGTCGTCTTCTCCTACGGCGGCACCGCCCGTGCGGCGCGGCGGGCCGTCCGCATGGCCCGGGAAAAGGGCCTGAAGGTCGGCTTCTACCGGCCGATCACCATCTGGCCGTTCCACGACGAGATGGTCCGGAACGCCATCGCCGGCAAGAAGGCGGTTATCATTCCCGAACTGAACCTGGGCCAGATGGCCCGTGAGGTGGAGCGTGTCGCCCACGGCACCACCACTGTCATCCCGGTCACCAAGGTGACGGGCGAGATCCTGACACCGGCGGAGATCCTTGCCGCCATCGAGGAGGTGCGGTAAATGGCCATCGCAGGAAAGATTCCAACCAGGAAGTATCTCCGGCAGGACCGCCTGCCGCACATCTGGTGCCCGGGCTGCGGCCACGGCATCGTCATGCAGGCGCTGGTCCGTGCGATCCATAACGTCGGCCTGAGCCAGGACAAGACCGTCATCGTCAGCGGCATCGGCTGCTCCAGCCGGGCCTCGGGCTACATGGATTTCGACACGATTCACACCACCCACGGGCGGGCGCTGGCCTTTGCCACGGGCATCAAGATGGCCAATCCCGAACTGAACGTGATTGTCATGACCGGCGACGGCGACGCCTCGGCCATTGGCGGCAACCACCTCATCCACGCTGCCCGCCGCAACATCGGCATCACCTGCATCTGCCTGAACAACAACATCTACGGCATGACCAGCGGCCAGTTCTCCCCGACAACGCCGGAGTGCGCGCTGGCGACCACGGCGCCCTACGGCGTGATCGACCCTTCCTTCGACCTGTGCAAGCTGGTGCAGGCGGCGGGTGCTTCTTACGTGGCCCGCGGCACGGCCATGCAGGCCCGCATGCTTGAGAAGTACATCACCAACGCGTTGAAGAACGATGGCTTCTCCTTTATCGAAGCGATCGACCAGTGCCCGACCTATTTCGGGCGCAAGAATAAGTTGGGCGACGCCTACGCCATGATGAAGCGGCAGCAGGAGACGTCCGTGTCGGTTTCCAAGGCCGCCGCCATGACCCCCGCCGAGTTGGAAGGCAAGCAGGTGGTCGGCGAGCTGTGGAACAGCCCGCGGCCTGAGTACGCGAAGTCGTACGACCAGGTCATCGCCAAAGCCCAGCAGGGAGGTGGCCGGTAATGACGCAGATTATGCTGACCGGCTCCGGTGGCCAGGGCATGATTCTGGCCGGGATTATTCTGGCCAAGGCCGGCATTCTTGACGGCCTGAACGTCACCCAGACCCAGTCCTACGGCCCCGAGGCCCGGGGCGGCGCCAGCCGTGCCGAGGTGATTCTGGACACCGACGAGATCGACTTCCCCAAGGTCGTCGCGGCCGATGTGATTCTGGCGATGACCCAGGAAGCGGCGGATAAGTTCTCGCCCAAGCTCCGGGCGGGTGGCACCCTGATCGTCGACCCGGCGGGCGTGCACACGGTCCCTGCCGTGGACGGCAAGGTTCACGTGGTGGAGATCACGAAGCTGGCCAAGGAAGTGACGGGCCGGACGGTTTCGGCCAATATCGTGGCGCTGGGCGCCATGAACCAGGCCTGCAGCCTGGTCTCGCCTGCGGCGCTGGCGGCTGCGGTGGCCGACTCTGTGCCGAAGGGGACCGAGGCGGTCAACCAGAAGGCGCTGGCGGCTGGCATCGCAGCGATTGGTGCGTAACTTCGCCGCAGATGACGCAGATAGGGACAACGGAGACACTCCACCGCCACCCTATATACGTGTGGATGTATTCATCTGCGTAATCTGCGTCATCTGCGGCAAAAACCACAAGGCCTGCAGGGACGAGCCCGCCGGCCTTCATCCGTCAAATCCGTGGCATCCGCGAAATCCGTGGCAAAATAACCGTCCCGCGCAAAAAGCAAGGACCGGGCAGCACGCCCGGTCCTTCTCACATCTATTTAGTTCGCTGGTTTGAAGCCGTGCTGCGTCAGCAGCGCTGCGAAGAGCCCGTCGGGTCCCGCCCCGCCGGTCACTTCATCGACCTTGTCGGCGTCGAACAGCGTTTCCGGGAAGGCGGTGCCGGGGCTGAGCTGGAGCAGACCCGGGCGCTCCTCATCGAGGGCGACCCGCGCCAAAATAGTGCCCTTGCCTCGACCTGCCGTCGCCCGGCTGACCCAGCTCCGGACAACCTGGTCCAGGCGGGTCTCGTATTCAGATGTAGAGATTCCAGGTTCCCATAAGGGTGCGCCGCCCTGATCGGCCGACTCCATAACCGACTGCACGACCCAGCGGGCAGCCTTCATGGCCGGCTCGGCCCGGAAGGGGGGGAGCCATTCCTGCACCATTGCAGTTACCACTTTTCGAAGCGTCCAACCTTCGGGGAGATGAAACGCCAGCGTGGTATCAGTACTCATGAGGCTGTGCCTCCTTTCTCAGACCCCAAACTGGTAGATACAGAGAAGGACCCGGTGTACTGCACCAGGTCGCTCTCGTGAGCTACACGTATGAGAATCTCTCACATTGTAACTCAATACGGGCTTTCTCGCAAGCCAAAGGGCAGGTCCAAATTCGCTGAGGCTGTCTCTGGCCCCTGGTTCGAAGCTGTTAATGCTTGCATAACGAGGAGCAAGATGTTATGATCGATGTATCGTGGCACAGTGCTCGGGGCGAAACCTGGATACAGGGTTGTATCTTCGTGCAATGATGAGCGATAAGAACATGGTATGAAGGAGCACGAAGAACATGACGAAGACTCTGTACTTTGGTAACCTGCCCTGGTCCGTGACCAACGAGGACCTCACCCAGGCTGTCGCTGCCCACGCTGAGGTCATCTCCGCTCGCGTCGCCACCGACCGCGAGACCGGTCGGTCCCGTGGCTTCGGTTTCGTCGAGGTGCCGGCTGACGCCGCTGAGGCTGTCATCGCCGCTCTCAACGGCGCCGAGTGGGGCGGCCGTGCCCTGACCGTCAACGAAGCTAAGCCCCGTGAGGACCGGCCCGCTGGCGGCAACCGCGGCGGTTTCGGCGGCGGCGGCAACCGTGGCGGCGGCTTCGGCGGCCGTCGGTAATTACCGTCAATCAAAAGCCCGGTGCAATTGCACCGGGCTTTTTTGTGCCCGTCCCTGGACATAATAGCGGGGAGGAGGCGATTTCTCTTGCTCGAAACGGGTTTTCGTACGCTCAATTTGGACGCGGCCGTGCTCAGGGCGCTTGAGGAGATGGGCTTCGAAGAGCCTTCGCCCATCCAGGCGGAAGCGATTCCCCCGCTGCTTGAGGGCAAGGACTTGATTGGTCAGGCACAAACAGGCACCGGCAAGACCGCTGCCTTTGCGATACCGGTGCTCCAGCGGCTCAGCCCCGACGCCACCCGCCCCCAGGCGCTGGTGCTGGCGCCCACCCGGGAACTGGCCCTGCAGGTGGCGGAGGAGTTCGCCAAAATGGGCAAGTACCTGCGGGTGCGGGAACTGGCTCTCTACGGCGGCAGCCCCATCGACCGCCAGATTCGGGCCCTGCGGGCCGGGGTGCAGGTCGTAATCGGCACGCCCGGCCGTGTGATGGACCACATCGAACGGGGCACGCTGAAGCTCGACCAGATCAAGTCCTTCGTCCTGGATGAGGCCGACGAGATGCTGGACATGGGCTTTATCGAAGATATCGAGATGATCATGAGCCACCTGCCGCCGGAGCGGCAGACGGTCTGCTTTTCGGCGACGATGCCCGAGGCCATTGCGCGCCTGACGCAAAGGTACATGCGGGACCCGGTGCGTATCAGCATCGCCCGCCAGGAGCTTTTCGCCCCGCAAATCGAGCAGGCCTACTTCGAAATCCGGGAGCGTGACCGGGTGGAGGCGCTGAGCCGGATTCTGGACCACGAGGCGGTCTCCCGGGGCATCATCTTCTGCCGGACCAAGCGGGGCTGCGACGAGGTCGCGTCGGCCCTGCAGGCCCGGGGCTATCTGGCAGAGGCGATTCATGGCGATTTGAACCAGGCGCAGCGGAACCGGGTGCTCTCCCGGTTCAAGGAAGGGCAGCTTGAACTGCTGGTCGCCACCGATGTGGCCGCCCGCGGCCTTGATGTGGAGAACGTGACCCACGTGATCAACTTCGACATTGCGCAGGCGCCGGAGTCGCACGTCCACCGCATTGGGCGGACGGGGCGGGCGGGCAAGGAAGGCACGGCCTTCACGCTGATCCATCCGCGGGAGTTCCGGTACCTGAAGTTCATTGAGAAGGCGACCAAGTCCCAGATTCCCCGGCGAAACGTGCCCACCCCGTCTGATGTGGCCGAGCGGGCGCTGGAGCTGCTGGGCCAGTCTATTGGCACAGCGGTGGCCCGGGGCGCCGGGCGCGATGCCCGGTTCAGCGACCTGGCGGCCCGCCTGCTCGATGAGCATGATCCGCAGCAGCTGGTAGCCGCCCTGCTCTCCTCGGTGGCGGACCCGAAGGGGACTGCCGTGGGGACCGCCGTAGGCACGGCCGAGGCCGGGCGGAGGCGCCCAACCGGTCCGGCGGATGCGTATGACTTCCCCGAGACGGGCGCCGAGAAGGGATACGTGCGGCTGTTCATGAATCTCGGGTCCCGGCACCGGGTGCGCCCGGCCGATTTCGTCCGGACCATCGCCCAGGAGGCGGATATTCCCGGCGGGTTGATCGGGGCGATCGACATCCACGAGAACTTCACCTTTGTGGAGGTGCCGCGGGATGTCGGGACGACGGTGCTGGATGCGATGAAGAACGCCTCGATCCAGGGGCGGAGTGTGCACGCCGAACCTGCGAAGCCGGCGCATTAGGGGAAGGACCGCTTTGAGGGGGAAACCCAGCCCGCCACAGGTACGTCTCTATATGTGTGAAACCTGAGCCGCAGGAGGAGTTGCACATGAGACGTTTGCTGGCAACGGCGGTGCTGGGCGCGGTGCTGGGCGCCCTGGTGGGCTGCTCGACGGGTTCAGCGGGCGCCACGCCCAAGATCGAGCCCCCGCTGCCTCTGGCGGCGCCGAAGGGGATGGCGGAGATGACGCCCGCACAATATGCGGTCTTTCACCCGATCGTCAACCGGTACTTCTACGTGCGCAAGCAGGCCGTGCTGGCCGGTGACCCGGCGGTGGTCTGGCGGGAGTTCCCGGCCCTCAAGGAAGGGTACGACGGCCAGGCGGGTATCAACGCTGAGGCGGATGCAGTCGGTGGTTACAAGTCGCTTACGTTCATCGACGGCAACATGCAGCCGGAGAGCTACGCCCGGCTCAAGGCACAGGCCGATGGTGACAGGGCGGTGGTCCTGGTCAACGGCTCAGAGGTCTACCTGCACAAGGACTTTTCCGAGTCCGGCGGGCAGGTGCAGGTCATGCTCTACCTGGAGAAGACCGGCGATGGCTGGACAGTGGTTAAGACCGATGAGACGACGCTGGCCGAGTACCACCAGGCGCTGAAGCGCTGAGGACCACACGAATCGCCTGCACGACCACGGCCGGGTCATCCCGGTGGACGGCGTGACCGCTTCGCTGAGCGATTAGGTGGTGGCCGCCCGGAGTGCACAGGTCACGCTGGAGTGCCTGCCAGGTTTGCTCAAGGTCCCGCGCCACGTCCACCGGCAGCCCGGGGCGGAGGAGGCCGAGGTCAGCCTCACCTACTGGCACGGTTCGCGACACAACAACCAGCGGCACGCCCGTGATACGGGGCGCCCGCCCGGCCTCGGCCAGACTTGCGCCGAAATCGATGCCTTCCGGCAGGATATCGGTCGGTGCTAAGTACCGCTGCCGGGTTGCCGTCAGCGCTGGCGCCTCGTGCGCCGCAAACGGCGGGAGCGCCGCCAGACTGCGGCTCCGCTGCTCCGGGTGGGAGGAGTCGACAAGCACAACCCCTGCCACGTCCCTGGGGTACCGGTGGGCAAAGAGCCGGGCGACCAGGCCGCCGAAGGAGTGGCCAACCAGGATGTAAGGACCCGGCGCCCCAGCAAGGCTCAGCAGGGTGTGCAGGTGGCAGGCCACGTCACCTGCAGTGCGGGGGGAGGTCGGGGCAGGGGCGCTGCCGTCCGGCAGAGGCGCGCCGTCGGCGCCCAGCCCCGGCCGGTCATACCTGAACACCGTCGCAGACGAGGCAACCTCGGCCCAGATTGGGTCCCAGGTTGCCTTTCCCATGCCGGCGCCGGCTTCGAACACAACCGTCGGCCCGCCGATCCCAATCATCTCCGCGGCGATCTGAAAGCCATGCAAGTTGAGCAGCATAATCGTTATCTCCGTAGGTTGTCCAATTTCCCGTCAGTTCGCTGACGATCGTCGGTATCCCTCCGTGACGTAGCCAAAGCGCATCCGTGAGCGTCTCAAGAGCGTGAGGGCATGCTATCGTGGGGGGTATACGTATGGAGCGCAAACAAGAACTGGCGACCTTTGCCGGCGGCTGCTTCTGGTGCATGGTCAGCCCGTTTGAAGAACAGCCGGGCATCATCGCTGTCGTATCCGGCTACACCGGCGGGCATAAGGAGAACCCGACCTACCGGGAAGTCTGCTCCGACACCACCGGCCACTTCGAGGCCGTGCAAATCACCTATGACCCGGAGTTGTTTCCCTACACCAGGCTGCTTGAACTCTTCTGGCAGCAGATTGACCCGACCGACCCCGGCGGCCAGTTCCATGACCGGGGCGGCTCCTACCGCACCGCGATTTTCTACCATACGGAGGAGCAGCGGCAGAAGGCCGAAGCCTCCAAGCAGGCGCTGGAGGCCAGCGGGCGCTTCGACAAACCGATCGTAACGCTCATTCTGCCCGCGGCCACCTTCTATCCGGCGGAGGAGTACCACCAGCGGTACCACAAGAAAAACCCGGTCCACTATACCCGGTACCACCTGGGCTCGGGCCGTGAGGATTTCATCAAGCGGCATTGGCGTGACCCGGGCCGCGAGACCGAACTGCGCCGCCGCCTGACGCCCATCCAGTACGAAGTGACGCAGAACGCCGGCACCGAGCGACCCTTCACGGGGGAGTACTGGAACCATACAGCCGAAGGCATCTACGTCGATGTTGTGTCGGGTGAGCCGCTCTTCAGCTCGCGCGATAAGTTCGATGCCGGCTGCGGCTGGCCCAGCTTCACCCGCCCGTTGCAGCAAGAGAACGTCAAGGAGAAAACCGATATCAGCCACCGCATGGTCCGGACGGAGGTTCGCAGCCGCAGCGGCGATTCGCACCTCGGGCATCTCTTCGACGACGGCCCGGCGCCGACGGGGCTGCGCTACTGCATCAACTCGGCAGCGCTCCGGTTTATTCCCAAAGCGGATTTAGAGCGGGAAGGGTACGGCCAGTTCAAACATCTTTTCGAAACCGGGGAAGACTAGTAGCGCCATCGGCAGGGCTTCGAATCGCCGAGGGAAGGAGCGGTGACCCATGGCTGACCGTAAGCGGAGAGCCCTCTCGAAATTGCCCGCGCCTGATGACGATATTCCGGGTGAGGCACACCTGACGCAGTCGGCAGAACCGCCCCGGTATCTGGCGGACTCGCCGGGCGATGACGGCCCGGACAACCCGGTCGATATGGCCGGCGCCGAGACCTTCTCCCTGCGGCCCGACGTTTGGGATGATCAGAGCGGCTGACGCCACCGGGCGGGAACTTTTGGTTCCCGCCCTTCGCCACCTCTTTTTTCCATAGGAGACGGTTCCAGCCAAGGGGTTGCTTTTTCTCCCCTGTTGGTGTAAGATGGGACAGTCGCACGGTATCCTTACTAGGGCGCGTGCGCCCGCTCGCAGTTCTGAGTGTGCGTTTTACGCAGCCCGGTGCGACTGCACCGGGTTTTACTTTTCCGGAAAGGGGGATATCCCGGTGGACGTATGGTCAATCCTTGAACATGGCGGCGGAAAGACGATGGCGGTCAGCCGCGAGGATGTCCTGAGCAAGCTCGAGAACCTCGCACGAGACCGTGGTCCCTGGTATATTGAACGGCTTCAGGTCGCCGACTCGGACGGAAACCGGTACCTGCCGGAAGTCGCCGCTGACGGCAAGGTGGAGCTGGTGCTCCGCTCGGGTGGCAAGCGGCGCCGTTAAGGCCAGGCTCGCCAACAACATACATGGGGCCGGTGCGGATTTCTATCCGCACCGGCCCCTTTGCCGTGGACCTATAGCTGTTTTTGGAGGAGCCGGGGTCCGGGAATGAACTGGAAGCCGAGCTTGACGTTAATCGCCAGCATGGACGGGTTGTCCGGATCGTTGTTGGTTCGAATCCGGGGTATCCCGCGGCGCATCGCGTCCTCCATGGTCAGCAGCTTGAGCGCCAGAGCGATGGAGCGGCCCCGGTACTCCCGCAGGACGGCCGTATAGCCGATGCCGGCGCTCTTGCCGGGCGTATGGGAGTAATACAGCGTGGACAGGCCCACCACCTTATCGCCATCCAGAGCGAGTGCGACGACGTAGGGGACGTGGCACTCGTACCAGTCCTTGCGGTACTGCTCCCAGGCCGGGAAGCTGTCGCCGGCGTCCCAGGCGGGGACATCCGGGGAGGTAACCCGGTCCAGTTCGTAGACCTGGCGCAGCAGGCCCTCAGGCACGGTGAGGCCGTCCTGCATGATCAGGGTGATGCCGCTCTCGCGCACCCGGTCGACGGCCGGGGCAAACTTCGCGAAGTCAGGCTTGGACAGGTCCAGCACCGACTCGGTCCGCTGGCGCTTCAGGGCATAGCCCCGGCGCTGGGCCCAGGCAAAGGATTCGTCGGCCTCGCCTCTGCACCAGGCCTGCAGTTCGGTGGCGCCCCCTTCCCGGGCGATGCGCTCCGCTTGCTCCAGGATGGCCCGCCCGGCGCCCAACCCCCGGCAGTCCGGGTGAACGGCTGCATAGACTGACCAGCGGCCGGCCGGCTCCCAGGCGCACCGCTCAGAAAAGCCGTAGCCGACCACCCGCCCGTCTGCCGGGCGGACAGCGACCAGCCTATGAAGAATCAAGTTCGGGTCCGCCAGCGCCCGGCGGTCATCCTTCAGAAACTCATCGGCTGTGAATGGCTCGGGTCGGGTGCGCGTCGCAATCTCGGCGATCGCTTCATAGTCAGGTTCGACCGCGTGTCTCACTTCATACATAGCAAAAATCCCTCCTTGGTCCACAATGGGTGCAGACGCAAGAAGGGACTGAAATGTTCCATTGCTCACGAGAACGTAATATTTGCCTAGGCACCCTCAATGGGTGCCGTAGCCAGTCAGGCCCACGCCGGACGGGCCTAAAACCGGTTCAGGTGGATGATCTGCTCCACCGGGCGCCGCTTGTGGGGCAGCAGTTCCAGGCCATCGGCCGGCCAGCCGACCGCCAGCACCGAGACCACGACAAAGTCGTCGGGAATCCCCAGGAGCACCCTGACCATGTCGGGGTCGAAGGAGCCAATCCAGGAGGTGCCGAGGCCGTACTCCATGGCTGCCAGCGTCATGTAGGCGATGGAGATGTAGGTGTTGGTGATCACATGCGAGCGGCGGAAGACCTCGTCGTGGCGCATCTTCTGCACCGTGCGGCGGCTCCGCTCTTTCTGCTCGGAGGTGGCGTCGGGCCTTATGGAGGCCTCCACCCGGTCGGCCAGGGCATCCTGCTGGCGCATGGAGCCCAGGCAGACGATCGCGGCTCCCGCCTGTTCCACCTGGCTCTGGTCGCTGCAGGCGGCCCGCAGGGCCCGCTTCAGGCCCGGGTCGGTCACAATCAGGTACTCCCAGGGCTGGAGGTTCCAGCTCGACGGGGCCAGGTGTGCCGCTTCGACTAACTGGCGGAGCGTGTCGTCGGGGACCGGGTCGGGCCGGAACTGCCGGACCGAATGGCGCCCCGCGATGGCTTCGAGTACGTTCATGGGTAGATTGACGCTCCTTCCGGCGGGCTTTACGCCTCGACGAGACCGTGGCGGATGGCGTAGCGGACCAGTTCGGTCCGGTCGTGGATGTTCAGCTTATCAAGGATATTGGAGCGGTGGGTCTGCACCGTCTTTTCGCTGATATAGAGCTTCTTGGCGATCTCGGCGTTGGTAAAGCCCTCGGCGACCAGGATCAGAATCTCCCGCTCCCGGGGCGTGAGCACCGAGTCGGTCTCCTTGTCGGGCGTGGGCGGCGTCGGGCGGCTGACGTAGCCGGTAACCACGGCCTTGGTGACAACCGGGTCGAGCACCGCCTGGCCTGCCATCACCTGCCGCATGGCGTTGACCAGGTCTGCCGCTGCCGACCGCTTGACGATATAGGCTTCGGCGCCGGCGCGCAGCACTTCCATGACATACGGCTCTTCTTCGTGCATGGTCAGGGCGATCACGCGGGTATTGGGCAGGGCTGCTTTGATTTGTTTGGTGGCTTCAATCCCGCTCATGTCGGGCAGCGACAGGTCCATGATGACGACTTCAGGCTTGAGCTGCACGGCCAGCGCCACGGCCTCTTCGCCCCGGCCGGCTTCGCCGACCAGTTCGATGTCGGGCTCGGACTGCAGAACCATGCGGACCCCTTGCCGCACCATGATGTGATCGTCGCAGATCAGCACTCGGATGGCCATAAAACACCCTCCAGACTTGTGCTCGGCCTACCCAACTGCGGGGACGGGCAGGTCGGCAAACAGGCGGGTCCCAGACCCGGGCAGCGAGGAGATGTCGAGCGTACCGCCCGCCAGCGCCACCCGTTCCTTCAGGCCGGCCAGGCCCATGCCGGCGGCCTTTCCCAGGCGGGCGGGGTCAATGCCCTGCCCGTCGTCGG
>JARBUG010000135.1 GCA_029239785.1 Symbiobacteriaceae bacterium | reverse complement strand
GTCAGGTCAGCACCACGTATACGGTCAACCTGCCCGGCCCCGGTCCCTACACGGTCAAGGCCAAGTACGGCGGTGATCCCTCGTACTATGGCAACAGCGAGGCCTCGACCACGTTCAGCGTGACCCCCGCCACCGGTACCCTGAGCTACTCGGGTGATACCGTTTCCTACGGTGGTGCCTTCAACGTAAACGGGTCGCTCTCGGTTACGCAGGGAACCATTCCGGCCGGTGTCATGCAAATGAAGTTTGACTTCATGCAGGGCGCCACGTTGGCTCACACCGTTACGGTGAACATCAACGGGTCGGGGGTTGCTGCCGGCACCACCAACTTGCCCCACGGTGTTTACCAGCTGAACATCAGCCTTGTGGCGAACGGTTACTACACGGCCACGTCAATCTCCCGGAACCTTATGGCTTCCACGACCCTGACTGTTGGCAACGTAACCGGGCGGGTGACCGAAACGGTCAACCTGACGGCTACGCTCAAGGCGGGCGCCACCAACCTGGACGGGCAGACCGTGTACTTCACAGTAGACGGTACACCGGTCGGCCAGGCCACAACGGTGGGCGGCGTGGCGACGCTGCCGTGGCAGGTCAACAAGGCTGTGCGGGTAGCACCTTACACCATCGGCGCTTCGTTTAACACGAACTCGCCGTACTACCAGTCAACCGGAAGCGGCAACCTGACAGTCATCAAGAGCACGCCGGCCATTTCCGTTAGTGCGCCGACCGTGGCCTACAGCGACTACTGGTCCACGATCACCGCCACGGTGACCAGCTTCAACGGAACACTGCTTTCAGGCATTCCGGTGACGTTCTGGATTAATACCGGATCCGGCGCCACGCAGGTGGGGGGAACGCTCAACACCGACGGGACCGGGAAGGCGACGTTGAACTGGAACCAGCGGAATACCTGGGCAGCTGACAGTGCGGTGCCTACCGTGGAAGTCAGGTTTGCCGGGAATACGGACTACAACCTGGCGACTTCCGGTGTGGTCATACTGCCCAAGGCCCAGGAAACGGGTTCGTTCTTCAACGTCAACGGTGTCAACCCGGGCAACAGTAACAACTACAAGGTGAACTTCAGCTGGCAGGATGAGGTTGACGCCGCACGCGGTAACCCCTCCGCAGGTACGATCACCGTAGAACTGTACGCCGAAGAACCCGTTGGTTCGTGGACGATCTGTTCCACCGGAACCTATACCCCGTCGGCCACGCCCACTGCGCTTGTCAACAACCAGCAGGTAACGTGCAACGTTGGTGTAAAGCTTGCCGGGCGCCGGGCCCGCCTCGTGGTGTCTGGAAGCACCCACTACACGTCGGACGAGTGGACCGGGTACTTTGCAGATGCTGACGGACCGATGAGCGTTCCGAGTATGACGACCATGTCCGGCGGCACCACGACCCTTTCTGCTTCCTTCGCGACGGGTGTGGCTGTCAAGGCTATCGCCAGCCCCGTGCTGCTTGCTGCCCGTACCAGCGACCTGGCAACGCCTATGGCAACCCTTCAAACCAGCCTGCTGGCCGCTACAGGCGGCAGCGGAAAGTCGAGCAAGCCTTCGGTACCGCCCGGACTGGAAGGGCAGCCCATTCACTTCTCGATCAATGATCAGTTCGTGGGTACGGCGCTGATTGGTCCGGATGGTGTGGCACACCTGAACTACAGGGCCGACCTGCCGGCGGGCAGCTACACCATTAGGGCGGAGTTCAAGGGCAATACGGCCCACGGTCCGGCGAGTGGCACCGGCACCCTGACTGTTACCGCCCGCGGCGCCACGCTAACCTTCACAGGCGCCCCGACGGCCGTTCCCGGCCCCCTCAACCTCCAGGCCCTGGTGACTGACCCGCTGGGCGGCTACGACATTACCAGGGCCGGCGGTGTGCGGTATACAGTGACCGACAAGGTGACCGGCACCCTCATGGGAACCTACGAGGCGTCCATCGCCGCAGACGGTACGGCAGGGCTCGCCACCGAAGCGCTGCCCGCGGGCACCTACGAGGTGACGATGACGCTGACAGATAACCGCTACTATGCGGCTCCCGCAGCTGTCGCCCAGGTGACGGTCGAGGACGCGGCCCAACCGGCTGAGGAGCCGGCCCCGGACGAGGGGCCCGAAGCGACCGAGGAGGCCCCGCCGGCCGAAAGTCCCGCACAGTAATCTGACAGCCCCCGGTCAACAGCGACCGGGGGCTTTCCCTTGGCCGCTAACTAGCGATGTTGCGCAGATGGTCGGCCAACATGGCGACGAATTCCGAGTTGGTTGGTTTCCCCCGGCTGTGGTTAATGGTGGCCCCGAACAGGCGCTGCAGCTCACCGAGATCGGCACGGTTCCAGGCCACTTCGATGGCGTGGCGGATTGACCGCTCGACCCGGGCAGGGACGGTGTCGTGCATACGGGCCACGGCGGGATACAACTCCTTGGTCATGGCGCACAGGTCGCCGCCGTGGTCGAGCACATACTGAACCGCGGCCTTCAGGTAGCGGTACCCCTGGAGGTGAGCCGGAACTCCGGTCTGTCGGAGGAGGTCAGAGACTGTGCGGATTTGTCGGACCGGCATGACGTAGACCGAGCGGTCGGGCAACGGAATCCGCCGGTTTACCAGAAAAGCCGCCCGTTCTGCAACCAGTTCCGGTGCGGCCGGACGCAACAAGCAGTAGGTGGCGCCTGCGTCGGAGTACAACTGCACCATGCCGTCTGATGCGCAGGACATGAGCATAAGGACCTTGGGGCGGTGAACGGGATCAAGCCTGCTCAGGACACCAAGGCCGTCAAGGTGGGGCAGAACATCGTCGAGTATTAGTAAATCGGGGCGAAGGGCTTGTACCATGTCGACGGCTTCAATGCCATTCTTCGCCTCGCCAAGCACGGCGAACCCGGGTAAACTGTCGAAATGGTCCACCATCGCGTTGCGGCTGGTGGGGCTGTCGTCGGCAATGACCACGGTGGTTCGGTTCTCCAGCAACGGTAGTTCCCTCCTATTCGCTAGGAGAGAAATCCTTACTTTGGGTTTCAAATACCTGCCTTGCGGAGCCACTCTGTTCCGAAAAAATTCGACAATCGTGACGACAGGGTGTCGACAAACAGAACAGCCTGCCTCGCAAAACGAGGCAGGCTGACGTTTGGAAGCCTAGCGAATCCGCTCCCGATTGGTCTCGCGATCCCGCACGAGGAACGAAATGGCGATCAGACCGGAGATGCCCACAAGCGAGTAGATGACCCGGCTCAGAAAGGCGGTCTGGCCCCCGAACAAAGCAGCAACCAAGTCGAAGTTGAAGAACCCGATCAGGCCCCAGTTCAGGGCGCCGATGATGACCAACAACTGCGCAAACCAGGTAAGAGCATTCACTTCCATCGACTCCTGTCGGTAGACGATCATATCCCGCTACTAGGATGCCTGTTATGTCCGCCGACATGCAGGAAGTATCTGGGACGAACGCTCAACAGGATCGGTGGGTACGCAGGGCTTACTTCGCTAACCGCTGGTTGACAGCCCGGATCAGCTCCGCCAGGCCGCCTGCGGGATCGCCCTTGCTTCCCTTCGGAAAGTAACTGCTGCGCATCAGCGTAAGCATTTCGTCTACCGTTACCTTCTTTTCAAAGAAGGTGGCGCCCATGGCAAACCGCAGGTCATAGTTTTCCTTCGCATAAACGACCAGCACGAGCGACGATGCTTCGGGCCACTTTTTCTGGGCTGTCAGCCAGTCGAGGTAGGCGTCCTGGTCGCGGCCGCCCGTATCATCTGCGACGACGATTTCGTAACGCACGGCAGACTTCTCTGCCAGGGCCGCCTGCAGGGCAGCCTGATCACCAGGTATGGTGCCCGGTGCTTTGCCTGGCGTGCTGCCGTTGGAAGATGTCGGCGGGGCCGAGGTGCTTGGCGCTTGGACCGGCGCTGGCTTTGCCGTTTTCGACCCGCAGCCTGCGAGCGACACGGCCATCAGCAACAGAACCAGAGACCAGCCAACGATCTTTCGCATAACGTCGCCCTCCCGGAAGTAACCGCGTCTAGTCGTCATCGTCCTCCGTACGGCTCTTGGTCGGCGTGCCCATAGGCAGGCTCCACTCGAATATATTCGAGTCCTCGCGGGATGAACGTCGGGGGTTGTGCACAAAACCCACTCGTTCCCAGAACTTTTCGGCGCGACGATAGGTGTCGAGCGTGGACATGGGACGCCGCAACCGCTGTACTTCTTGGACCAGCAGGGCCCCGTACCGCTTCCCGCGATACTTCGGGTGAACTTCAAAGGATTCGATTTCAAACTCAACGGGCGGGCGGGGGGAGCGGGGATCATAGCCCTCCATGCCTGGCAGGTACGTCTCCCGCAGCACACGGGCCAGGGCGATGGTATTGCGCCCCTCTCGAATCTCCAGGTAGGCCGCTGATGTTTCGGTCATCAAATCTTCGATGATCAGAGATTCCCAGTCGATCTTGCAGTCCTCGGCGAAATAGACGAGCCGCTTCATGATGCGGACCGACGGGTGGAGCCACTCCAGCACGATGCCGGGCTCGATTTCGCGCCGACCCATGGGCGGCATTGGCGGGTCTTCGTCTTCCATGTTGTACAGTTCGCCGGCGTCATGGAACCAGAGGTTGTCCAGCACCGGGTCTTCTTCGCCGTCCCACCAGGCGCCGGCCCAGCCGTAGCCAGCCTTTGCAGCCTGCTGGCAAATGCACCAGATCGCGGTGAAGCGATGGTAATCGACTGCGGCCCGGACGGCATCAAATACCATGAAACGTTCAGCGATGTGCCAGGTGGTCTCCAGTACCAGCCGGTCCCGGGTGGCGAAGGTGTGCCAGCGTAGATGCTGCGCGATCACCTGCCCATCGGGCCCCAGGACAGGGGTAGAAGTGGTTACCATTTGGGCCTGAGTCAGGTCGGAAAGCAGGACGGCCGTCTCTTCGGCCAGGTCGTCCAGGGCAAGCAAGGGCGACTCGTTCGCATCGAGTTTACGGAAAACAAGGGTGAGCACGCAAAAGATCCTCCTGTTGTGGTAACTTGAGTGCATATTCGCTCAGGTTTGCCGGACTCCTCTTCCCAAGGTTCTCCGCGACCATTTCCGGCTATGATAGGAGCACAGGGGTGATTGCCGATGAACCCGTCCATCTCCAATCGCATGCGTAATCGCATTCAGGAGATTCTCGTGGCCGATGGCGTGGCAGATGTGACAGCACTGACCGAAGCAAACAGTTTGGTGGACGGGCTCGGGTACTACCATCGGGTGACCACAACCACCGGGCTGAAGATCAACCGGGCCTACTCCGCACTTGAGGTGCGTGGCCCCGAGGGCGATCTGATCGAGGAGATTCCGTTTGACCGTGAGGACGACGATGCGTTCTACTAATCTGCACCCACAGCGGAAGACCCGCCGTGCATGAGCCATGCGCGGCGGGTCTCCATGATTCGGGCGGAGCGCTGATCAGGCTAGGGTGACGCCGTACACCTGCATCCAGGTGTTGATCTGGCCCAGGTAGGCAAAAAGCTGCGGCACGCCCATCAGTTGGCCGAAGAACGGGGTTCCGCTGGCAGGCGCATCCTTGGCGGCCAGCGCCCGCACGGCCCCGGCGTCCACGATTTGGTGCAGCGGTGAGGCCGGGTCGGCAAGAATCTGCGCGACCCACTCGCGCACGGCCGCATAGTAGGCCGGGTTGTGGGTCTTGGGGTACGGGCTCTTCTTGCGGTAGAGCACATCATCGGGCAGCACGCCTTCCAGGGCCCGCCGCAGAATGCCCTTCTCACGTCCGTCCACCGTCTTCATGGCCCAAGGAATGTTCCAGACGTACTCCACAATCCGGTGATCGCAGAAGGGCACACGGGCCTCCAGGCCAGCGGCCATCGACATGCGGTCCTTCCGGTCGAGCAGCGTGGCCATGAACCAGTTGAGGTTCAGGTAGAACATGACCCGGCGCTGGGCCTCCAGGGGATCCTCGCCGTCCAGCAAGGGGACTTCTGCCACGCTCTGCCGGTACCGGTCGGCCACGTACTCCTCGGGCCTCAGGCGGCTCCGCAGGGCCGGGCTGAGCAGCGCGGCCCGGTCGGAGAGCATGCGAATCCAGGGGAAGGAGCCTGAGCCCAGCAACTCCGGCTTGTGGAACCAGGGATACCCCCCAAAGACCTCGTCCGCACACTCGCCGGAGAGCACCACGGTCAGTTCCCGCTTGATTTCGCGGCAGAAGAGGAAGAGGGAGGAGTCCACATCGGCCATGCCCGGCAGGTCGCGGGCCCTGGTGGCCGTCACCAGCGACTCGACCAGTTCCGGCGTGTCAAACTCCACCACCCGCTGGCGTACGCCCAGGTGCTGGGCGAGGCGCCTGGCCCACGGGCTGTCAGAGTTGGGCTGATAATCGCTGGCCTGGAAGTACTGGTCGTTATCGCGATAGTCGATGGTGTAGACGGTCAACTCCTTGCCCTGGTCAGCAAAGTGCTGCGCCGCCAGTGCGGTGATGATGCTGGAGTCCAAACCGCCTGAGAGCAGCGTGCCAATGGGCACATCGGAGACCAACTGCCGGCGGACGGCGTCGGTTACGAGGTGCCGGACCGTTTCCACGGTCGTGGCCAAATCGTCTGTATGAGGACGGCTTTGGAGTGCCCAGTACTGGTGAATTTTGCTGCCGCTGCGTTCGTGCAGCATCCAGTGGCCCGGGCGGAGTTCTTTGACCCCCTTGTAAACCCCATGCCCCGGCGTGCGCGACGGCCCCAGGAAGAGCACCTCGGAAAGGCCCTCTTCGTCGACCACGGGCTCTACCCGCGGATGCGCCAGGAGCGCTTTCAACTCCGAGCCAAAGAGCAGCGCATCGCCCCTTCGGGCGTAGAAGAGCGGCTTCACACCCATGCGGTCGCGGGCGAGGAAAAAGCGCTGGTTGTGTTCCTCCCACACGCCAAAGGCGAAGATGCCGTTCAATCGGTCGACGCAGTCTGGGCCCCACTCGATAAAGGCGACGAGGAGCACTTCTGTGTCAGAATGGCTGAGGAAGGTGTGGCCCTGCGCCTCCAGATCGTCTCGAATCTCGGCGGTGTTATAAAGCTCCCCGTTGTATACGATTGTATAGGTGTGGTCGCCGTACCGACGGGTCATGGGCTGGGCGCCACCTACCGGGTCGATAATCGTCAGGCGCCGGTGACCAAGGGCCGCGTGCCGGGAGAGGTGAATGCCGCTGGCATCGGGTCCACGGGCGGCCAGTGTTGCGGTCATCGCCTCCAGCACGGCCCGCTGCCGGGTCAGATCCGTGTTCCAGTCAATCCAACCGGTTATTCCGCACATCTGCACAGCCCCCCTACGAATGCTCCATCCTACTTTTCGGGGCGAATTTACGGTGCCTGTCCATGTCAGATATAGGTATAATCAGAGTGTCGGCCAATTTTGACGGAAGTGAGTGATCCCTGTGTCCAACGCGCTTCGGCAGACTTGGGACCTGGAATCGATCTTCGCGGGCGGCAGCCATTCTGCCGCACTGACTGCACACCTGGACAGTGTTGAGCAGGGGCTGGCCGCCCTGAAGGCCAAGTTGGAGGCGCCCGCCCCCGTTGCCGGTACCCCGGAATGGCGGGATTACTGGCACCTGGTGCTGGAGCAGGGGCAGCACCTGGGTGAAATGGCCGGACAGGGCGGTTCCTTTGTGGGCTGCCTGTCGAGCCAGGACGTGAAGGACCGCGAGGCCCGGGTCCTGATTGGTCGCACCACCGAACTGTACGCCGGCCTGCAGACCGTTTTCGCCCTGGCCGATGATGGGCTGATTCGGATGGCCGATGCCGATTTCGACGGGCTGCTGGCCGATGAGCGCATCGCCCCGCTGGCGTTCAACCTGCGGGAGCGGCGGGCGCTTGCGAAAAAGAAGATGAACACTGAGCGGGAGTTGCTGGCCAACGACCTGTCGGTGGACGGCTACCACGGGTGGGGCCGAATTTACGATACCATCGTCGGTCGGATGACGATCAAGGTCGGCGAGGAAGAGCTGTCGGTCGGGCAGGCTTCCAACAAGTTCAGCGAGCCGGACCGGGAGCTGCGCCGGGAAGTGTTCACGAAGTGGGAAGAGGCCTGGGGCAAGGAAGCCGAACTGTGCGCCGCGGCCCTCAACCACCTGTCGGGCTATCGACTCAACCTTTACAAGCACCGGGGCTGGGAGTCGTTCCTGCAGGAGCCCCTGGCGATTAACCGCATGACCCGGGGCACGCTCGATGCCATGTGGGAAGCTGTGGGCGCCGGCAAGCCCGCGCTGGTCAAGTATTACGAGCGTAAGGCCAAGCTGCTGGGCTACGAGGCGATCAACTGGTACGACCTGTACGCCCCGCTTTCCAGCGCCAGCAAGAAGATGAGCTACGAAGAGGCGGCCGACTTCGTCGTCGACAACTTTGGCCGCTTCAGCCCGCAAATGGCCGATTTCGCCCGCCATGCCTTTGACCACGCCTGGATCGAGGCGGAAAACCGGCCGGGGAAGGCGCCCGGCGCCTATTGCACCGGCGTGCCGCTGCATAAGGAGTCCCGCATTTTCATGACCTTCAGCGGCGACCCCAGCAGCGTGCGCACCCTGGCCCACGAACTCGGGCACGGTTTCCACTCGCACGTCATGCGGAACATGCCGCCCCTGACGCAGGAGTACGCCATGAACGTGGCCGAAACCGCATCGACCTTTGCGGAAATGCTAATCAACGCCGCCGCCATCGCAGGCGCCCAGAGCAAGGAAGAGAAGCTCGCCCTGCTCGATGCCAAGATCGGCGACAGCGCTGCGTACCTGATGAATATTCACGGCCGGTTCCTGTTTGAGACCCGGTTCTACGAAGCCCGTCAGAAGGGCATGGTCAGCATCGACCGGCTCAACGAGATGATGGAGACCGCACAGAAGGAGTCGTACGCCGGGGCGCTGGGCCTGTATCACCCGCATTTCTGGGCGTCGAAGCTCCATTTCTACGCCACCGACGTGCCGTTCTACAACTTCCCCTACACCTTCGGGTACCTGTTCAGCGCCGGCATTTACGCCCGCGCCAAGGAAGAGGGGCCGGCCTTCGAGCAGAAGTACATTGACCTGCTGTGCGACACCGGCCGCATGACGGTGGAAGACCTGGCGGCCCGCCACCTGGGCGTCGACCTGACCAAGCCTGACTTCTGGCTGACGGGCGTGCAGAACGCCGTGAACGATGTCGAAGAGTTCCTGGCTCTGACCGAATAGCAGAAAGTGGCCGCCCGGAGCGCTCCGGGCGGCCATATTGCCGGTTTGGCAGGAGTTTGGTATTGTGGGAGCAGACCTTGTGGGGGCGGGAGGGATAGCCGGTGGAAGTGATCGCACTCGTAGGCCCCGCAGGGAGCGGTAAGAGCCACCGGGCCGGCATCGTCGCCCATCAGCACCAGTGTGAGTACATCATCGATGATGGCCTGCTGATTCGCGAAGGGAAGATTATCGCCGGCACCAGCGCCAAGCGCGAGGATAACAAAATGGCCGCCGTGCGGCGGGCGATCTTTCATGAGCCGGAGCATCGTGAAGAAGTGCGCTCGTCACTGTGGAGCTTGAAGCCGAAGAAAATCCTGGTGCTGGGCACTTCCGACGATATGATTGGCCGGATTTGCGATGCGCTGGACCTGCCCCATCCGGAGCAGGTGATTCGCATTGAGGAGATCGCTTCACCCGCCCAGATTCGCCTGGCCCGCCGCAAGCGGCTGGAAGGCAAGCACGTCATTCCAGCGCCTACCTTTGAAGTTAAGAAGACCTTTTCCGGTTATATGGTCGACCCCCTCCGGTTTCTCCTGAAGCGCGAGGAGGACGAAGAGGTCTCCCTCGAAAAGTCGGTTGTCCGGCCTACATTTAGTTCGCTTGGTCGCTTTTTTATTGCCGATACGGTCATTGCAACCATTGCCACCCGCACGGCTGAAATGATCGACGGCGTTGGCCGGGTTGGTAAGGTAGTGGTGGAGAGCCGGCGCGAAGGCGTGCTGGTGGAAATGGAGATTGTGCTGCGCTACGGATGCCACGTCTGGGAAGTGCTTGAGCAGACCCAGAAGGCCGTTGCCCAGCAAATCGAGCATATGACGGCACTGAATGTGCTGGAGATTAACCTGGAGAGCCGCAGGCTGATGGTGGAATAAAAGATACCCCGGAAGGCGCTATTGCCTTCCGGGGTTTGCGATTACTCCCTGGTGGGTTTATGCGGCCAACTCTGGCGCCCGGGGGAGAAGGCGTCGCGCACTTCAGGGAGCGTTGGCCAGACTCGGCCCAGAACGGCCATGATTTGTGCCAGGTTCCCCTTGAATGTAACCGTGCCGGAACTCTCGCCCGGCATACCGCTGATGCAGTTCACGTCAACCCGCACGTCCATTCCGTCGAGGGTTCCTTCGGCCTTGAGCCGAGTCTCGAGGAGGTTGGCCGGTTTTTCGGCGACCTTCATCTTGCGGTTTTTGCAGGCTTCCAGCAAGCCGGCCTTTCCTTCGATCAAGGAACATCCTCCTTCTCGGGTAACTCATTTGTTTAGGATGTCATTATAACGGGCCTATGGCGCATAAAACAGACTTGTAGGCACTGGTACTTCATGGTACAATATAATTGTGAAAACAAAAACACCGGTGCCCTACGCAGGGCACCGGTGTTTTTGTTTTGCTCAGGAGGGAGACAACCTTTGCGAAAGTGGTTGCTGTTCGCGCTGGTGGTCTGGCTTGCGGCTGGCTGCCGGCAGGCGGCGGTTGGCTTGCAGCTCGCTGGTTCGACATCGGTGCAGCCGGTGGCGGAGGTGTTGGCTGAGGCGTACGCCAGGGCCGGGGGGAGCCGTGTCAGCGTGCAGGGCGGTGGGTCCACGGCCGGCGTGCAGGCCGTGCTAAACGGCGTGGCGGGCGTGGGGGCGGTTTCCCGACGGCTGACCCCCGGGGAGCGGGCGAGGGGACTGGCGGAGCACACAATCGCATACGATGTGCTGGCGGTGGTTGTCCACCCTGACAACCCGCTGACGGGGCTTTCACGGCGCCAACTGCGGGCGGTCTTTGACGGGTCGGTGACCGACTGGGCACAGCTCGGGGGGCGCCCGGGTTCGATACACCTGGTCAGCAGGGAGGCGGGTTCGGGGTCGCGGGAGGCGTTTCGCAGCCTGGTCGGGCCGGTGAGCCCCCACGCGATTATTCAGAGCAGTTCTGGGGCGATTCGGGTGGCTGTCATGGACGACCCCCGGGCCATTGGGTATGTCAACTTGGCAGCGCTGCAGTTGGGGCGCCTGAAGGCCCTGAGGGTGGACGGGAAGGCTCCGGGCGGGCCCGGGTATGGGTTGGTCCGCCCCTTGAGCCTGGTGACCCGGGCAACGCCTGCGGGTGAGGCGGCCGCGTTCCTGCGCTTCGCCCTGAGCCCCGCCGGGCAGCAGGTGATCTCGGAAGAAGGGCTGGTGCCTGTGCGTGGTCAGTCGAAGCAGAACTGAGCGGGTTGTGCAGGGGGCGCTCCTGGCCTGTGCGGTCCTCTCGTCGGCAGCCGTGCTGCTGATTGCGCTGTTTGTGGTGGCTGAGGGCTGGCCGGCCGTTCCGGGCCTGCTGGGCGACCGGTGGAGCCCGGAGGACGGTCTGTTTGGCGTGCGGGCCATGGTGTGGGGTTCGCTGGCAGTTACGCTGGGCGCCCTGGTGCTGGCGGTGCCGGCGGGCGTTGGTATGGCGCTCTTTCTGACCGAGGTTGCTTCGCCTGCTTTGGCGGGTCTGGCGCGGCCCCTGCTCCAGACGCTGGCCGGGGTGCCGAGCGTGGTGTACGGCTTTGTGGGACTGAGTGTGCTGGTGCCGGCCATTCGGCGGGGGCTGGGTGGGCCGGGGTTCAGCGTGCTGGCCGGGGCCCTGGTGCTGGGCGTCATGATTCTGCCCACCATTGCCGCTGTGGCCGAGGATGCCCTGCGGGCCCTGCCCCCGGCCTACCGGGAGGGCGCCGCTGCCCTGGGCGCCACGCCGTGGCAGACCGTGCGCCGGGTCCTGCTTCCCGCCGCCCGGGGCGGCATTACGACGGCGGTGGTGCTGGGCCTGGGGCGGGCTATGGGCGAGACGATGGCGGTGCTGATGGTAACCGGGAATGTCGCGATGGCGCCGACCTCGCCCCTGGACCCGGCCCGCACCCTCACCGGGAACATCGCCATGGAGATGGGGTACGCTGTGGGCCGCCACCGGGAGGCGCTTTTCGCAACCGGGGCGCTCCTGCTTGCTCTGGTTATGGCGGTAAACGCCCTGGCGAGGAGGGTCGGCCGATGAAGGCGGCTCTGTCGGCGCTGGCGCTGGTGGTCGCCGGCGTGCTGGCGGCGCTCATCGGGCTGCTGGTTGTGAAGGGCGCCGGGACCCTTTCGCTGGGCTCTTTGCTGGACATGCCGGCCCGGGCCGGGCGGGAAGGGGGCATACTCCCCGTGCTGGCGGCCACGGGGTACTTGGTGGGAGGCGCCCTGACCCTGGCCCTGCCGGTCGGCGTGGCCACCGCCCTGTTCTTGCAGGAGTACGCTCCCCCCGGTCGGGCCGTGACAGCCATTCGCTCCCTCACCGAGGCGCTGGCCGGGGTGCCCAGTATCATCTTCGGACTGTTTGGCTTCAGCCTGTTTGTCATACGCCTGGGCTGGGGCTGGTCGCTGGCTGCGGGCAGCGCCACGCTGGCGCTCATGCTGCTGCCCACCGTAGTGCGCACCAGCGAGGAAGCGCTGGCCGGCGTGCCGCGAGAGCTGCGGGAAGGTGCCGCCGCACTGGGCGCCACCCGCTGGGAGACGATTCGCCGGGTCGTACTGCCCCCAGCGGCGCCCGGGATTCTGACCGGCGCCATGCTCGCCCTGGGCCGGGCCTTCGGCGAGACTGCCGCCGTATTGCTGACAGCGGGCAGCGACCTGGGCATGCCCACATCGCCCCTGGCCCCCGGGCGCCCCATGGCGGTTCACCTGTACATTTTGGCGACCGAGGGGCTTTCGGAGGGCCGGGCCTGGGCCACGGCCCTGGCGCTGGTGGCGGGGGTGCTGGCGGTCAACCTGGCGGCCAACCTAATCATGGGGAGGTGGCGGCGATGAGGGCAGTGCTCGATGTCCAGGGACTGAGTGTCTTTTACGGCCCTACCCAGGCGCTCAGGGCCGCGTCGCTGGCCGTGCCCCCCTCCTCTGTCACGGCGCTCATCGGGCCGTCGGGCTGTGGCAAATCGACGTTCCTGCGGGCGCTCAACCGTATGCACGACCTCGTGCCGGGTACCCGTGTCACCGGCACCATCAAGTTGGAGGGCCAGGATATAACCCGACTCAAGGCAGAGGAGCTGCGCTGCCGGGTGGGCATGGTCTTTCAGCGCCCCAACCCCTTTCCCATGTCCATCTATGAAAACGTGGCCTTCGGACCGTCGCTGCTTGGCGCCGGCCGGCACGCGCATGATCACATCGTGGAAGAGAGCCTGAAACGTGCGGCGCTCTGGGATGAAGTGAAGCGGCGCCTCCGGGCCGATGCCAGGGCGCTCTCGGGCGGGCAGCAGCAGCGCCTCTGCATCGCCCGGGCACTGGCCATGAACCCGGCCGTGCTGCTCATGGACGAACCCTGCTCCGCCCTGGACCCCGGCTCCACCCAGGCGGTGGAGGAGCTGAGTCTCTCCTTGAAGGCGCACCTGGCCCGCGTGCTCGTTACACACAGCATGGGGCAGGCCCGCCGGGTCGCGGGCCAAATCGCCTTCTGCCACAGCGGGCGCCTGCGGGAGGG
>JARBUG010000009.1 GCA_029239785.1 Symbiobacteriaceae bacterium | reverse complement strand
TTGCGGGTCGGGGCCCGGGGCCGGGTTGGGCGGCGGGGGTTGCGGGTCGGGGCCCGGGGCCGGGTTGGGCGGCGGGGGCTGCGGGTCGGGGCCCGGGGCCGGGTTGGGCGGCGGGGGCTGCGGGTCGGGGCCCGGGGCCGGGTTGGGCACCGCCGGCCGGTACGCCGGCGGCTCGGGGGCGGGCGCCGGCGGCACCTCCGCCAGCCCCTCCGGCCGAGGCAGAATACCCTGGACGTACAGCGGGTCGTTCGCGGCCAGCTTCACCTGGAAGTACGCGGCCATGGCGGCCCGTACCACCGGGTTCATGGAATCGCCATGCCCGGCCCGCTCACCGACCACGGCCACGGCGATTTCCGGCTCGTCAGCCGGGGCGTATGCCACGTACACACCAAACTGGCAGGCGGGGTCGCCCTGGCAGTTCTGCGTGCCAACGACCTCGGCCGTGCCGGTTTTGCCCGCCACCTTGAAGGGCAGACCCTTGAACGCCCCGGCCGAGGTTCCCCAGTCGGTCACAGCTTCCATGCCATCCATGAGGAAGTGGAAGGAGCTCTCCTGCAGCCCAACCCGGCCGTCGGGCGCCGGTGTCAGGTCGCTGGCCACCTGCCCGTCAGCGGTGACGATGGCCGCCCCGATGTGGGGTCTGACCAGGGCGCCCCCGTTCGCGATGACAGCAGCGTAGCGGGCCAACTGGAGCGGCGTGGCGGTTGGCCCCTGCCCGATGGCAGCCGACAGCAGCTTGCCCCCGTTCCAGGAGCCCGGGTCGAGGTCTTCGTTGCGGCGCGGCGCATCGGGAATCCAGCCGGGCGCCTCACCGGGAAGGTCGACCCCGAGCGGAAAGCCAAAGCCAAACTCCTGCGCCACCTCAGCCAGACGCTCCACGCCCAGGCGGTAGCCCATCTCGTAGAAGTAGATGTTGCAGGAGTTGGCCAACGCCTCGGTGATGTTCTGCCAGCCGTGGCCGTCCAGTTTCCAATCGAGCTTATGCTCAAGCTTGTCGTAAGTGCCGGTGCAGAGGACCTCTTCGTACGGCGAGACAACACCCGCCTCCAGTGCTGCAGCGCCGGTCAACATTTTCCAGGTGGAGCCCGGGAGATAGGCACTGCCGATGGCGCGGTTGAGGAACGGCGCCTCCGCCTTGCTTTCGGGGACGACCGCCGGTGTGTTGGGGTTGAAGGTCGGGTAGCTGGCCATGGCAAGAATGGCACCGGTGCGCACGTCCATGACGACAGCGGCGCCGGCGTTGGTTTTGGGGAAGTAGATGCCCGCCCAGTCGGGCGTTTCGGATACGTGGTTCAGCGTGCGCAACAGGGCGTCTTCAACGGTTTTCTGCAGGTCGAGGTCGATGGTGAGCTGCAGGTTGCGGCCCGAAACGGCAGGCTGCACGAGGGTACTTTCGCCTGTAGGGCGAAAGAGCGCATCGATTTCCAGGTCGCTGTAGCCGCGTGCTCCCTGAAGCACCTGATCGTACTGCAGTTCCACGCCGGCACGGCCGACAAAATCGCCGGGAATGTACCCGCGGCCAAGCTGGCCTGCCTCTTCATCAGAGACGACCTCTCCGGTGTGCCCCAACACGTGGGCCAGCAGCTCCCCGTAGGGGTAATACCGGACCGGGTGGGTATCGATATAGACGCCGGGCAGCGTGGCCCGCAGTTCCATTAAGAGCGAGACTTCCCGGACGCTCAGGTCATCTTTGATGAGGATGGGCTCGAAGAACCGGCGGTCGCGGATTCGCTCCCAGGCACGTTCCTCAAGGGTTGCCTGATCGACCTCGAGCAGGTTCGCCAGCTGCCCGAGCAGTGCCTGATTGGGCACGTTGCCCTGCACGTAGGCGGGGTAAAGCAAATGAAGGCGGTAGGCCGTGCGGTTGGTGACAAGCTTCCGACCGTGGCGGTCGAGGATTTCGCCCCTGGGCGCATCGTGCCGAACTTCATGGAAACGCTGGGCCGCAGCCGCCGCCAGGAAGGCTGTATGCTGCCGCCCCTGCAGCTGGGCCATTTTGGTTGCGAGCGCGGCAAGCCCCAACAACAAGATTACGCTCAGGGTAAAAACCCGCCGTCCGGTCTGCCGCCCGTGCATAGCCCATTCCCCACCCTTCATGCCATGGTCGCCTCAACTACCATACCAAATCTGGCAAGATTTGTCTGTCGAACCAGGGCATGAATCGTTCGACAGAAACCGATAGTCTCAACGTGCCATAGCCACCGCACCGCCGAACCGGTACAGTGAAGATAAGTGAAATTGCTGGCCTCGCCCGTGCGGCGATGCCGGGGCGGAGACATGGAGAAGCCCCATCAGGATACGTCATTGGCGTGTCCTGATGGGGCTTTCCCAATGAAGGAGATGAGCCACAGTGCAGCGTGTGGTTGTAATTGGCGGCGGCGCCACGGGCAGCGGCATTCTGCGGGACCTGACCATGCGGGGCATTCCAGCCGTGCTGGTAGAACAGGGCGATCTGGTGCATGGAACGTCTAGCCGGTACCATGGGTTGCTGCACAGCGGCGGCCGGTACGCTGTTAAGGATCCGGAATCGGCCCGTGAGTGTGCGACAGAAAACGCCATCCTGCGGCGAATCGCGCCGTTTGCCGTCGAACCCTGCGGCGGCATCTTCCTGCAACTGGCCCAGGATGACCCGGGTTACGCCGACCGGTGGGTAACGGCCTGCCAGAAAGCCGGGGTCCCGACCGAGCGCATTGATATCGAACAACTGCGTCGGGAAGAGCCCGGGATCAGCCCGGACGCCGTCGCAGCCTATCGGGTGCCCGATGCGTCTGTAGATGGCTTCCGACTGATCGCCGGGAATGTGGCTGCCGCCGAGGCCCTGGGCGGCCGCACGCTGACCTACCGCCGCGTGACCGGCCTGCTCAAGGATGGGCCGCGTGTGACCGGTGTACAACTGATCAACGAACGAACCGGCGAAGAAGAGACGATGGAAGCCGACCTGGTCATCAACGCCGCCGGGGCCTGGACCGGCCAGATCGCCGCCATGGCAGGCATCCACCTCGACCTCGTGGCTGACCGGGGCGTGCTGCTGGTCTACCACGGGCGCCTGACCAGCCAGGTCATCAACCGCCTGCGCCCGCCGGGCAACGGCGACATTTTCGTTCCCGCCGGCACCGTGACGCTGCTGGGCACAACGGCCACCCCCGTTGCGAGTCCCGACAACCTTGAGATTCCCGCCGCCGAGGTGGCCGCCTTGCTCCGGCAGGGCGCCGACCTGTTGCCCGCAGCTGCCACGGCCCGGGTCCTGCGGGCGTTCGCCGGCGTTCGACCCTTGTTCAAGGCCAAGGGCGACGGGGCAAATACCCGCGATCTTCCCCGGACCTATCAGATCGTCGATCACAGCGCCGAACACGGCGTGGCGGGGCTGATCTCGATCGTGGGCGGAAAACTGACAACCTACCGCGAGATGGCCGAAAAAGCTGTCGATGTGGCGGCAGCCCACCTTGGCGTGACGGCGCCCTGTCGAACGGCGCTGGAGCCCATTCTGCCTCCGCCAGATGTCGACGTGGTTCGACGCGTTCAGGTTCAGGTCGGTGCGGCACAGGCGACATACCTCCTTGACCGGCATCCGGCCGGGCTGGCGGATCTGGCGAAGGAGCTTGAAGCACCGCTCGGCACGGAGGTCATCTGTGAATGCGAGCAGGTGACCCGAGGCGAGTTGCTGGTGGTGGCCCGCTCGCTCCCTCAGCCGTCGCTGTCAGATATCCGGCGGCGGACGCGCCTGGGCATGGGCACCTGCCAGGGCGCCTACTGCGGCTACCGGGCGGCATTTACGCTGGCCGAAGCCGGACTGGCGGAACCTGCGGCAGCACCCGCCCTCATGCTCGACCTCCAGGAAGAACGCTGGCGGGGCGTAAGCGCTGCCCTCCCCGGCCCCGAACTACGGGGCGCCGAGCTGACCTACGCGCTTTACGCCGGCCTTTTTGGAGGGATGAAGCCATGATGAAACGCAGCCGTACATACGATGTGGTCGTCATCGGAGCGGGGCTGGCGGGCCTGATGGCCGCCCTGGGCGCCCGGCGTGCCGGGGCCGAAGTGGCCGTGGTGGCCGAAGGTGGCGGGGCACTTGAACTATCATCCGGGTCAGTCGATCTGCTGGCCGGTCCGTGGGATGCGCTGGCAGAGGGGCATCCGTACCGGCTCGTGGGTTCTGACGGGATTCGCGATGGACTTGACGCCTTCCTCGCGGCTGCCAGCGCCGCCGGCCTTCCTTATATGGAAGATGCGGAACACCGGAATCAGGCAGCGGTGACGGCAGTCGGGAGCCTGCGGCCGACGTATTTGCCGGCGCCGGGCGCCGCGGTGGTGCAGCCCGGTTGTTCAGTCCATGTGGTAGGCTTCCAGGGCCTACGGGAGTTTCATCCCCAGGTGGTGGCTGAAGGGCTGCGCCGGGCGATGCCCGGCCTGCCTGTGACGTGGGGCTGGTCCGACCTGCCCGACGGAGTCACCTCCCTGCACCCCTTGCAGATCGCCAGGCAGCTCGAAGAGCCCGCCTGCCGGAGACAGCTCGCAGCGCGCCTGGCGGGACAGGGCGTCGGGGCTGCCCTGTTCCTTCCTGCCGTGCTCGGCCTGGACCAGGCTCCAGCCGTCCGTGCCGAACTGAGCGCCGCCCACGGCGGGACCGTTGCGGAAGTCCCGCTCCTTTCGCCTTCGCTGCCGGGGCTGCGGCTGGGCTCGGCCCTGACCCGCCACGTGCAGCGGGCGGGCGCCGACCTGCACCTGGGCGCCCGGGCCGTGGGCGCTGCCTGCGGCCAGGGACGGATCGACAGCATCACCTGCCAGACGGTGGCCGGGGCCGTGGCGTACCGGGCCGGGGCCTTCGTGCTGGCCACGGGCGGCCTCCTGGGCCGGGGCCTCGACGTGGGCGCCCGGGTCCCGGGCCTACCCGATGCCCCCATCTACGAAACCATCTTCGGCCTCCCCGTGGAAGTGCCGGCGGGCCCCCTGGCTGCGACCGAACTCCTCGCCCCGGGCGGGCACGGCTTCGTGCGGGCGGGCATCCGCACCGACGAACACCTCAGGCCCCCGGGATGGAGCAACTTGCACATCTGCGGCAAGATGCTGGCCGGCTACGACCCCTACGCCGAAGGCTCTGGCGGCGGCGTCGCCATCGCCACCGGCTGGCGCGCCGGACTGCTGGCAGGAGGTGTCGCAAAATGATCAACCAGTACGATGCCTGCCTCAAATGCAACCTGTGCGAACTCCACTGCCCGGTCTTCCGGGTGACGCCCGCCTTCCCGGGGCCAAAGAACGGCGGCCCTGGCATTGAACGGCTCCGTGCCGCGGGCAAGGCGGTCGATGAAACCGGTCTCGACCTCTGCCTGGGCTGCCGCACCTGCGAAGTCGTCTGCCCGTCGGGCCTCAGTCCGGCGAAGTTAGTGCATCAGCCGAAAATCGACAAGGTCCGACTTCGGGGACTCCCTGCCCGGGAGTGGTTGCTGGCGCACACCAACCTGTTGGGCGAAGTCGCCGTCCGGCTCCCCGGGGTAACGAACGGGAGCCTCGGCCTGAAGCCCGTCCGCATCATGATGGAGAAGGCCCTGCGCATCGACCGGCGCCGCCCCATGCCCAGGTACGCCCGTGGCACGTTCCGGTCGTGGTTTGCCCGGCGCCCCTCCCCCTGGCGGGAGCGCCCGGCGCCTAACGGCCAGGTCGTCTACTTCCATGGATGCAGCACCAATTACATGCTGCCCGAGGTTGGAAGACAGACCGTGGCCGTGCTGGAGCATAACGGGTTTGAGGTGATTCTTCCCCCGCAGCGGTGCTGTGGCCTGCCGTTGATGGGCAACGGCGAGATCGACGAGGCCCGGCGGTGGGCGGCGTACAACGTGGCTCAGCTTCGCCCTTACGCCGAGAAGGGGATTCCGATCATCTTCACGTCGACGTCCTGTTCGTTGACGGTCAAGCAAGAGTATGCGCATTTGCTGGGGGTGGATGGGGCTGAGGCCGTCTCCCCCTTGTGCTACGATTTGTTTGAGTTCCTGGCGCAGTTGCATGATGATGGCCGGTTGCGGCTCGATTTCCGCCCGTCGCCGCAGGTGCTGCCGTATCATCAGCCGTGCCATCAGCGGGTGCAGGGGATTGGTACGCCTGCCGTTCGCCTGCTCAGGCTGATTCCCGGGGTGGAGTCGTGGAACATGGATGCGGGGTGCTGCGGGGCCTCGGGGACCCATGGCTTCAAGCGGGAGAAGTACGATATTTCGATGGCGGTGGGAGAGCCGCTGCGCGCCGCGCTGGTGGCGAGCGGCGCCGCCCGGGGCGTGTCGGATTGCGAGGCGTGCCGGTGGCAGATGGAGCATCTGACCGGGATGCCGGCGGTGCATCCGATTACGGTGCTCTGGGAGGCTTACGGGCTGGGGTGATTTTCCTGGGGCTAGGCGGGTTGGTCCGGCGCCCGGCGGTTGCGCCGCGCAGGGAGCGCCTCCGGCCGGTTGTGCAAGGTGCCCTCTGCATTGTGCGTGCGCGGATGGGCGGAGAGGTCGGTTTTGCCCCAGAAACGGGGTTTCTGGACCCCTCCGACCAAATATGCACGGCAATACGGGATGCCACCATGCAAAGGCGGGCGCAGTGAAGTAGAAAAAGCAGCCCGAACGTGTCGGGCTGCTGGTTGGGAGCCTCCGGCGTGCCGGGGGCTTTTTCTTATCGGACAGTTGGTACCGGGGCCCAGCGCAGGAAGGCGTGTTCACGGACGTATGCGGCGGCTGCCCGCTGAGCTTCCTGGAACTGGGGGATTGCGGTGGCGGTAAGGACGCCTGAAACGAGGGTCTGGAACTGCTGGACGGCGGCCTTGACCGAGGGTTCCATGAAGTGGGCTTCACGCATCTCTTTTTTGCACCACATTTGTGCCGGCTGCCAGGCAGCCTTCATGCCGGCCAGCGGGTCCTGCGGGAGGTTGGCCTCGGCAGTGTAGCCCGCGGCACTGGGCAGGGGCCGGCGGGAAGGCCTGCCTTCGGGCCTGCCGCCCTCGGGTCGGCGGAAAGGCCTGCCCTCTGGCCGCCCTTCGGGGCGCCACGCAGGCTTGCCATCGGGCCTGCCGCCCTCGGGCCCCCTCAGGCCGGCGGAAAGGCCTGCCCTCGGCTCCACCCTCAGGCCGGCGGAAAGGCCTGCCCTCGGCTCCACCCTCAGGCCGGCGGAAAGGCCTGCCTTCGGCTCCACCCTCGGGCCTGCGGAAAGGCCTGCCCTCTGGCCGCCCCTCGGGCCGGCGGAAAGGCCTGCCTTCCGGTCCGCCCTGGGGCCGCCGGCCCAATCTTGCGGCGACGGGCGGCGCCCCGGCCGGCCTCGGCTGGGGCATGCCCAGGGGCTGCGACTCGCCCTCTGCAGGCTTCACAAAGGGCCTGGGCGCCGGCCTGCCGAACGGCTTGGCACCCGGCTTCCCAAACGGCTTCCCGCCAGGCTTCGCAAACCGCTTCTCCCCAGGCTTCCCGAACGGTTTCTCACCGGGCTTCCCGAACCGCTTCTCACCGGGCTTCCCGAACGGCTTCTCCCCGGGCTTCCCAAATGGCTTCCCGCCAGGCTTCCCAAACGCCTTCTCCCCGGGCTTCCCAAAAGCCTTCTCCCCGGGCTTCCCGAACGGCCGGCCACCGACCTTCGCCCCGCCCGGCTTCGCGAACCGCTTCTCCCCGGGCTTCCCACCGGGCTTCCCGCCCGGCCGCCCGCCGACCTTCGCACCGCCCGGGGCCGCCCCCGGCGCCCGACCGGGCCTCTTCACCATAGCACGACGCCCTTCGCCTTCCGGGCGCCCTTCATCCTCTTTCCAATCATCGCGGCCCAAAAACCAACGCCCCTTCCACCGTCACGGGTCAGAATCCCGCTCGGATGCATGAAATGTTCGACGTCCAGTCCTTACGGCCCTTTTCCGGCGTTGACCCCATATCTCTTGGTATGGCTCCGCGCACGGCGAATCATGCAGATGAGCCCCCGCACACGACTGCGCAGGGGCTCATCCGTACAAAATGCTTCCATATGGAGGCGATCGCCATCGACTGGCTGCGCGAACAACTGGAGAATGACCGGGCCGTCGCCGCCGACGGGAGCACCGCGCTGACCCGGCATCAACTAGACACACTCGGCCACATCCGGCTGCCCGAGCACTTCCGCGGTCCCCTGGCCGAAGCCAGAGTCTGCTTCCTTGGCCCCCACGTCGTGCTCGACCCCGCCGAGGCGCCGCCCGGGCCCGGCGCCGGGTTCGACGACTACCTCGCCTACTACAACCAGCAGCGCCCCGAGCGCCGGGAACCCTACGGCCACTACGCGGCCATCATGGATGGAGCCCCCTGGCTGGCCACCGAACTGGTCCACTGGCACGCCCGCAAAGATGTCGCCCTGGCGGCCATACCGTCTACCATCGATGAAACCCTCTCTCTCACCTGGCGGATGCTGGCCGAGACACCGGTCGAGGTGCTCGTTCTGACCGGCAACGATGCCCTCCAATGGGTCCTCCCCCGCCTCGGGCGCCGGTTCGGCAAGCTGACCGGCATCACCCGGCTTCACGGCCAGACCCTCGGCCGCTTCCCCCACCCGGGCGCCCCGGGGCGGGAGCTGGCCGTGGTGGCTTCCTTCCACTGGAGCCCCGAAATGCCCCTCTTCGTGCGCAAGGTCCCGGCCCTGGCCGGCCTGACGCCCGCCGAGGCAATCAGCGTTGCCAGGAAGATGGTCGCCGCTGCCATCGCAGCGGCGCTCAGCTAAAGAGCCCGCCGGGGGCGGCGCCCGGTTCTCGACCGCTCGACCACTCGACCGCTCGGTCGCTCGACCGCTCGACGCCCCCCGGCCTACGCCTTCTTCAGCATCGCCTCCGTATTCGCCCCGCCCGGGGGCACAATCGGGAAGACGTTCTCCTCCGACTCCACCCGCACCTCCAGGAAAACCGGCCCCGGGTACCCCTTGGCCCAGGCCATGGCGCCCTCCACATCGCCCAACTTCTCCACCCGGAGACCGGCGATTCCGTAGGCATCCGCCAGCCGGACGAAATCCGGCATACCCGGCCGCAGGTCGACTTCCTTATACCGACCTTTGTAGAACATCTCCTGCCACTGCCGCACCATGCCCAGGTACCCGTTGTTCAGCACCACGATCTTCACGGGCAGCTGCTCAGCCGCAATCGTGCCCAACTCCTGGATGCACATCTGAATCGACCCGTCACCGGAGACGACCACCACATCCCGGTCGGGGCGCCCGATCGCGGCCCCCATGGCCGCCGGCAGCCCGAACCCCATGGTGCCGAGGCCGCAGGACGAAATCCACGAGCGGGGCTCCGTCCGGGTGCAATAATGCGCCGCCCACATCTGATGCTGACCGACGTCGGTAACGACCACCGACTGCGGGCCAAACACTCCCTGCAGCGCCTGCAGCACCTCCTGCGGCTTGGGCGCCCGGTCGCCCGTGGCCCCCTCCGGCTCGGCGCCGCCCGCCTGCCCCCGCACCCCCCACAAAGGATGCTGCTCCTGCCAGCCCTGCACCTTCTCCAGCCACGCCGGCCTCGGCGTCACCTCGCCCAACCTCTCCAGCATCTGCCCCAGTACCAGGGCGCAGTCGCCCACCAGTCCCACATGAGCCGTAAGGTTCTTCGAGATCTCGGCCGCATCAATATCGATGTGGATGATCGTCGCCTTGGGCGCAAAGCGGGCCGCCATCCCCGTCACCCGATCATCGAACCGCATCCCGCAGGCCACCAGCACATCGGCATTCGCCACGGCCCGGTTGGCGGCAAACGTCCCGTGCATCCCCAGCAGCCCCAGCGACTGCGGATCATCCATCGGGAACCCGCCGATGCCCATCAGCGTAGAGACCACCGGCGCCCCCATCCGATACGCCAGCGCCCGGAACTGCTCCGCCGCCCCCGGCGAATGAACCACACCGCCCCCGCAGATCATCACCGGCTGCTCGGCCCCCTGCAGCACTTCGACCGCCTTCGCGACCGCATCGGCATCGGCAGCGACGGGAGGCTTGTACCCCGGCAGCCGCACCTGCTTCGGATACGCCCAGGGAATCCGGGCGTTGGTCACATCCTTCGGAATATCGACCAGCACCGGCCCGGGGCGCCCCGACCGGGCGATGTGGAACGCCTCCTTGATCACCCGCAGCAAATCCGCCGGATCGGTCACCAGGAAGTTATGCTTCGTCACCGGCATCGTAATGCCCGTCACGTCCGCCTCCTGGAAGGCATCCCGCCCGATGAGCGGCCGCACCACCTGCCCGGTGATCGCCACAATCGGCGTGGAGTCCATCATGGCGTCGCAGAGGCCGGTCACCAGGTTAGTCGCCCCCGGCCCGGACGTGGCCAGCACCACCCCCACCTTGCCGGTCGCCCGGGCGTAGCCCTGGGCGGCGTGAATGGCGCCCTGCTCATGCCGGGTCAGCACGTGCCGCAGGGGGCTGTCGTAAAGCGCATCATAAATGTACAAGTTCGCACCGCCGGGATAGCCGAAGATCACTTCGGTCCCCTCTTCCTGCAGCGCCCTCAGGAGCGCCGCCGCTGCCTGCATCATCTCCAAAGTGATCTCCTCCTTCTTCGTTGGGCCGGCGTTAGGCATGCATTGGCCCAGCATAAGCCCGGCATTGGCACCACGATATCCCCGCGTAGGCAGGGCGTTGGCCTCACATAGTGCCAGCATAGGCACGGCATTGGAACCACGAAGTCCCTGCATAGGCAGGGCGTTGGTCTCGCATGGTATCAGCATAGGCACGGCATTGGAACCACAAAGTCCCTGCATAGGCGCGGCATTGGGGCCGAAAAGTCCCTGCATAGGCTTGGCGTTGTATCCGCAAAGTCCCTCCGTAGGCAGGGCGTTTGGTCTTCGATATCCCTGCGTTGGCACGGCGTTAGGACCTCACGACCCCTTCATTGGCGGAGCGACAGGACCGGGGACTGGATACAGTTTTTCGCCACGGATTACACGGATTATGAAAATAATGCCAGAGAGGCAGCCTCCAACCATGGACTGAATCCGTGTAATCCGTGTAATCCGTGGCAATGAACCACTCCCCCGGAAGCCCTACTTCAGCACCGCCCCCGTGTTCGCACTCGTCACCATGCGGGCATACCTGCCCAACCACCCGCGCTGCACCTTCGGCTCCGGCTTCACCCACGCCGCGGCCCGGCGCCCCAACTCCTCCGGCGCGACCGCCAGCGTCAGCCCCCGGCCCACAATATCAATCTCGATCTCATCCCCATCCTGCACCAGGCCGATCGGGCCGCCCTCCGCCGCCTCCGGCGAGATATGCCCCAGGCAAATCCCCCGGGTCCCGCCCGAGAACCGGCCATCCGTAATCAGGGCCACATCCTTGCCGAGGCCCATCCCCACAATCGCCGATGTCGGCGCCAGCATCTCCGGCATCCCCGGGCCGCCCTTAGGCCCTTCATACCGGATGACGACCACATGCCCCGCCGCCACCCGGCCCCCGAAGATGCCTACCAGCGCCTCCTCCTGCGACTCAAAGACCACCGCCCGCCCCCGGAAGACCCGAATCGACGGATCGACGGCCCCCACCTTCAGCACCGCCCCGTCCGGCGCCAGATTCCCGAACAACATCGCCAGACCGCCCGTCGCCGAATACGGCTCGTCCACCGACCGGATCACCCGCCGGTCCTGCACCGCGGCATCACGGCACAGTTCGCCCAGCGAAAGCCCCGTCACCGTCAGCGCATCCAGATGCAGACGGTCCCGAATCTCATGCAGAATCGCCATCACCCCGCCGGCCGCATGCACATCTTCGATATGGACGTCCGGCGTCGCCGGCGACACTTTACAGATGTAGGGCACCCGGGCCGACAACTCGTTGATCCGCGCCAGCGGATACTCCACACCCGCCTCATGCGCAATCGCCAGCGTATGCAGCACGGTATTTGTCGATCCACCCATGGCGATATCCAGGGCAAAAGCGTTATCCAGCGCCTCCACCGTCACGATCTCCCGGGGCCGGGGACCGCCCGCCAGCGCCATCTCCACAATGCGGCGGGCCGCCGCCTTCGCCAGCGCCTCCCGCTCGGCCGACTTGGCCAGCGCCGTGCCGTTTCCCGGCAGGGCCAGGCCCAGCGCCTCGCAGAGGCAGTTCATCGAGTTGGCGGTAAACATGCCGGAGCAGGAGCCGCAGGTCGGACAGGCGTTATCCTCCAAATCCTTCAGCCCTGCGTCATCCAGGGCGCCCATCGCATGAGCGCCGACCCCTTCGAAGACCGATATCAGATCGGCGCGACGCCCATCCTTCAGGCGCCCCGCCGCCATCGGCCCGCCGCTCACAAAAATCGTCGGCACGTTAATCCGCATGGCCGCCATCAGCATGCCGGGCGTGATCTTGTCGCAGTTCGGAATGCAGATCATCGCATCAAGCTGATGCGCCTCCATCACCGTCTCGACGCAGTCCGCAATCAGCTCCCGGGAGGGGAGGCTGTACCGCATCCCGATGTGCCCCATCGCGATGCCGTCATCGACGCCGATGGTGTTGAACAGGAAGGGCACGCCGCCGGCCTCCCGGACGGCCTCCTTGACCAGATCGCCAAACTCCTTCAAATGGACGTGGCCCGGAACGATATCGATGTAGCTGTTGGCGATGCCGATGAACGGCTTGCCCATGTCGGCATCGGTCACACCCGTGGCCTTCAGCAATGCCCGGTGGGGCGCCCGGTCGTGCCCCCGCTTGATCGTATCACTGCGCAAGCCGATCCCTCCTTACCACCCGATTGCCCGATTCCCCTCTTCCCAGAAGGTATAGGGTTCGGCGTCCATCACGTCATCCACATGCCAGGGGTATTCAATCTGGTTGGCCACCCGCCGGGCCACCTCCAGCCCCTTCAGGCGGAAGAGCAGCTGCAGCGCCCCGTCCAGACCGGCCGAAACCCCCGCCGTGGAGATGAACTTGCCGTCCATCACCACCCGCCGATAGGCGACGTGCACGTCCGGGAAGCTGTCGGCCAGCAGCCGGCGCCGCTGGAAGTGCGTCGTCACCGTCCGCTGATGCAGCTGGCCCGCCATCGCCAGGATGAAGGCCCCGGTGCAGACCGACAGCACTTTGCGGGCGAAGGGCGCCACCCGCCGGACGTAGGCGACGGTCTCGAAGAGCGACGCCGGGTTCTCCCGGGTCACGGGTCCGCCGGGCACCACCAGCACGTCGGGCCGGGGCGCATCGGCGAAGGTAAAGTCAGGGCGCACAGTCAGGCCGTGGCGCGCCCGCACTTCCCGGGACGGCCCCACGGTGAAGACGTCGCCGGCCTGTCCCAGGACCTCCAGCGGTCCGGCGAAGTCGAGTTCTTCAACGCCATCAAACAGTACAACAGCAACCTTCAACATGGGGTGTCCCTCCTCAAGATATGGGCTGACCCGCCCCACGCCGGGGGCGGGTCGTCGTTTCGTCAAAATATCGGCGTTCCCTCGTTCTGGGTCTGGGTGCGGAACCCGGCGATCAACCGCTCCGTCACCGGCCCCGGCTTGCCGGCGCCAATCGTCCGGCCGTCCGCCATCACCACCGGTACCACCTCGGCCGCGGTGCCCGTCAGGAAGCACTCTTCGGCCGTGTAGACATCATGCAGGGTGAAAATCCCTTCCTCAGCGGCATAGCCCTGGGCCCGGGCCATGTGCAGCACCGCTTCCCGGGTAATGCCGGGCAGAATGCCCAGGTAGGCGGGCGGCGTAATCACCTTGTTGTTCTTGACGATGAAGATGTTATCGCCAGTGCCTTCGCACACGTAGCCGTCCCGGTTCAGCATGATCACTTCCGGGTAGCCCAGGTTGACGGCGCTGATCTTCGCCATAATGCCGGTCAGGTAGTTGAGCGTCTTGACCTGCGGCGACATCGTGTCCACCGGGTTGCGCCGGGTGCCGACCGAAATCACCTTCATGCCCTGGGTGTACACCTCGGGCGGGAAGAGCGAAATGCTGTCGGCGATGCAGACCACGGTCGCCCTGGGGCATTTCCGGGGGTCCAGCCCCAGGTCGCCCTTCCCCCGGGAGATGACCAGCCGGATGTACGCATCCCGCAGGTCATTGATGCGGCAGGTCTCGAGCACGACCTGCTCCATCTCCTGCCAGGTCAGGGGAATCTCCAGCATAATCGACTTCGCCGAATCGTACAGCCGGTCCAGATGCTCGGTCAGCTTATAGACCCGGCCGTTGTAAGCCCGGATCCCTTCAAACACCCCGTCCCCGTACAGGAAGCCATGGTCGAAGACCGAGATCTTCGCTTCTTCCTTCGGGTAGAACTGACCGTCGATGTAAACCTGAATGCTCACTCGCCACACGCCTCCTCAATCGGCCGGCCTCCGTTGGGGGTCGGGTTTCTGCTTTTTACCACAGAGTACACAGAGGACACAGAAACCAAGAACACCATTCAAGGTCATCCATATCAATAATGACCAGGTACGATATGCCCAGCTTCAGTGATCTCTGTGTTCTCTGTGGTCAATCAATGTCCCAGATGCCACACGAACTCCACTCAACCCTATGCAACTGTCAAGGTCCAGCGAACCCGGCTCATTCGTTCCCCGCCGACCCGACCGCCTTGGGCAGCCAGGCCATCATCTCCCGGAGGCCCCGGCCCACTTGCTCAATCGGGTGCTCCGCGTTCTGCCGGCGCAGCGCCGTGAACTGAGGCCGCCCCGTCTGGTTCTCCAGAATCCACTCCTTGGCGAACTTGCCGGACTGGATATCTCGCAGAACCTCCTGCATGCGGGCCTTCACCTCAGGCCCCACCACCCGGGGGCCTGACACGTAGTCGCCGTACTCGGCCGTGTCGCTTACGCTGTACCGCATCGAGGCCATGCCGCCCTCGTACATCAGGTCGACAATCAACTTCAGCTCATGCAGGCACTCAAAGTACGCGATCTCCGGGGCGTAGCCCGCCTCCGTCAGCGTCTCGAAGCCGTACTTCACCAGTTGGGTAACGCCGCCGCACAGCACCGACTGCTCGCCGAACAGGTCCGACTCGCACTCCTCCCGGAAGGTCGTTTCAATCACGCCGGCCCTCGCCCCACCGATGCCCCGGGCCCAGGCCAGGGCAATCCCCCGGGCGTTCCCCGTCGCATCCTGATGGACGGCCATCAAACACGGCACGCCCTTCCCCTCGGTGTAGGTCCGCCGCACCAGGTGGCCCGGCCCCTTCGGGGCGACCATGAAGACGTCGACCCCCTTGGGCGCCACCACCTGCCCGAAGTGAACCGCAAAGCCGTGGCCAAAGCCAATCGCCTTGCCCGGCGTCAAATGGGGCTTAATCTCGCTTTCAAAGACCGGCCCCTGCTTCTCATCGTTAATCAATATCATGATGATGTCGGACGCGGCCGCCGCCTCGCTCACCGTGGCGACCTTCAGCCCCGCCTGCTCCGCCCGCTGCCACGAGGGGCGCCCCGGGCGCAGGCCGACGGTCACATCAAAGCCGCTCTCCATGAGGTTGAGCGCGTGGGCATGCCCCTGGCTGCCGTACCCGATCACCGCAATCTTCTTGCCCGCCAGATACTTGGGGTCGGCATCAGATTCGTAGAACATCTGCGTCATACTCCCGCTCCTCCTCTGCAAACGTTACGGCACCGGCGCCACGCTGGAGCGCCACCACACCTGTCCGCACCACTTCACTGATGCCGAACTCCCGGGCCAGGCTGATCAGCGCCTCCACCTTGTCGTGGGTGCCCGTCACCTCGATGGTCAGGGCGCCCGGGCTCACATCGACCACGTTGGCCCGGAAGACGCCGGCCAGCTGGAGCACCTGCGGCCGCTGTGCCGGCTCGGCCAGCACTTTGACCAGGGCCAGTTCCCGCGCCACTGTGTGGCTCGCATCCAGGTCGATCACCCGGATCACCTCGATCAGTTTGGCAAGCTGCCTGCCCACCTGCTGCATCTGGGCCTCGTCGCCGTCCACGACCAGCGTCATGCGGGAGATGTCCGGGGTATCGGTCACCCCGACTGCCAGACTCTCGATGTTGAAACCCCGCCGCCGAATCAGCCCGGCCACCCTGCTCAATACCCCGGGGTGATTCTCAACCAGCACAGCCAGAATCCGCTTCACCCGCACACCTCCTTGAAAATAAAAAAGGCCCCACCGCAGGCGCCAGCCGCGCATTCGCGCTACTAACTGCCTGCGGTAGGGACGACTTTTGTCGTGGTACCACCCTACTTCGCCGCCCCACGGAGGGACGGCCTCATTCGGATAACGGCCCTGAGTGGGGCCGGCCCTGACCTACTCGCCCGGGGGCGTTCAGTCCGGCAGCTACGGGGTGATGTTCGTTCGGCAATCGCTGCGGCGCTTTCACCAGTTCGCCGCTCGCTGGGAGGTGGATTTGCCGTTCTACTGGTCCCGTCATCGCTGTTAGAGGTAGAGAAAAAGACCTAAACACAAGCACATACGGACTATTTCCGCATGTCTCTTTAGGTATTGATGTGCAGTTTAGACCAAACAGAGACTGAAATCAAGCATTATTTTCGTCCTCATCGATGATAATGCGTTAAAAATGCAGCGAGCTGAAGTGGATCCCAGATCTGCTGTTTTCCGCCCAACTTACTGCGCAGGCCGGCAGCCGCGTGCGGCAGGCCGACCACATCGGCCCCGGTCTCGACTTGGTGAAAGATCGACTGCATATCGGTCAGCACCACCACCGGGATGATGGGAATCTGCTCGGTGCCCAGTACTTCGCGCAGCGCCTCAAGCGCAGTGCAGGCCTGCGCCGCCGGCGATGGGATCGACCGGACCTTGCCCCGCCGCTCCACCATCCAGATGTGGCCGAACGGGGTCAGGGCGCCTTCCTCCCCGCAGGGCTGGATCACGGCCACGCCGCCCGGCCCCACGACCACGGCCCACACCTGGACCGGCTCCAGCCACGAGGGCTCGATTTCTAGGTCGCCCAGTACGTACCAGTGCGGCGGGAGCTGGGCCACAAGCGCCCCCAACAGGCGGGCTTCGGCCCGGGCCTGTTGCTGAAAGCGGTCGGCATCAAGCAGCTTGGCCAGAGCCAGCACGAGGAGCGCTGTGGCGGCAACGGCACCGACCAGGCGCAGGAGCCCCGGGGAAGCCACAGCCACGGCCACCGCGGCCACCATGCCCGCCCCCGCCAGCAGGGCGGCGCCCTGGGCCCGCCTGACCCGGTCACCCGCGCGATGGGTGGTAGTCATCAAATGCGCCAAGGACTACCACCTCCGTTGCACAGCGTTCATTATGTGCAACGTGTAATCTTCATGTGATGTTCGATATAGAACTAAAAAGTTTTCGCCCCCGGATCGGTCCGAGGGCGAATCGGTTATGGCTGGAGGTCCCGTTCAAAGGAGCCGAGCACCTTGCAAAAAGCGGTCAGGTCGTGCAGTTCCTCCAGGGCAGCTGCCAGGGGCGGGTCGGCCTGGTCTCCCTCCAGGTCCAGGTAGAAGACGTACTCCCAGGGCCGGTTCCGTGAGGGGCGGGACTCCAGCTTGAGCAGGTTGGCCTGCGCCTTTGCGAACAGACCAAGGACCCGATAGAGCGACCCCGGCTGGTGGGCCAGGCCCAGCATCAGCATCGTCTTGGCCGGCTTTTTGGGGACCGGGCCCGGCGCCCGGCTGAGTTTCACAAAGCGGGTCACGTTCTCCTTGACCGTCTGGATCGATCGGGCCAGAATCTCCAGCCCGTAGCGCTCGGCCGCTCCCGCGCCCGCCACGGCCGCCACACCCCGGAGCTGCTCCTCGCGAATCTGCTTGGCGCTGCCCGCCGTGTCGTAGGTGGCCACCACCTCTACGCCCAGGGTGCGCAGGTACGCATCCACCTGCGCCAGGGCCTGCGGGTGGGAGATCACCCGGGTGATCTCGCTGAGCGCCTGCCCCGGCAGGGCCATCAGGCAGTGATCGACGGGATGGCAGACCTCGCCCACCACGTGCAAGTCATGGCTGCGCAGCAGGTCATACACGTCGTTGATGGTGCCGGCCTGCGAGTTCTCCACCGGCACGAGGCCGTAATCGGCCGCGCCCCCGGCGACGGCCGCAAAGGTATCGGCAAAGCTTTTGCACGGCAGCGGCGTCGCCGTCCGTCCAAACCCACGAAAAATCGCCTCTTCGCCGTATGCGCCATGTTCGCCCTGAAAAGCCACCGTGGTCATGCTCGACGCCCCTTTCGCATGCAGGTATTGCCGATGATTCTACCATGTGTCCCTGAGTCTATCTATCGTTTCGGAAGAAATCTCGTGTAAGTTGTAGGGTCGTTCCCTTCTTTTGTCTCGCTTATCAGCATAAGTAAACGGTACACGGAGACAATATGGATGGCGGCAGAGTGGGCGATATTCCCTAATCCGGTGCTCTTTATTAAAACACAACCTTTTTCTTCCAGCCTGATTGACAATATCTGGAATTGATGGGATAATGCCGGTAAGACATATACGGGTTGGTCACAACCACCCACTCGAGGCCGATCCCGGTGCCAAACGAATGAAAGGAAGGTGACCATGCTTGGAACAGCAAGCTCAGATGAGTCAGGTCGATAGGTTCACGCCCGAAAACGTTCTGCCATTGCTGCAGACCATCGCCGACCTGGTGGAGAAGCGCTGCCATCGGTTCCTGAACCGAAAGTACGGTCTGACAATGCCTCAGTACCAGTTGCTGCTGGCAGCCGTGTACGGGGACGCCACGACATTGGGGAGTCTGGCGGATGAGCTCAATTGCTCCAGGGGGAATCTCACGGGGGTAGCAGACCGGTTGGAACGCGACGGCTGGCTCGTGCGGGAACGCAGCACGGAAGACCGCCGTGTCGTCAACATCCGGCTGACGGAAAAGGGCAGCAAAGTTTGGGAGATCAAAAAGGAACTCGCAAAGGAACTGCAGGAAATCGCCAAAATCTGGTCGCCCGATGAGCGCCAGATCATGCTGCGGGCCATGGAGCGGCTCTACGGCGAGCTGAAGTCCGAAACCGCCCGCACCGGCGAAGAGCCCAAGTCGGAGGCCATATAAAAAAAGGCCTTCCGTTCGCCAAGGAAGAAAATGGCGCCCACCCGGTTGACACCGGGTGGGCGCTTTCGTGATTCGCCGGCCCCACGTTGCGGGGCAAATCATGCCTCAGCCGGCCGAAGCTCCACCCGAATCTCAAGCACCCCGTCCTTGAGGGACGCGCAAGTACTGCCGCCCATCTGCTCGGCCAGCAGCCGCACGATGGATAGGCCGAGTCCCGTGGTCTTGCCCCGCGCCTTATCACCTGTGTAGAAACGGTCGAACAGTTGACGTACATCGATCTCCGAAGCGTTCTTCACCACGTTTCGGAACGATATCACGGCACTTTGCGTGGCCAGCAGCCGGACTTCGATCTCCCCGCCCGCGTGCTGCACACAGTTTCGAATCAGATTCTTGACGATTCTGACCGTCATCTCCTGATCCGCAAGGGCAAAGACGGGCGGAGTTTCGTAAAAACGCACCGCCATGTTGTGTGCTTCAAGCACGGCTACAGAGTCCGCAAGGCACTCCGCCACCAGGTTTGTCAGGTTGACTCGATCCGTACGAACGACCGGCTCGGCATCCACCAAATAGGCATACTCAAAAAAGTGCTCGATCAGCGTGCCCAGTTCGCTGGTATGCTTCTGGGCGGTCTCCAGTCTCCGCCGCTGGTCGGGTGACAGCGCTCCGCCAGCCACCAACTGCTGATACCCCTTGATGGCCGTAAGAGGCGTACGCAAATCATGGGAGATGTCGGCGATCAACTGACGAAATCGCTTTTCTTCACGAACGCCGTTGAGGCGGAGGGTCTCCTCCGCCTTCAGGCATCTGTTGATGTTGACTGCCAGCGCCACAAGCTCCTTGTCAATCAGCGCCAGGCTGATGGGCTGGCGTGTCTGTTCCTCCAGCCGTTTCGTTAGCTGCCGGTTTATGCTTCGGATTTGCCGCCGGAGAATCACCAGGTATACACACAACAGGAGGATCACGACGCACAAAGCCCCAACGATCCCTGTCAATCGGTTCACCGACCCTTCGGCGGGTTCCCCGGGCGTGGGGAGCCGGCCACTACTTGATGTCGGCCTTGCGGAAGGAGCCGTAGCTGACAGCCAGCATTGCCGCCACAAAGAGCAGGCTCACAGCGATGGCCTCCAAGATCTCTCCCGCTCCCGTATCCAGTGTGAGAAATGAGTAGTTGCCGCCGTAGGGCGTCCAGGCGGAAATCCGGTCGAATAGCGGATAACTCTCCCTCAGTCCCGCCAGCTGCCCGGTCAGAATCGAGAACCCATAATAGATGGCGACTACCAGGACCGGCCTGCGGAGCACCAGGGCCAGTGGCACACAAAGGCTTAGCTGTGCCACATAGACCATGATCAGGGTCAACATGACAGCCAGCAGCTTCCATACCTCAGGTGCTGACATGGCGGCCCCAGCCTTGGACGTCAACAGATGCAGAAAGCCCAGGGACACGGCGCCCATGTTGAACTCCGAACCCGTGCCAAGCGCAATGCCGGTAATGACGGCATAGGGAAGCAGAATCACCGCCAGGGCACAGGAAAAGACGGCCGCTTTGCTGGCAATGACGGCGCCCCGGCTGTGGCCCGTAGCAACCGCGTGATGGATCACCTTGTGATCGAAATCGCTGCATATGATTACACTGGCAACCACCGCGCCTAGGATGCTGGTCATGTTGACATCAGAGAACATGAACCCCAGGCCGGCCATGCTGTCTGCGATCTTCTCCTGCGGGATCAGGTAAGCCATCACGGCCATGATTACCGCACTGACCGTGGTGATGCCCAGCAGCACCTTCATCATGACCGACTTGCGCAGCTGGAACATATCCGCCCACATCAGGTTATACATGCTGGCCACCTCCGATGGTGGAAATGAAGTAGTCTTCAAGCGAGTCGCCTTCACTGGAAAGGTGGGTGACGATGATCCCGCTTTCAACGAGAACCCTGGCGACCCTCTCTTTGTCGTCCAGGTAGTCATACAGCTTCACAGCCTGGTCTGGCATGACCTTGAAGTTCTTGGTGTTCAACTTCATTTCCAACACGCTGGCCAGTTTCTCTGGCTGGGGGCAGCGAATCAGCAGATGATGTTTGCAGCGTTCTTCAAGCTGCGCCAGTGTCAGTGTCTGCATGATTTCGCCTTTGTGGATGATGATGTAATCGGTTGCGGTCTGGTAAAGCTCGGGGAGGTTATGGCTGGAGATCAGAATCGTCATTTGCTGTTCTTCGCAGAGCCGTTTGAGCAGGTTGCGCACCTCGACGACGCCCAGAGGGTCAAGCCCGTTGATCGGCTCGTCGAGAATCAGCAGCTCCGGGCTGCCGAGCAGTGCGATGGCGATGCCCAGCCGCTGTTTCATGCCCAGGGAGAAGTCCTTCGCTTTCTTCTTCCCCGTTTCAGCCAGTCCGACCAGCCCCAACAGTTCACCCTCAACGTCGCTGCCGGGAATCCCACGCATGATCCGGTGCAGTCGGAGATTCTCCGCGGCGGTCATGTGCGGAACAAGGCCGGGGTTTTCAATCATCGCACCAATGCGCTTCCGCTCAATTTGCAGAGCGTTTTCCCCGGTATGCCCGAACAGCTCGAGACTGCCGCTGGTAGGAAATGCGAGCCCTGTAATCAGCCGCATCAGCGTCGTTTTGCCGGCGCCGTTCTGCCCAATGAGGCCGTAGATTCTGCCGGATTCCAGCGTGATGGAGACATCGTGCAAAGACTGGACACCACTGTAGGTCTTCGTGAGGCGATCTGCGTGTAAGATGCGTTGCAACGTTGCTCACCGGTCCTTTCGAGGACTCAGTGTAATGCGCGAAGGTCTAGAAAAGGTTAAGTCTCAAAAGAAAAGTGTCGGGAAAGCGATGTTTTATTCCTTACAGAGCCGATACCCCAGTCCCCAGATCGTCTCGATATACTCCACGTGCGGGTTGGCATGTTTCAGCTTGGTGCGAAGGTTGCTGATATGCGTTTTCACGGCGTTTTCGTTGTCGAGGTATTCATCCTGCCAGATGGATTCATAGAGACTTGCCTTGGTGAAGACCTTTCCCCGGTACTTCATAAGCAACTCCAGGATCATGTATTCCTTGGCCGTCAGTTCTAGCTCGTTCCCGCCCACAACGACCGATTTTGTGCCGTCATCCAGCACGATGTCCTTGTACCGGAAGACTCTGCCCGCAGGCAGTTGCCGGCGTGAACGGCGGAGATGGGACTCTACCCGCGCCACCACTTCGCCCAAATCAAAGGGCTTGGTGATATAGTCATCGGCGCCCAGCTTCAGCAGGTCGACTTTTGTGCCTACCATGTCCTTGGCGGAGACGATGATGACCGGAATGTCGGTAAAGGATCGAAGCTCCTTTAAGACTTCATCTCCGCTTTTGTAGGGCAGCATGATGTCCAGCAGCACCAGGTCGTAGGTATGATCTCTGAGTTCCTTCAGACCACCAGTGCCGGAGTAGACCGATTTGACGGCGTAGCCGGCCTCGGTCAATGCTTCTGCCAGCATGCGATTGACGTCTTCGTTATCTTCGATGATAAGGATGGTGTTCGTAGAGATTCCCCCGATCGGCTGAGTGGCGACAAACTTCACCAGACAGGTTTGAGTGCGCCCCTCGGGAATTCCTCCTTCCAGCACGGTTTTTTATGTTTCCTGTTGTCAACGACCGGGGCGGGCCTCGATGGCCCGCCCCGGTCGCCCGCGTACAAGTGAGATGGAGCGGCCGTGCACCCGGCGGGGGGCCGGGCATGCCGCCGAAGTGCCGTTGTGAAGACGGAGTTACAGCCAGTTAGCCTGTCGCTACCCGACCAGTCAGCCGCCGCCGGGAGGCGGTCGGCGCCCGACCGGCAGGCTTACTGGCTGTTACGGAGCTTCACGGGCAACGAGGGGGCATACCCGGCCACCCGCCGCCACGGCCACAACAACTCACGAAAAAGGCCAGATCGCCTGGAACAGTCGCTCCAACCGCACCCCCACAGGCCCGGACATCTCCTTGAACTCTGCCCAGGTAATCGCCCGGGTTACCATCAGCACCGTCACATACAACAACGGCGCCACACCCACCGCCGCCGACACCGTCGCCCAGTTCGCCCGGGGCAGCGCACCTACCGCCGCCATGCCGAACAAGGCCCCGCCCATGGCAAGGGAAGCCAGCAATGGCCCCCTGAGCAACCAGAACCACGGCAGCCGCTCCTGAAGCTCATTCTCCAGCGTCCGGGCGTTCATCCAGCACCAAATGAAGAACATCACCATGCTCGCCGCCGCCACACCCCGGATATCGATCCCGCGAATGGGCGCCAGCAGCGCATCCATGGCGATCTTGATCACCATGGCGATCGCGAAATTCCGCATGGGCGGCCCCGTGCGGCCCAGGGCCTGAAGCTGGGCCGTCATCAGCCAGGCCAGGGGGCCCAGGTAGGCCACGGGCGCCATATACATGAGCGGCACCGCCGCCCGGGGCTCGCCGAACAGCCCCGCAATGGGTGCCGCCAGCACCGCAATCCCGAAGGCCACGGGCAGACAGATCAGCCCGGTCGCCCGCAGCCCCAGCAGCACCCGGTCCACCACCGCCTCCTTGTCGCCCCGGGCCTTTGCGCCTGCCAGCACGGGCACCATCGCATTCGCCAGGGCGTTGGTCAGCACGAAGGGAAACCAGGCCACCTGGACCGCAATGCCCGAGTAGTACCCGTACATGGCCGTCGCCTGGTCCTGCAGGTAGCCGGCCCGCAGAAAACCGCGCTGGATGATCCCCACATCCATCAGTTGCATGACCGGCATAAAAATGGAGCCCAGCGTCACCGGCCAGGCCAGCTTGACCATCCGGCGGGCCAGCAGCGCCCTGGACTCCAGGCCATCGGTCAGGGGGCCATCTTCGCGACGGATCTGGCCATAGACATAGAGCATGTACATGAGCGAGATGAAGGCGCCGGCTGTAATGCCCAGGGCCGCACCAGCGGCCGCGGCTTCCTTTCCATGCTGGAAGAGCGCGTAGGCCGCCACAATGGTAACGGCCACCTTCGACCCCTGCTCCAGTATGCTGGCCGTGGCGCTCGGGGTCATGAGCTTGCGGCCCTGCAGGTAGTTCCGGTAGATTGCGTCCACGGCGAACAGCACCACAGCCGGTGCCACCGCCACTAACGACCAGGTAGCCCGTTTTTCGCCCAGCAGCCGCGCCAGCAGGGGGGCGCCCACCAGCAGCAGCAGCGTGGCCGCACCGCCGGCCATGACCGCATAGGTCCGGGCGATGGAGAGCACCTGCCGTGCCACGGCCCGGCGCCCTTTCGATGTGTACTCTGCCACGAGGTTCTGCACAGCCACCGGGACGCCGCCGGCCGCGATATGAAAAAGCGCGTAAAACGCCGGCAGGGCCATCTGGTAAATGCCTAGCCCTTCGGCGGTCATCAAACGGGTCAGGGGAACGCGTACGAGCAGGTTAGACAGCTTGATCACCAGACCGGCCACGGCCAGCGCGGCGGCGCCACGCACCAACGACTCCTTGCGGCTCATCGCAAACCTCCCCCTCATGCGGAAAGGTATGCTCGTCCCTGGCCAAGCATGTCAACCGCCGCGCCGGTGCGCGCCACCGCACGCCGGTCGCGTGACCCGCGTCACAGCCCGGGACCGCCGCCCCGTGCGATAATCTGGCCATAAGGAGTTGATGCGCCTTGGAAATCAAGCCGAACGTAACCCTGAATCAGATCATCGAAACGTTCCCGGCAACACTTCAAATTCTGACCGACCTGGGCTTCGACACCTGCTGCGGCGGGTGGGAAGAGATCGGCCCCGCGGCTGCCCGCAAGGGCATCGTGTGGGAGAAGGTCATCGCCGTCCTCGAACCGGTCGTGAAGGGGGCCTAACCCAGCGCTATGTCCAACCTGTCGGTTGGCTTCATCCGAACCAGCGTCGTCTACCTGCTCATCGGCATCTCCTTCGGGCTGACCATGGCCATACCAGGCGGGCTTTCCTGGCTGATGGAAGTTGGACGGGGCCAGCCGACCACCGCCCACGCCCATGCCAACCTGCTCGGCTTCATGCTCATGATGGTGATGGGCGTCGCCTACCACATCTTCCCCCGCTTTTCCGGCCACCCGATTCGGCGTATGTGGATGGCCTGGGCCAACTTCTGGAGCTGCCAGGTGGGCACGGCCCTCATGGTGCTCGGGCTGCTCTTCCGGGGCATCGTGCCAGTCATGCTGCCGATTGGAGCGTCGGTACAAGTCCTGGGGATCGTCTTCTTTGCGATCAACATGTTCCAGGTAGTGCGGCCCGTCAAGAAACTGATGCCGTAAAAAGGGACCCTGCCGCTCACCAGACGGGCGGCAGGGTCTTTTCGTCGTATTTGACTGACGCACCTTTGGGCAGCGTGAACACGGTCCCCGTTTTGATCACCGTCTTGCCCGCCAGCAGGCTCACATTGATAAAGTGGACGTCACGCGGAATCACCGTCAACCTGGCCGTTCCTTCGGCGTTTGTGGCAGCCTCGCCCAGAACCCGGTTCTGCTCATCCGCCACCCTTACCGTCAGCCCGCCGACGGGGAGGCCGTCCTGCAAGACGGTCACCGTCACCTTGTTTTCGGTATCGATGTAGAACGACCGCTTCTCCGGCCAGAGGGTGAGGGTAGCGGTTGACTCGGGCATGTCGACCTCCAGGTCGTACCAGTCACTTTCGTTGCCTGCGGTATCAATCAGCTGCAGCCGGACGCGGTAGGCGTCAGCCCCCAGAGGCAGGGCCGACCACACGGTGAAGGTCTCGGCCTCCAGAGGGGCCACTTCGGGCATGTCGAGCAGTTCGACGGTGCCAGCCTTCCACCCCGTGCCGCCCTTCAGGTCGGCGGTGTACTCCACCCGGGCGCCGGCGATACTCCCCCGCCAGTTATCCGATACCGTCCCCGAAATCGCCAGACGGAGGTCGACCACCTTCGGGTCGGCCGTCATAATGACCGGCGGTGCGACATCAACCAACCCCGTGTACCTGATCTCGCTGGCCGGGTCTCCCTTGATGCGCACTCGCACCTGCACGCCTGTGCTCTCAGGCAGCGGCTCCGCCAGGGCCCCGGAGAAGGTATATCGCCCATCCGCACCGACTGGGGCGACAAAGATATCGCCGCTCCAGTCGCTGCTCAGGGTCATCTCCATCGCAGAGGCCTTCACGCCTCCGGCCAGGGCGCCCTCGATGCGGTAACGGCTGCCCGTACGGAGGCCGGCAAAGCCGCCTGTGACCGTAAACTTCGGCTCGACCACGTCCAGGTAGGCCGTCGCCGAACTGTACGCAGCACCGACCCTCGGGCCGGCGTCGGTATGGGTTGCCGTCACCGTGTAGCGCCCTACGACCGTCGGTACGAAGGAGAAGGAGTGATCCCACCCCACGGTAACCGGCAGTTCCTCGCCGTCAGGACCGACAGCGGTGACGGCCAGCTTGCTGCCCGAAACGAGTGCTATGCCGTGTTCGTTGCCGAGGATGGCGGTGCCTCTCACTTCGGCATCGGGCGGAGAGAACCGCTCCATCTGGATGCTCGCCCGCAGCGTCCCACCCACCGTGATGGGATAGACTTTGCCGGGGGCAAAGGTGACGGGCCCGTCCGCACCAAACGAATCGGTACGCCAGGAGTAGTAGCGGTCGTCTTGACTGAATGAAATGTCGCTGCCTGGATAGGTACCGGCTGAGACAAACAGGGGACTGCCGCCATCGAAGTAGCAGGGCCAATAGGATTTGTGCGACATACTTAGCGAGAACCGGAAGTCCTTGGCCCACATGCCGGGTGCCAGCGTAGGTATGACCTTCGCCAGGTTTTCAGCCTTCAGCTCCACCGAGGCCCCCTGCTCGCCAACTTCTCGGGCAAAGGCCGTCAGCAAGTATTGGTCCCGCGGCTTGCCGATCACATAATCGACGATCGGCGCCTGGTATTCATGTGCGATGTCCCAGGTGCCCGGCGTGAGCCAGACGCGCGTTGCCTTGCCATCCCAAGGAGCGGCGAAGGAAGACGGGTACTGGTAGGGGGCGTCAGCCCGGTTGATCTCGATGTAGCCGGAGGTCCCCGCAGATTTGATGGCAAGCGGGACGAGTTTGCGGTCATCGCCACGCAGTGTGACGGATGACCGGGTGCCGGCCTTTACCGTGAACGTGCCCTCAAGCAATAGGCGGTCGCCGGTGGGGTCCCAGGCGTGAAAATACCCGCGTTGTGTGCCCTGAGGCAGAATCAGGAGCGCGCCCTCTTCGGGAATCGTCCAGTCGATATCCATGACGATGTTGGCCCGGCCTGCCAGCGGCTTGCCGGCCCGGTCGACGGCCCGGAGATCGATGGCGCCGTCTCCCGGGCCGAGGGCGGCCACGTGCACCGTTTTCTCCAGCCCTCCCGGGGCGGCGACCCGCACGGATACCCAACGCCGCCCAGATTCCGTGATCGAGAGCACTTTCTTCCCTTTGGCATCGGTCATACCGGTGGCTTCGTTATTGACATAGACCGCAGCGCCGGCGACAGCCTGTCCCTGCGCGGTAACTGTCACGGTGATGCGGTGCGGCTTTCCATCGGCGGCCAGAACGCCGCCGTTGCTGAGCGTCACCGTAAGGGAAGGCGCTTGTTCGGCGGCCCGGGCGCGGATAGGCTGCACGTTCGGAAGAAACCCGATTGCCAGCAGGAGGATGATCAACTTGCACACGAGGGAGTTACGCAGTCGTTTCATGGAACATCCTCCAGTTGGAGACTCTGGAACCCGGCTGCGCATCAAGGCGCAGCCGGGTCTGTTCGTTACTTGGCCCTATACAGCCGCCGGACGACTGCCGCCGCCAGGCCCCGGGTCGCCGGGGCGTCGGGGTCGAACGTGTCGCCCCAGAAGTCACCGACCAGGCCTGCGGAAGCGGTGAACGCCACGTCCGCCCGGGCCCAGGCGGGGATCCGGTCGGCATCCTTGAAGGTGCGTCCGGGTGCGGCTTCGCTCCGGCCGGGGGCGTCGGCGCCCTTCTTCCGCAGCGCCCGGGCGGCGATCACCGCGACCTGGGCCCGGGTCACCGGCTGGTCCGGCCCGAAGCTGCCATCGCTATGCCCCGTAATCAGCCCCTCGGCCACGGCCGTCGCCACAAAGCCCCGGGCCCACTCGGGGATCGACTCGTTATCCGTGAATCCCAGCACGGGGTCCGCCGCCGCCTGGAGCTTCAGCCCCAGCACCGCCATTTTCGCAAACTGCGCCCGGGTCAGGGTCAAGTCCGGGCCAAAGGCATCGTCGCCGACGCCGTTGACCACCCCGACCGTGGCCAAGTACTCGGCGTCATCCTTCGCCCAGTGCCCTTTCAGGTCACCAAAGGTCTTGACCGTCAAATGAATCCGCTTCTCGGCCTGCAATTCGGTGCCTTCCAGCGCTGCGGCAATGACGTTATCGCCGGGCTCCAGCGCCACTTCCCACCGCCAGACATCCATGCTCGGCCCCGCGATCACCCGGCCCTGGAGCTCGCCGTTGACCGTGACGGCCACAACTTTGCCCGCCGGCGCCGAACCGCGCACGGTCACCACCGGGGACGTCGTCTTTGGCACAAGGAAGCCCATGGTTATCGACTCCGTCGCCGCGGCAGCGGCGGGAACCAGGGTCAGGAGAACCAACAAGCTCAGCGTGAGCGAAACGAAGCGACGCACGCAGCTTCCCCCCTGCCCGGGACAAAAGTCCCGGTCTACTCAGGGAGATAACTTCGTGCGTCGCCAGAAAAAACCTGCTTTTCTCAGCCGGCAGCCGCTTCCTCCAAGGCCCGGAACTGGCCCAGGTACAGATCGGCATACCGCCCGCCCTTCGCCAGCAGTTCTTCGTGCGTGCCTTCCTCCACCACCTGACCATCATCAATAAAGAAGATGCGGTCGGCGCTGCGAATGGTCGACAGCCGGTGGGCGATGACGAAGGAGGTCCGGCCCTTCAGCAGCGTCTTCAGGGCGTTCTGAATGAGCGCCTCCGTATACGTGTCAATATTGGACGTAGCCTCGTCCAGAATCAGCAGCGCCGGGTCGGCGCAGAGCGCCCGGGCGAAAGCGATCAGCTGCCGCTGGCCCACTGAGAGCTTCGAACCCCGCTCGTTCACGGGCGTGTCGTAGCCCTGGGGCATCCGGGCGATGAACTCGTCGGCGCCCACGGCCTTGGCTGCCGCCTCAACCTCCGCATCGGTGGCGGCGGGGCGCCCGTACCGGATGTTGTCACGGACCGTGCCGCTGAACAGGAACGTATCTTGCAGCACTACGCCCAGCTGCGACCGCCAGGAGTACTGCGTCACCTTGCGAATGTCGTGGCCGTCCACCAGCACCCGGCCGCCCTGCGGATCGTAGAACCGGGCCAGCAGGTTAATCACGCTCGACTTGCCGGCGCCCGTCGGCCCCACCAGGGCGATGGTCTCACCTGGCCTGGCGGTCAGGTTGATCCCCTGCAGGACGATCTTGTCGGGGTTGTAGCCAAAGGCGACGTTTTCGAAGGTGACGGCGCCCGCCGCCCGGGGCATTTCGTAGGCGTCCGGGGCATCCTGCACCTCGGGCACCCGGTCCAGCACCTCAAAGACCCGCTCCGCCGACACAATCGCCGCCTGGAAGACGTTATAGACCTGGCTCAGGTCACGAATGGGCATGAAGAAACGGTTCAGGTAGAGGATGAACGCCGTCACCTGGCCAACGGTCACGTCCGGGGCGCCGCCCCGAATCAGCACGCCGCTGTACCAGAGCACCAGCGTAATGCCCATCGACGACACCACTTCGATCGACGGAAAGAACATCGCCCACACCGAGACGGCCTCCATGCTGGCCTGCCGGTTCTGTTCGTTGATTTCGTTGAACTGGCCCTGGTTCTTCTCTTCACGGGTGAAGGACTGGGTCACCCGCACGCCGTCGATCGACTCGGCCAGGGTAGCGACCAGATCGGCGGACTTGCGCCGCTGCTGCATGAACGCCTTACGCATCCGGTTGGTGAACCATTTCATGACCAGCATCAGCACAGGAATCGTCAGGAAGCTGACCAGCGCCAGCCGCCAGTTCATCTGCAGCATCGTCACCATAATGGTGACCAGCACCATCGAGTCGGCAAAAATCGTCACCAGGCCGGAGGAGACCACCTGGTTGATGGCGTCCACGTCCGATGTGAGACGGGACATAATTCGGCCGGTCGCCATCGAGTCGAAAAAGCGGAAGTTCTGCTTTTGCAGATGCCGGAACATGCGGTCACGCATGTCGTAGACGATGGTCTGGCCGACCCAGGAGACGATGTAGGTCTGGCCGTAGCTGGTCCACCAGTTGAGGAAGGCCGTCGCCAGGAAGGCCAGGGCGATCCAGTTGAGCCCTTCCGGCTGCTTCGTTTTGATGAAGCCGTCAATAGCCATCTGAACGAGATAGGGGCCGACCAGGCCCGAAATGGCCGTCACGGCCATCAGCAGGATGCCGGAGACGAGCCGGCCGATATAAGGCCTTACGAAGGCGAAGAGCCGCCTGTAGAGTTTGGGGTCGACCTTGGTGAGCTGCACGTCGTACTGGTCCAGGCGGAACTGTCCGGGACCGCCTCGCATGCCCATTATACGGCCACCCCCTTCGCTTCGTCGGCGGGCTTCAGCTGAAGCTCGTAGATTGTCTTGTACAAGCCCTCACGCTGCACCAGGTCGGCATGCTTGCCGATTTCGGCGATGCGGCCGTGCTCCAGTACGACTACCAGGTCGGCGTTCATCACCGTCGTCAGACGGGAGGCGATGACGAAGGCGGTGCGGTTCTGCATGACGCGATCCATCGCGGTCTGAATCAGGTGTTCGGTCTGAATGTCGATGGCGCTGGTCGATTCGTCGAGGATGAGGATCGGCGTGTTCATCAGAATCGCCCGGGCGATGGCGACCCGCTGCTTCTGGCCGCCCGAAAGGCCGACGCCGCGCTCGCCCACGACCGTTTCGTACTGATCGGGCAGGCTGTCGATGAAGTCGTGAATCTGCGCAGCCTTGGCGGCAGCAATGATTTCGGGCATGGTCGCTTCAGGCTTGCCGTAGGCGATGTTCTCCTTGAGCGTGGTGCTGAAGAGGAACGTTTCCTGAAGGACGATGCCGATGTTGCGGCGCAGGCTCTCAAGCGTGACGTCGCGGGTGTCAACCCCGTCTACCAGAATGCGGCCTTCGGTCGGGTCGTAGAAGCGGGGCACCAGGTTGATCAGCGACGACTTGCCCGAGCCCGTCATGCCCAGAACCGCGACCCGCATGCCCGGCTTGACCTGCAGGTTAATCCCTTCCAGCACCCGGCTGTCGCCCTGGTAGCTGAAGCCGACGTGCTCGAAGACCACTTCGCCCTTGACCCGGCCCATCGCGGAGGCACCGGGCTTCTCTTCGACGTCGCTCTTGGTATCCATCAGATCAAAAATGCGGGTCAGGCCGGCGCCTGCCCGGGTGAACATCGACACGATATTGCCGATCATGCGGATGGGGTTGAGCAGGTTGGCCAGGTAGGTATTGAAAGCGATCAGCGTACCGACGGTGATTGCCCCGTCGATCGCCCGGCGCCCGCCGTACCAGATGACCGTAACGGTGCCGACGGCGGCCATGAAGTTCATGAGGTTGGTCCAGAAGGACATGAGGCGAATCGCCTTCAGGTTGTTCTCCTGGAAGCGGTTGTTCTGGACTTCGAACTTGGCGATCTCTTCGTTCTCACGGGCGAAGGCGCGCACAACCCGCACGCCGGCCAGGTTTTCCTGAATGGCAGCCGACAGGCTGGCGGTCTGGACCTGCACGTCCTTCCACGCCTTGTGCGAGAGGGCGGTGAAGCGCTGGAGCGCCAGCGCCAGGAACGGCACGAAAATGAGTGAGACGATCGCCAGGCGCCAGTCCATCAGCAGCATCGACGCGATGATGCCGATGACGGAGAATAGGTGCATGCTGCCGTTGACGATGCCCATGCCAGCCGCCTGCCGGACGGCCTCGACATCGGCGGTGACGCGGCTCATCAATTCCCCGGTCTGGGCGCGGTCGTAAAAGCCGAAGGAGAGCGACTGGAGCTTTTCGTACAGGTCGCTGCGAACGAGGAAGATGACCTTTTGAGAGACCAGTTCCATACAATAACGCTGACCGTACCGAATAACGCCCTGCACGGCCGCCAGCGCAACGACGGCGAGGGCGCCGGGAATCAGCCATTTCCACTGCCCTTCGGTCAGGACGCGGTCGACCATCCAACCGACGATGCGGGGCGACTGGACGCCCAGGAAGCTGGCGAGTGCGATTTGGAGGAAGCTGGCCGCAACCAGGTGCCACCCGGGCCGGTAGTAGGGCCATAGTCTGCGCAGGAGCCTCATAGTGGGTCCCCCCTGATTTTTGCGCCTTTCTCTTTCTTACGTCGTCAGTATAACGGAGAGAAGTGACTGTCATCAATATTAATAACTCTGGACATCAATAGTTTACACTACGAAATTTCTACCCGCATGATGGCTTTGGTTGCACTGGGGCGGGCGACTTCGGTGAAACCGGCGTTGACAAAGGCGCTGTGGATGCCGGTCCAGAGGAAAGGCGCGGGCAGGTCTTGATTGGGGAGGTTGGCATACCCTTCGAGGGTCGTGCCGCCTTGCTGTTTGACGTACGCTTTCGCGGCGCTGAGCAGTTGCGTGGTCACTCCCTGCCGGCGATAGCCTTTCGCCACAAAGAAGCAGACGACTGACCAGACGGGCCGGTCATCGACGAGCTTGATCATGCGGGATGCTTCGAGGCGAGGGAAAGCGCTGCGGGGCGCCACCGAGCACCAGGCGACCGGCTCGGTGCCGTCGTAGGCGAGCAGGCCCGGCACCTCCCCGGCCGCGATCATCGCCTGCATGGCCGCCTTGTTGGCATCGCCCTTGTTGGCATCAAACTCCTTGCGCTTGAGGCGCCAGCTCATACACCAACAGCCGCCGCAGGCGCCTTTCGTACCGAAGAGTGTTTCGAAGTCGCCCCAGCGGTCGGGCGTTACGGGCTGAAAGGTCAGGTTCATATTTTCGGCCACCTCCGGATTGTAGTTTTCGTCTTGAGCGGGGCCGGTTTCCTTTCAAATCCCTAGTTGTCACCCGGCTTGTGAATGTGATACCATTTGTGGCGAAGCGAACTGAAAAGTTGAGCCTTCGGGGTTGGGTGAAATTCCCGACCGGCGGTGATGGTTGCGCAAGCAACACGAGCGCCGCGAGCTTGCGGAGAGCATGTGCTTTCCGGGTAGCAGACACCGGTGTGAATCCGGGGCCGACGGTAAAGTCCGGATGGAAGAAGGCATGGGTTTGGGCCTGCGGCAGCGTTGCCGTCGGGCGGCTTGCGTGGCGTTTGCCGCGTGCGGCCGCTGGACGGGTTGCGCCACCGCCGGGTCTGCTTGTGCATGGTTTACACCCCCGGGGCTCCGCCTCCGGGGGTGTTTTTGTTGTCTTTTTCTGCTGCCGACAGGCTTTTCATGCAGCAGGCCCTGCGCCTGGCCGCCATGGGCCGGGGCCGGACCCACCCGAACCCGATGGTGGGTTGCGTAATCGTCAATAGCGGGCGCGTTGTGGGCACGGGGTATCACCGCAAGAAGGGTGAGCCCCATGCGGAAACCTTCGCCCTGCGCGAGGCGGGCGAACAGGCCCGGGGCGCCACGGCCTATGTGTCGCTGGAGCCGTGTGCGCATACGGGGTTAACGCCGCCGTGCGCCGGGTCGCTGGTGCAGGCCGGGGTGGCCCGGGTGGTGGCGGCCATGGTCGACCCTGACCCCAGGGTTGCGGGCCGTGGGCTTGAGCATTTGCGGGCGGCGGGCATTCAGGTGGATGTCGGGCTGCTTGAAGAAGAAGCCCGGGAGTTGAACCGGGCCTGGCTTACCTGGAAGACGACCGGGCGCCCGCTGGTGATTCTCAAGTGGGCCTCGACGCTGGACGGAAAGATCGCCTGCGCCACGGGCGACAGCCGCTGGGTGACCGGGGACGAAGCCCGGGCCCACCTGCACCAGGTGCGTGACCAGGTAGATGCGATTCTGGTCGGGCAGACCACGGTGCAGCGGGATGACCCGGAGCTGACGGCCCGGCCCTCGGGGCCCGGTCCGTTGCCGGGGTGGGCCGGAGGGTGCGACCCGGGGCCTGATCCCGACTGGCAGCCAAAAGATCCGCTGCGGATTGTACTGGACTCGATGGCGCGGCTGTCGCTGGAGGCACGGCTTTTGTCGCCGGAGGTGCTTTCCGGGCGACCCCGGCCGAACAAGACCGTGATCGCCCACGGAGTTGCGGCCTCCCGGCTGAAGCTCCAGGCGCTGCGGGAGCTGGGCGCCGAAACGCTGCAGCTCCCAGCGGAAGACGAAGTGCTGGCCCTTGGCCCCCTGCTCGACGAACTGGGGCGCCGGTCGATCACCAGCGTGCTGGTCGAGGGCGGGGCGCGGGTTCACTGGTCCTTCCTCTCCCAGGGCCTGGGCGATTACCTCATGGTCTACGCCGCCCCGAAGATCGTCGGGGGCGCCGGCGCCCCGGGCCCGGTGGCCGGGCCGGGGCTGCGCACCATGGACAGCGCCTGGGGCGTACGGATTCGGAAGATGACCACCATTGGCGCCGACCTGTTAGTGGAGGGCGACCTGAAGGATGTTCACAGGGCTGATTGAGGAGACCGGGACCGTGCGCCGGGTAGAGCGGGCGGGGCGAAGTCTGCACCTTACGGTGAGCGCCCGCCGGGTGCTGGAACGACTCCGGATCGGCGATTCGATTGCCGTGAACGGCGTCTGCCTGACGGTGGTTGCCTTCGATGGCGCTTCGTTGACGGCCGATGTGATGCCCGAGACGTTTGCTGTGACCAACCTTGCTGTGTTGTCCCCAGGGACGCGGGTCAACCTGGAGCGCACGATGGCCCTGGGCGACCGCTTCGGCGGGCACATCGTGCAGGGGCATGTGGATGGGACCGGCAAGGTGTTGGCGCTTGAGCGGGACGAAATCGCCGTGCGGCTCACGGTGGGCGCCGCGGGCGAGGTGCTGCGGTACCTGGTGCCCCGGGGCTCGGTGGCGATCGACGGGGCCTCCCTGACCGTCGTGGACGTAGGCGCCGATCGCTTCAGCGTATCGCTGATACCGCACACCTTTGCGGTAACGGCGCTGGGCGCCCGGCGAGTCGGGGACCAGGTCAACCTGGAAGTCGATGTGCTGGCCAAGTACGTGGAGCGGCTGCTGGTCGGGTCGGCGGGCGGCGCCGCCGCACCGGGCCCCCGCGCCGCCCACGATTCCCGCATCACAGAGTCCTTCCTCAAAGAGCACGGTTTCTGAGCAAGGGGGTGTCAGTGAGCATGACCCAGTTCAGCCCGGTTCCCGAGGCGCTGGAGGAAATTCGCGCCGGCCGCATGATCATCGTCGTGGACGACGAGCACCGGGAGAACGAAGGCGACCTGCTCATGGCCGCCGAGAAAGTCACCCCGGAAGCGATCAACTTCATGGCCCGGTTCGGGCGGGGGCTCATTTGCATGCCCATCACGGGTGAGCGGCTCGACCAACTGGCCATTCCCGATATGGTTGCCCGGGGCGGCGACCACATGGGCACCGCCTTCACCGTCTCCATCGACGCAAAGCGGCACGTGACCACCGGCATATCGGCCGCGGAACGGGCGCAGACGATCCGCACGGTGCTTGATTCCGCCACCCGGCCAGAAGACCTGGTCCGGCCAGGGCACATCTTCCCGCTCCGGGCGAAGCCCGGCGGCGTGCTGCGGCGCCCGGGCCACACCGAGGCCGCCGTCGACCTGGCCCGCATGGCCGGTCTGGCGCCCGCCGGCGTCATCTGCGAAATCATGAACGAAGACGGGTCGATGGCCCGGGTGCCGCACCTGCTCGCCTTTGCCGAGCAGCACGGCCTGAAGATCATCACCATCGCTTCGCTGATCCGGTACCGGCTCGAGACGGAGTCGCTGGTAGACCCCCTCCCGCCCGTGCGCATGCCCACCAGGTTCGGCCTCTTCACCGCCCATGCCTACGAAGAGCAGCACACCGGCCTGACCCACGTCGCCCTGGTCATGGGCAAGGTCGACAACGACCAACCTGTCCTCTGCCGGGTCCACTCAGAGTGCCTGACCGGCGACGTCTTCCACTCCCTCCGCTGCGACTGCGGTGAGCAGTTTGATGCCGCCATGGCCCAGATCGCCCGGGAAGGGCGGGGTGTACTGCTTTACATGCGGCAGGAAGGCCGGGGCATCGGGCTGGCCAACAAACTGCGGGCCTACGCCCTGCAAGATGAAGGCGCCGACACGGTTGAGGCCAACGTTGCGCTCGGGTTTGCGCCCGACGCCCGCGACTACGGCACCGGCGCCCAGATCCTTCGCCACCTCGGCGCCCGGCAGCTCCGACTGCTGACCAATAACCCTCGCAAGCAGTTCAGCCTGGAGGGGTACGGCCTCGAAATTATCGACCGGGTGTCCATCGAAATGGCACCGAACGAGGAGAACCGCAAGTACTTGTCAACCAAACGTGAGAAACTCGGCCACATCTTCAGGAAATCGTAATCGTCAAACGGTCCGTCGGTGGCCAGTCCATCAGTAGTAAAGGGGTATGCGAAAGATTATGCGTAACGAGAAGTTGCACCGTTTGGTTTGGATCTCCGTCTTTTCCGCGATCGCCTTCGTATTGGTTGCCTTTGGCCGGGTCTGGATTCCGCCGTTCGAGCCCTTCCTCAAGTACGACTTTGGCGACATTCCTGCCATTATTGCTGCATACATTCTCGGGCCGGTGGCCGGTCTGACCGTCCAGACGATCAAATCGCTGCTTTTCCTCATCTCCGGGACCAGTTCCGAAGGCCCGGTCGGCATTCTGGCAAACTTTTTCGCTGGCGGCTCCCTGGTCGTGGCCACCAGCCTGGTCCATCGGATGGTCGACCCCCAGCGCAACAAGCACGCCGCCTGGGGCCTGATCTCCGCCGTGGCCGGCACACTGGTCATGACAGCGATTCTGATTCCCCTCAACGCCCTGGTGGTCTATCCGCTCTGGGGCATGACTGGCGCCGCCGCCTGGACCGGTGCACTGGCCATCTCCACGCCTTTTAACCTGTTCAAGGGCTTCCTCTCCTGCGCCATCAGCCTGGCGTTCTATCGCCGTCTGGAGCCCTTCATGCTGGGTCGTTCCAGCGGCCGGGCGGCGTAAAGCGAATCCCACGGGAGGGATCCGTTCCGATGGGCAAAGTCTTTGAAGGACACCTGAGTGCAGTTGGGCTCCGCTTCGGCATCGTGGTGAGCCGGTTCAACGAGTTCATTACCGGCAAGCTGCTGGCCGGCGCCCAGGACGCCATTCGGCGCCACGGCGGCGACGAAGCCCAGGTCGATGTGGCCTGGGTGCCCGGGGCATTCGAGATTCCCCTCGCTGCCCAGAAGCTGGCCACGGGCGGGCGGTATGACGCCGTCATCTGCCTCGGGGCCGTCATTCGGGGGGCTACCCCACACTTCGACTTTGTCGCGAACGAGGCGACCAAGGGCGTGGCCCAGGCCATGCTTCAAACCGGCACCCCCATCGCCTTCGGCATCCTGACGACGGATACGATTGAGCAGGCGATTGAGAGAGCGGGTACCAAGGCGGGAAACAAGGGGTTTGAAGCGGCCGCCACGGCGATTGAGATGGCGAATTTGATGCGTGCTCTCGTATAGCTGGGGGACGACTGGGGGCATAGGCAGGGGCTCCCTCTCAGGGTTGTTCGTTTGGGGATCGCTGCGCTTCCCCAAACTCCGGCACCAACGTTCGGTCGCTCCCTGCCTATGCCCCCAGGCTCGTGCCACCCGCCTCCCCCCTCACTTTCCTCGGGCGCCGGGCAACCTAGTTACATACGAAGGCCGAGACCTCGATGGTCTCGGCCTTCGCCACGTTCAAAGGACGTTGGGGAGGGACTGAAGCAGCCACGGAGCCTGCGAGGGTGGGTAGGGGTAAGCGGACGTCGGTGCCGGATTTTTGGGAAGCGAAGCGACCCAAAAGAACAACCGGGGTGCGTCCCCTACCTACCCTCCCAGGCGACCCGCAAAGCGACCCGCTCCTTCAACTTCTTCCCCGGCCGAAACACCGGAACCCGGTGAGCAGGAATCGTAAGTGCCTCCCCCGTCCGGGGATGGCGGCCCGTCCGCTCCGCCCTCCGGGCCACCCGCCACGTCCCAAACCCAATCAGCTGCACCTTGTCACCTGACTCCAGCGTGGCCGCAATCTCCGCCATCACCGCATTAACGACTTCCCTTGCCTTGTCCCGCGTCAACCCACACTTTTCAGCCGTCGCGCTTACCAGCAAAGTCTTGGTCATCTTCATCCCTTATTTCGCCTCCCTATACATATGTGTGAACAATACAACTAATACGACTTATGTTGGTAAATCTCCTGCCTTAGATAAGGCCTAACGCGCATAGCCCCGAAAAACTACGCTTCGGCTTACAGAATGTCACCCGACCGGACCTCCCCACCAACAGAAAGTCAGTCCACTTGAACCATTTTCAGTTCAACTTGCCCCAAATGGATTGCTTTCATTTATGCAATGTCGTTGAATAAAGGCAGACCTTCTCGGCGCTGGTGCTCCATCGACGGTTCCCGTGCGGCATCGCCGCTGTGCGGCGCCGCATTAGACCCTCGGCATGGGCCGGTCGAGATTAGGCCCACGCCTGACGGGTTACGGCACCCACCCGGGGTGCCTAGACCCTCTCGGCATGGGCCGGTCGAGATTAGGCCCACGCCTGACGGGTTACGGCAACCATTGAGGGTGCCTAGACACACTGCGAAGAAAGCGAAGTGTTGACAGATGAAACGTGAAGTCCGAGTCTACGCAGACCTAAAGCCGCGCTACTTCCGGACCGGCATGTGGTCCCACCTGCTCCACCGGCTCTCGGGCGTCGCCATCACGCTCTTCCTGCTGCTCCATATCTGGGAGATCACCTCGGTCACCCGGGGCGGCAGCGCCGGCTTCGACCGGACGATGGGTTCCCTGGCTTCCAAGGTCTTTGTCATCGGCGAATGGTTCCTGTTCCTGGCCCTCACCTTCCACGGCATCAACGGCGTCCGCCTGGTCCTCCATGACCTCGGCTGGGGCGTGCGCAAGCAAAAGGCCCTCTTCTGGACCGTTTTCGGCCTCTCCGCCGCCCTCATCACTGTGGGCAGCTACTTCTTCGTCATGCGGTTCCTGGCCTACCCCTGGGTAAAGGCCCACTAAGGAGGAGTCAGTCATGAAGGGCAGTCTCTGGGCGTGGATCATCCAACGCATCAGCGCCGTTCTGCTTTTGGTCTTCGTCGCAGTCCACTTCGGCATCATGCACTTCGTCGACCCGACCGTTGAAATCACCTTTATCGATAGCAGCCTTCGGCTGAAGAACACCCTCTACGTCATCGTCGATTCTGGTCTCCTGACCCTCGGCCTCTTCCACGGCCTCAACGGCATCCGGGCGATCATCAACGACTACTGGCCCCGGGCCGGCCGCACCGCCAGCTATGTGCTGACCGTCATCGGCATCGTCGCCTGCGGCTGGGGCTCCACCGCCCTCTTCCACTTCCTGAACGCCAAGTAAGCCAATCCGGGGGTGTCTCCCGATGCAATTGAACCATCAGGTCGTCATCGTAGGCGGCGGCCTTGCCGGTCTGCGGGCCGCCATTGCCGCCCACGACAGCGGTGTTTCCGATGTCGTGATCATCTCCCAGCTTCCGCCTGTCCGTTCCCACTCCGTCGCCGCTGCCGGCGGCATTAACGGTTCGCTGGCCAACCATCCGAACAGCAAGGATGACAACTGGGAAAAGCACATGTTCGATACCGTCAAGGGATCGGACTTCCTCGCCGACCAGGACGCCGCCGAGGTGATGGCCAAGGAGGCCGTCCCCCGCATCATCGAAATGGAGCACTGGGGCTGCCCGTTCTCCCGCAACGATGACGGCACCATCGCCCAGCGCCCCTTCGGCGGTGCCGGCTACCCCCGCACCTGCTACGCCTCCGACAAGACCGGCCATGCCCTGCTGCACACCATGTACCAGCAGACCCGCAAGCGCGGCATCAAGGTCCTTCAGGAGTACGTGGTGCTCGAACTGGTCGTCCGTGATGGCCGGGCCATCGGCCTGGTGGCCCTCAACTTCCTGACGGGCGAACTGATCACGGTCAAGGCTCAGGCGATTCTCTTCGCCACGGGCGGCGCCGGCAAGATTTATGCCCACTCCACCAACAACCTGCTCAACACCGGCCTCGGCATCGCCCTCGCGTACCACGCCGGCGTGCCGATCAAAGATATGGAGTTCATCCAGTTCCACCCGACCGGTCTGTGGGGCACCAACATCCTCATGACCGAAGGCTGCCGCGGCGAAGGCGGCTACCTTGTCAACAACCTGGGCGAGCGGTTCATGGTCAAGTACGCCCCCAAGGCGATGGAGCTTGGCCCCCGCGACATCGTCGCCCGGTCGATTCAGACGGAGATTAACGAAGGCCGTGGCTTTAACCAGGGCGGCCCGGGCGGCGGCTACGTCCACCTCGACCTGCGCCACCTCGGCGAGGCGAAGATCGACGAGCGCCTCCCCGAAGTCCGGGAGATCTGCCTGAACTTCGCCGGCCTCGACCCTGTCACCACCCCGATCCCCGTGCAGCCCAGCCAGCACTACACCATGGGCGGCATCGACTGCAACGTGAACGGCGAGACCAAGGTGACGGGCTTCTACGCCGCCGGCGAGTGCGCCTGCGTCTCCGTCCACGGCGCCAACCGCCTGGGCGGCAACTCCCTCCTCGACACCATCGTGTTCGGCAAGCTGGCTGGTGACCGCATGGCGGCATTTGTCGCAGGCGGCAGTGGACCTGCGAACGCCGATGCGGCGCTCGCCGAGGCCCTCACCAACATCAAGCATCAGATCACGGCGCTGCAGAACGGCGCCGGCACCGAGGACGGCCCCTCCCTGCGGGTCGAGCTGCAGCAGACCATGTTCCACCACATTGGCGTTTTCCGCGACGAGACGCTCATGACCGACGGCCTCGCCAAGGTCCGCCGGCTCCGTGAGCGGTACAAGCAGGTCAAAGTCCGCCACACCGGCAAGGTCTACAACATGGACCTGCTCCAGCAGTTGGAGCTGAAGGGCATGATCGACGTGGCCGAAGCCATCGCCGCCGGCGCCCTGGCCCGCAAGGAGAGCCGCGGCTCCCACGCCCGCCGGGACTTCACCGAGCGCGACGATGTCAACTTCCTGCGCCACACCATCGCCTCCTACACGCCCGCTGGCGTCAAGTTGGACTACAGCCCCGTCGCCATCACCCGCTTCCAGCCTGAAGCCCGTAAGTACTAAGAAAGGGGGCCGTCCACCGTGGAAAACTTCAAGCTCAAGGTCTTCCGCTATGACCCCGAAACGGATGCCGAGCCCCGTTACGAAGAGTTCACCGTCACTTATCGTGAAGGCATGACCGTCCTGGAGGCGCTGCTCTCCGTGCTGGAGAAGCAGGACTCCTCCCTCGCCTTCCGTTATAGCTGCCGTGAGGCCATCTGCGGCTCTTGCGCCATGTATATCTCGGGCGCCTACGTGCTGGCCTGCCGCGTGCAGGTGAAGGATGCCCTCGAAGGCGACACCGTCACTGTCTCCCCCCTGCCCCACATGAAGGTCGTCAAGGACCTGGTGGTGGACATGTCCAAGTTCTGGGAGAACTACGAGCGGGTCAAGCCCTGGATCATCAACGACGGCCCCGCCCCCGAGCGGGAGCGGCGCCAGTCCCCCGCCGACCGGGCCAAGTACAACAAGGAGATCGACTGCATCCTCTGCGGCGGCTGCTTTGCGGCCTGCCCCAGCGGCGCCAATAACGAGGAGTACCTGGGCGCCCACGCCCTGGTCTGGGCCAACCGGTTCTTCGTCGACAGCCGTGACACGGCCAAGAAGGAGCGCCTGGAGCTGACCGCCACCGAGTACGGCGTCTTCCGGTGCCACACGGTCTTCAATTGCGTTGAGGCCTGCCCCAAGCACATCAACCAGACCGAAGCGATCCAGAACCTGAAGAAGGCCGCCATGGCCTACCGCCTGGGCCTGACCAAGTATTAAGCAAAAAGAGGAGCCGCCTTCGCACCAAAATGCGAGGGCGGCTCCTTTTCCGTTGCCAACCTTATGCGGCCAACGTTGCCTCTTTCCGATTCCGCATGAACTGCGACACAAACACAACCACCACAATGCCGGCGCCAATCAAGTCGGTCAGCAGGCCCGGGTCGATCAACAGAATGCCGGCCAACGGCAAGAGCAGCCGCTCCCACCACTGCAGCTTCGTCGACCAGAAGCCTGAAACACCGGCGCCCAGGGCAACCATGCCTGTTACCGAAGTAATCACCATCTGGATGATGCCCAGCGGGGTCGCATCCACCAGCACCAAGCTCGGCGAGAAGGCGAAGATGAACGGCACCAGGAAGGCAGCCAGAGCCAGCTTGACCGCCTCAATGCCCGTCTTCCAGGGGTCGGACCGGGCGATGGCAGCGCCAGTGTAAACGGCGAGTGCGACCGGCGGCGTGATATCGGCCAGAATGCCGAAGTAGAAGACGAACAGGTGGGCCGAAATGGGCGCCAGGCCCAGCTTGATCAGGGCCGGGGCCGCCATCGTCGCCTGGACGATGTAGTTGGCCGTGGTCGGAATGCCCATGCCCAGCACCAGCGAAGCGATCATGGTGAAAATCAGGGCGATCATGGTGCTGCCGCCGGCCATATCAACCAGGTTGGCCGACAGCTTCAGGCCAATACCGGTCAGCGACACAACACCGACGATGATACCAGCCGTAGCACAGGCAGCGATGACGGGCAGAGCCGCCCGGGCCGCCTCTTCGAAGGTCTTCAGAATCTCCTTCGGGCCCATGCGGGTTTCCTTCTTCAGCATACCGAAGGCCCACGCCACCACCATGGCGTAAATGGCGGCCTTCGACGGGCTGTAGCCCACATCCATCAAGTAGAAAATGAGGATCAGCGGAATGAACAGGTAGCCCTTCTTCAGGATGACATCCTTCAGCTTGGGCAGCGTCTCCCGGGGCAGGCCTTTCAGGCCGGTCCGACGGGCTTCGAAATGAACCATAATGAAGACGCCGGTGAAATAGAGCAGCGCCGGAATGGCAGCCGCCTTCGCAATCTCGATGTACGGGATGTTCAGGAACTCCACCATCACGAACGCCGCGGCACCCATAATCGGCGGCATAATCTGCCCGCCCGTGGAGGCCGACGCCTCAACGGCAGCGGCAAACTCAGGCCGGTAGCCGATCTTCTTCATCATGGGGATGGTGAAGGAACCCGAACCAGCCGTATTGGCGATGGACGACCCGGAGATCGTGCCTTCCAGGGCGCTGGAGATAACGGCCACCTTCGCCGGGCCGCCCGGGCTCCAGCCCGTCAGCGCCATGGCGACGTCGATGAACAACTGGCGGATGCCGGTCTTCTCCAGGAACTGGGCGAAAAGCAGGTAGACAAAGATGACCGTCGCCGACACGCCCAGCGGCACGCCGAAGATGCCTTCAATGCCGAGCGAGGTCTGCTCCAGGAGCCGGGTAACGCTGTAGCCCCGGTGCGAGAACAGGCCGGGCAGCACACCGCCAAAAAGCGCATACGCAAGGAACGTAGCAGCCACGATCACCATCGGCCAGCCGGCAACACGACGTGTCGCCTCCAACACCATGAACACGGTAATGCTGCCGACGATAAAGTCCAATGGCGTGTTAATGCCTGATCGAAGAATCAGGTCCTCATAGAAAATGACCTGATAAAAGCATGCGGCAAGGCCGACAACGGCCAGCAGTGCGTCGTACCAGGGAACATGGTTCCTCAAATCGCCCCGGCGCGCCGGATACAGAATGAAGATCATGCCCAGGGCAATGGCCAGGTGCGGGGCGCGCTGCAACTGCGGCGGAAAGGGCAGGTAGGCTGCGGTGTAGATGTGAAAGAGCGCCAGGCCGATGCCCATGAACATCATGGCCATGGCCCACTTACCCGTAAGCCGACGGTATGCGGACTCGCGGTCCAGTTTGGCTAGTAACTCTTCCTCAGGCGTCAGAATGGGCTGGGGCTGCTCCGCCATTGGAACACCTCCAACAAGTAAATACGTATCCTGGGCTGCCGTTCTACGCTTATGCGGATGAGCCGGTCGGCACCCACATTTGCTACCAAGTCAAGTTCCCGGCTCCCGACAATCAAACGATGATCATACGGACCGACGCCCAGGTTGAGCCGCTCGTACCGCTCGGTGTACCCGGTAACCGTGATGCCCTCCGGCCCTACCTGCCAGGTAGTTCCGGGCGCCGGACTCTCCGGCAGGTTGGCACCAAACTGGTTAAAAACCATGCGCACCAAGCGAATGCGGCGGTCGGGCTCGACCGTGTACGTCTCAGATACCGGGCTGCGGGTAATCGTGTGCGTCCAGCGCAACTGAAACTCGCCGCCAGCCTTCAGAGGCGCCGCCCAAAGCAGGCCGCTGCCGCCGGCCGGGCGGACCGCCAGCACTTGCACCGGGGTAGACAGGAGGGCGACAGCCAAGGCCGCCGCCCCCGCAAATGCCCAAAAGCGCTTACTTAACGTTGACGCCCTTCTCCTTCAGATACTTCGCAGCGCCGGGATGGAACGGAATCGTAATGCCGTTGGCCGCCTTCTTGACGTCGAACTCCTTCGCCTTGGCGTGGCCGATGTCGCCGGCCTTCTCAAACAGAGCCTTGGTCATTTCGTAGACCATGTCGCTGTTCAGCTCGTCACGGGCGACCAGAATCGCCTCGAGGGCGACCACCGTCGTGTCGGCGTCCATACCCTTGTAGGTGCCCTTCGGAACGGTGTGCGAAACGTAGAAGGGGTAATCCTTCTTCACCTTGTTCACATCGATCGGCAGCAGGCGTACGGTGGTCGCCGTCGTCACGTCGGCCAGGGAGGAGTTCGGAATGCCGGAGACGATGACCAGGGCCTCGGCGGCCTTGTCCTTCAGCGCGGTGGCGCCTTCGGCGAAGCCCAGGAAGAGAGGCTCCAGGTCCTTCGTGCCCTGATACTTGAGACCATAGGCGGCGGCAATCTGCCGGAAGGCCAGTTCGGAGCCGGAGGCGGCGGCGCCTACGACGACCCGCTTGCCCTTCAGATCTTCGATCTTCTGGATATTGCTGTCGGCACGCACCACAATCTGGACCACTTCGGGATAGAGGGCCGCGATCGCCAGGTAGTTGGTGTACTTCTCGTTTTTCTCGGCGAACGCTTCCTTGGCGTTACGCCCATAGTCGGCCGTATCGTTCTGGATCAGGGCCAGGTCGGCTTCGTTCTTGCCCAGCAGCCGGATGTTGGCCACCGAAGCATTCGTGGACTGGGCCGTGACGTTGACACCCTTGATGCTGTCCTTCCACAGCTTGGCCATGCCGCCCCCCAGCGGGTAATAGGTACCGCCGGTGCCGCCCGTCGCCAACTGCAGATCCACCGTGTCGCCGGGTTTCCATGCCTTTTCCTTGACCGAGCCGCCACTCTTGGAGCCGCTGCACCCAACCAGAAGGCTCAGGACCAGGAGGACAGTTAGTACCAGGACAGTCCGCTTTCTCATCAGTGGATCCCCCTCTGTGTGTTTGGGTTCTTTGGACTTCTGCAATGTTTCTAAGCAACCCGAAATATCCCTTCTGAATAAGAAAAGTTTACCGCATAAAAATAGGGCGCCCGACCGATTGGCCGGGCGCCCTGTCACTTATACCAGTTTGTTCTGAACCGCATAAATGGCTAACTGCGTACGATCCTGAAGACCCAGTTTCTCCAGCAAATGGCTGACGTGCGTTTTTACCGTCCGCTCGCCGATGAACAGCTTCTCGCCGATCTCCTTATTGGAGAGGCCCCGCCCGATGGCCTGGAGCACTTCCATTTCCCGGGGGCTGATTTCGTCAATCGCAGACTTCTGTTTCGGCGGGGCGCTTAACTCCTGCATCATCCGTGATGCGGCCATGGGGTGAAGCGTGGGCCTTCCGGCGGCGGCATTTCGGATGGCGGCAGCCAGTTCGTCCGCCGAGACATCTTTGAGCATATAGGAGAGGGCGCCCGCCCGAATGGCGGGCATGACCCGCTCGTCATCGGGCATGGAGGTCAGCACGATGATTTTGGAGTCAGGACTGGCGGCCTTGCAGAGCCGGGTGCCCTCGATACCGTCGGTGCCGGGCATCATCAGGTCCATCAGAACCACGTCTGGCTTCAACTCGCCCGCCAGTTTTGCGCCGGCCGCGCCGTTCTCGGCCTCGCCAACGACCTGAATATCCTCTTCCGTCGCCAGGTAGATTTTCAGCCCTTCGCGGACCATCTTGTGGTCATCCACGAGCATGATGCGAATCACGAGCGGTCTCCTCCCTCCGTCAGCGGGACCTCCACCGTCACCTCGGTACCCTGCCCCACGGCGCTTTTGACACGCATGGAGCCGTGAAGCGCTTCGACCCGCTCCTGCATGCCGCACAGGCCTACCGCCGTGGGACGAACGCCGGCCTTTGTATCAAAGCCCTGGCCGTCATCACGGACCTGAAGCAGCACCGAGTCATCGGCCTTCTCCAGCGTAACCCGTACTTTAGAGGCCCGGGCGTGCTTGCTCACGTTGTTGAGCGCTTCCTGGGCCGCCCGGAACAGGTTCTCACCCAGTCCGCCGCCCAGCCGCACGCTCCGGTCAATCTCGTCGATGACCTCCCAGCCTTCCTTGGCAGCGGCGGATTTGACGTACTCCGCCAGGGCCGGCCCCAGTCCCTGCTGCTCCAGCGTGGTGGGGCGCAACTGCAGAATGAGTTGCCGCGCCTCGCCGTGCGCCTGGCGGGAAAGCTCCTCGAGCATCGCCAGTTCGGGCACCAGGTCCGGTGTGGAGCCAGCCTTCTCCAGCCGCTTGCGGGCAGCAGCCGCCCGCATGGCAAGCACGAACAACTGCTGGTTGACCGTGTCATGCAGGTCACGCGCCAGCTTGGCCCGCTCTTCCAGGGCGGCGCCCCGGCCCGCCTCTTCCGCCAGCGCCCGGTTCTGTTCGGCCAGGTTCCGCAGCTCCCCAACGGCCGTTTCCAGGTGAATGGCCATCTGGTTAAGCTGCTCCTCCAGCCAGCCGACTTCGTCATCAGCGCCCACATACAGCCGCACCCCAAAGTCGCCCCGGGCGATGCGGCCCGCCATGTCGCCCGCCTCCCAGAGGCGGAGCTTCAGTTTCCGGGCCATGAGCAGGCCCGTCAGGGCGCCGACCAGGCTGACAACCAATCCCGCGGCAAGACCCGCACCTAGAGAAGGTGCGGGCGCCAGTCCCATTTTTCCGCCGATGTAGTACCCCGCTGCCACCGTGCCGGCGCCGACCACGCTTGATGCGAGGTAGATGCCGGCCAGTTTCCACTGCAGGCCCAGCGTGTGCTGGCTCATGCCTTAATCACCCGAATGGTGCTGGCGGGCCGCTGGACGATGTCCAGGTCGCCGAGGCCGCACTGTGCGCTGACCTTGAGGGTAATGGGCGAGTCGGGAACAGTGAAGCTCTGGCTGCAGTTGGGGGCGATGCCGCTGCGGTGGTTGCCCAGCACTTCGCAGTCGCCGAGGCCAAGCTGGCCCTGGGCATCGACGTTCACATCATCCGGCACCCGAATCACCAGGTCGCCGATGCCCAGCTTCGCGTGGATGTGGTGAATGCCTTCGGTAATGGTGGCCGTGGTCAGGTCGATCTTCACGTCGCCGATGCCGTGCTCCACATGCAGGTCACCGTCCAGCGTCCAGGGCTGGTTGCCGATGCGCACATCGCCCACGGCGCCGTTCCGCCGCTCCTTACTGCTCCCCTTGTACACGAACCGCCAGGTCTTCTGGCCGAAGAAGAGCGAAACGCCAGTGGCAACCAGCATAATCGGCCAGCCGTTTGCAGCGATGGTGCCGCCGTCAATGCCGCCGGTGTTGACGCCAGCGTTGACAAGAATGTCTGCCACGCCAATGCCGCCTACCCAGAGGCCCAGAGCCAGCCCGAAGATGGAGACCTTCCGGAAGCTGGACTCAAGAATGGCGAGACCGATCATGGCGAGGACCACGGGCCAGAATGCAAGCCCGAAATCCATGATCTTCATCATCTGCAAGAGGGCCATGATACCGACTGCTGTAAAAATTAGACCCCAAATCTGGCGCTTCATAAGTGGGTCGCTCCTTTCGACTGCGGACGCTGCTGTTGTTCTCTGATGTCAGAGTACCAGAGCGCCGAAGCCTGTCACAGGTACAGTGGAGTGAATCGAGCATCGTACCTAGGTACGAGGGGGAGCGGCCTTATTCACTACGCCGTAACCTGGCGGCGGCGGTTGGGGTCAGTCAGAAGGCGGCGCAGGGCCTCTTCGGCGACGGGAACGTCGCCGGTCCAGGTGGTGGGGTGCTGCACTTCGAGCTCGGTTTCGTTGCCCTTGCCCGTAATCAGCACGATGTCGCCGGGCTCGGCGGTGCGAATCGCCTGCTCAATGGCTTCCACCCGATCTTCGACCAGGATGATTTCGACTTCGGGCCGGCGCACACCGGTCGCGATCTGCCGGGAGATTTCGTTGGCGTCTTCGGTGCGGGGGTCTTCTTCGGTGAGGACCAGGCGGTCGCAGTAGTCGCCGGCGATGCGGCCCATGTCGGGGCGCTTGGTCTGGTCGCGGTGGCCGGCGGAGCCGAAGACCATGGTCAGCTTGCGGCCCGGGGCCTTGATCTTTGCAACATCGCTCAGCAGCTTTTCAAAGCCGTCGGGCGTGTGGGCGTAGTCGACGACCACGGTAAAGTCCTGCCCGCAGTCGACCCGCTCAAACCGGCCCGGGGCGCCCTTGGCGGTGCGCATTGCCTCGGTGCCGCGCAGGCCGAAGCCCAGGGCGATACCTGTAGCAATGGCGGCCAGGGCGTTGCTAATGTTGTAGGCGCCAAAGAGGTACGGCGCCTCAACCACGGTAGTGCCCGCGGGCGAGACCAGGCGGTAACGCACGCCCTGCGCGGTGATTTCCACATCTTCCGCCCGCACGATGGCGTTCGGGGCGAAGCCGTAGGTCAACGTCAGGACACCGGTCGGCACTTCCCGCACAAAGCGGGGCCCGTACGGGTCGTCGATGTTGATGACGGCCACGCCGCCGGGCCGCATCATGTGAAAGAGCTTGGCCTTTGCCTGGAAGTAGCTCTCCATATCCTTGTGATAGTCGAGGTGCTCGTGCGTCAGGTTGGTGTAGACCGCCACGTCGAAGCGACAGTGCGCCACCCGGTGCTGTTCGAGCGCATGGGACGTAACCTCCATGGCGACCATGTCGGCCTCGCGCCGGACCATTTCGGCGAGCAGCCGGTGCACGGTGGGCGCCTCGGGCGTGGTGTAGCCGGACTTGTGCTCCAGCACCTCGTCGCCGAGCATCATGCCCGCCGTGCCGATGATGCCGCAGGTGCGTCCGGCGGCAGCCGCCACCGCCTGGGTCAGGAACGCGATGGTCGTCTTGCCGTTGGTGCCCGTAATGCCGACCATTTTCAGCTTGCGGGCCGGGGAGCCGTAGAACTTGTCCGCAAGGGCGCTCAGGGCCAGGCGGCTATCCGGCACCAGGAAGCCGCCCACGCCGGCGGGCACTTCAAAGTCGCGGGTCGCCACCACGGCGGCGGCGCCACGGCGCAGCGCATCGCCGATGAACTGGTGCGCATCGACCCGGGCGCCGGGGATGGACACAAAAAGTGACCCGGGCTCAACCTGCCGCGAATCGGCGGTGATGCCCGTAATTTCTACGTCAGGTAAGGCCAGAATTCGGGCGCTATCCGACAGCGCACTTACCAGTTCCGTCAGTTTCAACGTTGTATCCCTCCGTGGTCTAAGTTTACATAGAACGAGGCTTTCGTATGCTCACAGGACTTCTACAACTTTCGACAATATCCTTTTGGCCGCGGGGCCTGCTGGCGGGGCTGCAGGGCCCTTTCCATCAATTGGCTATCGACGGCCCATTTTCCTTTTTATCCCAACAGAGAACAGGATGCGCATGCCCGGTGCCGAAACCCTGTACAGAAGGCCGCGCATGGAAGGAGGGGCATTTTGTGAGCAATCATTTCGATCCGGGCCCGCCGCTCACACCAGACAAGGAGTTTTGTGCCTGCGAACCGCCGTCAGGCACTGAGTATCTAAGGGCAACCGGCGTGGCATTTCTCACGGCACTTCTGGGCGGAATCGCATGGTTCGCTGTCGTGCTGTTCACACACCGGCTGTGGGGATTTACCACCGTCTTGATCGGGCTGGTCGCGGGCTGGGCCATCAACCGGTCTGCCGGTAACCATCGCTCCGTCATGCTGGGCGTGTTCGGGGTTGTCGCCACGGCATTTGCCACGCTCGGCGGATATCTCTTACTATGGTTACCCTTTGTAAGCGAACGAACCGTCGACCGGAGTTTCTCCTGGTACGACGTCCTCATGATGGGTTTGGGTGGGTTCATGGCATACCGTCTTGCCGGTCCGAAACCGAAAGCAAAGGACGAACTAAAATAATAACACGTTAAACGCTCGACCGCACTCGGTCGAGCGTTTACACATTTTGGCTCGAAACTTTTACGCCTATATAGGCGTCTAATGACTACATAACACTGCGGAGGTGACCCCGGCTCATGCGTTCGAAGTCGTGGCTTGCAGCTTTGGCCGGCCTTCCTCTGCTCGCCTCTAGCCTTATGCCGGCGCCCGCGGCTGCGGCAGTGCTGCCGGTCCAGGTGATTCTGGATGGCCGTACGCTGACCCTGGACCCCGCCCCCACCATCCTTGAAGAACGCACCATGGTTCCGATGCGCGGTCTCCTTGAGGCCATGGGAGCCACGGTGACTTGGGACCAGGATACCCAGACTGTCAAAGCGGTCAAGGGTGACCAATACGTGCAGCTCCGCATCGGCCGCCGCCTGGCCTGCCTGAGCCTGGACTGCACCCGGGCCGCCTCGCTGGACGTCCCCGCCGCCATTCTCGGCGACCGGACCTTTGTGCCTGCCCGGTTCGTTTCGCAGGCCATGGGCGCCCGGGTGACGTGGGACAACGAACGCCGGGCCGTCGTCATCGAAACCGACAAAACGCCTGACTACACTTTCACGGGGATCACCATTCCCGCTCTGCAGAGCGGCCAGACCATCAGCGGCCCCGTCGAGCTGCGTGCCGGCGGTGCTGCCGGTGCTTACGTCCAGTTCTATCTGGTCGACCCGACTACGGGCGTGGCGAGAATCGTCGCTGCGGGCAAGGACGCCCAGGGAGCGTACACCTTCACCCCCGACCCGACCGTCAAGGGCCCGCACCTGGTGGTTGCGGCCGTCCGGGGCGCCGACGGCGTCACCCGCTACTCCGACCCGGTCCCCGTCAGCCTCGCTCCCAATCCTGTGATTCGCGTGACCGGTATCGAGAGCGCTGGTACGATCACCGGCCCGATCACGCTGGGCACCAGCATCAACTTCGTGGGCGTGAGTGCCGAGCTTCAGGTCGTCGATGCGGTCAATCAGGTGGAGAGCCTTGGCAGCATCGATCCCGCCAGCAACCTCACCTGGTACCCGCAAATCGGCCACAACGGCGACCGCTGGCTGCGGGCCAGGGTCACCGACATGTACGGCAACACCTACGACTCGCCTTATCTGCCGGTTCGGGTCCAGTCCGGCTACCGCCAGAGCATCGCGGGCATCGCCGAGGGGACGGTGCTGACCAACTCGGTCACGCTCAAGCCCGCCGCCAACTACCCCATGGAAGCCATCAAATACCTGCTTGACGAGCAGGTCCTGGGCTGGGGTTATGAGTACAAGTGGAACTTCGGTGCCGAACTGAACGGCGCTCACACGTTCCGCATTGAGATTCTCGGCAAGGATGGCCAGGTGCGTAACATCGGGCCATACAACATCAAGATCAACGTGCAGCCGGGCGTCCGCTTCGGCGGCATCGGCCCGAACCAGGTTGTGACGGGCACGACTGCCCTGAAGGTGACCGGCCATTACGTAAACGCCGCTTCCGCCGACTACTACCTCGGCGACGCCAACGGCGGCAACGCCACCTACCTGGGCAGCGGCCTCAGCTTCAACTGGACGCCCAAGGCGGCGCAGGCCGGCGACCGGACCATCTGGGCCGTCGCCAAGGACAGCGCCGGCAAGTCCTGGACCACCGACAAGGTCAAGTTCCGGGTCTACACGGGCACCGTGTACGGCCCCAAGGCCGTGGCCACCCGCGACGAGTTCAAGACCCTGGCCAGGAGCCTGGCCGTACCGGCTTACCGTGAGCTGGGCATGTCCGCCGCCCTCCAGGTGGCCCAGTCGTTCCTGGAGACGGGCTACGGGCAGTCGGTGCCGGTCGATAAGTACACGGGCCGGTTCTCCTACAACCTGTTCGGCATCAAGTGCGGCGGGACCGCCAATTGCATCATCTCGAACACCTGGGAAGAGTACAATGGCGTCGCTTACCGAGTCGACGATTACTTCCGGGCCTACAACAGCGTCGAAGAGAGTTGGAAGGATCACAAGGCCTTCCTGATGGAACGGATCTACTACGTCCCCTTCCGGGCCGTCATGGCCGACCCCGTTTTGGGCGCCCTCGCCCTGCGCCGGAGCGGCTATGCGACCGACTCCCAGTACCCGACCAAACTGATCAAGATCATGAAGGATAACGACCTGTTCAAGCTCGACCTGTTCGAGTTCTAGGCCCCCTCAATGGGGGCCGTAACCCGGCAGGTGTGGGCCAGTTCGTGACCGGCCCACGCCGAGCGGGTCTAGAGGTCGGCACAGACGCACTAGCGGGAGGGGCTACCCCCTCCCGCTTTTCTATGCCCGGCGCCGGCGGCCGCCAACGCTTACCGCAGCCCCGCCTCTTTCAGCACCTTAACCGCCAGGTCCGGACGATCCGTAATGATCCCGTCCGCCCCGATGCTGACCAGGTGCCGTATGGTCGCCTCATCGTTGATCGTCCAGAAATGCGCCTTCATGCCAAGCTTGTGGGTCCGCTCCACGAACCGCTCCGTATCGAACCGAATCGTCAGCGGCCCGACCTTCTGACTGACCGGCACCTGGAATGCATCGACCTTCGGATGGTACAGCCAGTCCAGATGTGGCAAGTAATAAACGACGAACTCGATCATGTTGGATTTGGTCGCCCCGGTTGCGGTCTGGTACGCCGCCCGCTCCAGCACGCCGGCCCAGCGCTCCATCGGCCCGCTCATGAACGAGTTGATCAGCACCTTGCCTTCCATGTCGTGCTTGGCGATGGCGTCCCAAACGGCCTCCTCGATGGTCGGGTCTTCCTGCTTCAGTTCGATGTTTACCCGCACACCGGGGAACTTCTCGAAAACCTCGGCCAGCGTCGGGATGGTGACCCCCTTGCCCCGGTAGGGAAAGGTCGCGCCGCCGTCCGGCGTAAAGTCGTAGCCGAAGTCATACTGCCGCAGTTCCGCGAGGGTCATCGCACTGATGTGCCCCGACCCGTTGCTCATCCGGTCGATGGTCGCATCATGGCTGACGACCACCACACCGTCCTTCGTCATATGGACATCGGTTTCGATAATATCGGCGCCCTGCTCCAGCGCGAGGGCGAACGCTTCCAAGGTGTTGGACGGTGCGTAGGCCGAGGCGCCCTGATGGGCCAGCACCAGCACTCGCTCATCACCAAAAAAGGTCTTCGCCGCGCGGGACGTTACTGTCACTGCCCGAACGGCAGCCAGGCCCAGCAGCAGCACCACTATCGCAGACCAGACCAGACGGCGCGTCTTTTTCCGATCCTGAAGCCGGGGCGCAGGGGCCGACTGCGACATGAGATGAACCTCCCCGTGTTATCTCCCAATCACGGTTACAACCAACTGCACGGCCACGCCCCACATGATCAGGGCAGAGATCCGGTTGAGCCACCGGCGCAGCGACAGCCCGCCCGCCGTCAGGCCCAACAGGTAACCAGCCGTGGCCAGACCCAGAAACCAGAGCCACGAGACCCCTATGCAGGCCAGGGCGAAGCCCAGGCGGGGCGCCCCGGTGTACGACAGCGAGTTCGTCCCAATCACTGCGACCGTATCGAGAATCGCATGCGGATTGAGCAGCGAGACCGAAGCGGCAAACGCAATCTGCCGGCGGGCCGGCCACTCCTCGGCGGAGTTCTCGGCAGCAGGCTCGGTCCGCCACGTCGCCCAGCCCATGTAGAGCAGGAAGGCAACGCCCACCCACGACAGGGCGCCCTGAAACCAGGGCACCGCCAGCACCACCAGCGACAGGCCCGAAACCGCGAGCGTAATGAGCAGCGTGTCGCAGACCGCTGCCGTAAGGACCGAAGGGAGCGCTCCGGCCCAGCGGCGGTGGAGCGCTCCTTGTGTGAATACGAAGGTGTTCTGCACGCCCAGGGGCAGAATCAGCCCGAAGGCCAGCAGGAACCCATGCAGCACCGCAGCTAGCACTTACGCCTCCACGCGAATCACGTTATCAACGCTCAGCACCTCGGGAATGCCGTTGAGCCGCTTAACCACCCGCTGCATCTGCGCTTCCTTGACCGTGTGGGTCACCAGCACCAGTTCGCCCTTGCCGTCATCGGTGGCAACATCGCCGCCGGTGCCCTGGACCATCTGTGCGATGGAGACGCCCTCAGCCCCGAACGCCATGGTAATGTGGGCCAACACGCCCGGCTTGTCCTCCGACGTGAGGCGCAGATAGTACTTGGCCGACACCTGCCCCATGTCCACGACTTTCTTCTCGAACAGGCAGGTGCAGGCGTCGCCGGCACGGCGGCCGGGCGTCCGCTTCGAAAGCGCCGCCGAAATCAGGTCGCCCACCACCGCCGATGCTGTGGGACCTGCGCCGGCGCCCCGGCCCAGGAACATGGTTTCGCCCACCGGGTCACCTTCGGTGAAGATGGCGTTCAGCGAGCCATGGACCGAGGCCAGCGGGTGGCTTGATGGCACAAAGGCGGGATGGACCCGGGCTTCAATCTGCCCGTCCACTTCCTTGCCAATAGCCAGCAGCTTGATTGTCCAGCCAAAGCGGCGGCCATACTCAATATCCTTCGGCGTCACACGCGTGATGCCTTCTGTAAAGACTTGGTCGGGCGTCACCCGCGACATGAACGCGATGGACGCCAGAATCGCCAACTTGCGGCCGGCGTCGTAGCCCTGCACATCGTTGGTGGGGTCTGCCTCGGCGAAGCCCAGGGCCTGGGCCTCGCGCAGGGCCTCCTCGTAGGGGCGCCCGAACTGGCTCATCTGCGTCAGAATGTAGTTGGTCGTCCCGTTGACGATGCCCATCACCTTCTGCATCCGGTTGGCCGACATGGACTCCTTCAACGGCCGGATGACGGGAATGCCGCCGCCCACGCTCGCCTCAAAATAGAGCTCAGCGTCGCCCACGTCGCCGGCGGCGTACAAGTCCTTGCCGTACTGTGAGACGACGTCCTTGTTGGCCGTCACCACGGTCTTTCCGGCCTTCAGCGCGTCGATCATGTAAGCGCGGGCGGGTTCGACGCCACCCATGACCTCCACGACAATTTTGATGGAGGGGTCAGCGAGAATCTCCCGAACATCGTCGGTGATGGGCAGGTCCTCAGGCACGCCGGGCCGGGGGCGCTTCGCGTCGCGCACCAGCACCTTGGCTATCTCCAGATTCAGTCCCGTCTTCATGTTGATGATGTCACTGTTCTCTCGCAGTAACTTGACTACGCCGGTGCCGACGGTGCCCAGGCCCAGCAGGCCGATGCGCATGGTGCTCTGTTCCTTCTTTTTCGTCATGATGCAATTCCCCCCACCGGGTTGGCCGGAAAATCGAATTAGCCTGTAAGATATAGCTGATGAACTTCGCTCCTGATTACGTACCTTCCTGCAACGGAGGCAGCCGACCATGAACACAAAGGCCTTATGGGATCACGCATTGGATCATTTGCGCGCGACCGCTGATCATCCGGCAGAGATGTTGGACCGCTGGCGGTGCGAAGCGCCCGACCGGTGTAACGACCGTGATCTGCTGTCCGAGTACGGCTGGGTCGTCATTTCCTGCGGGTTGACGCCCCACGTGGCGACGAAGCACTGGCCCCGGTTTGGTGAGGCGTTCCGGCACTGGGAGCCGCGTGCAGTGGCGGAGAACCGGATTGCCGTACGGACCGATGCGCTGGCGATCATCAAGAACGCCCGCAAGATGGATGCGATTTTGGAGTTCGCTGATGATCTGGCGCGGGAGCCGGGCCTGATGCAGCGCCTGGCCGCCCTGGAGTTGAAGCAGGTGATGGCGAAGTTGAGTACCCTGCCGTGGGTGGGGGCGAACAATCGCTACCACCTGGCCCGGAACCTGGGGTGGGATGTCGTGGTGCGGACCGGGCCGGTGCCGCGCCTGGCGGCGTTTCTCGAGACGACGCCAGAGGCGTTGTGCGATCAGATCGCCGCAGAGACGGGGGAGCGGGTGCGGACTGTGGATTTGGTGCTCTGGTACTGGGGCCATCAGGTCGGAGATGTGGCGATGAAGGAGATGGCGTCGCTGTTCAAGTGGATGTAGGTAGGGCGTCGTCGCCGCCTCATCCCGCACTCTTCCCGCACTCGCCCCGCCAGACCACCCCACTACTTCCTCGCCAAGAACGCAGTAATTCGACTCAGGTCCTCCGTCTGCTCCGCATCCTCCGGCAGCACGTCCAGGACATCCTGCTCCCAGGGCTCCCCCTCAAACCCCCGATCCAGCAGCGCCAACACACCCCGATCCTCCGCAGTCCGAATCAGCCGCCCGGCGCCCTGCTTCAGCTTCAGCAACATCTCCGGCACATCGACCGCCTCGGCGGCCTCCAGCTCCGCCGCCTCGGCCTGCGCCCTGCGCTCCTTGATCAGCGGGTCATGCTCCGGGAACGGCAGCCTGGGAATTACCACGCACGACAGCGCCTCCCCGGGCACATCCACACCTTCCCAGAACGTGGCGCCGAACAGCACCGAGGACACATCCTCCCGGAACTGCTCCAACTGGGCGCCCCGGTCCCCCTCGCCCTCCCAAATCGTGGCGAAGGGTAACGCAACCCCGTTCAACCGCTCCCGGTACCGGCGCACCTCGGCGAGGCTGTTCAGCAGCACCAGTGCCCGCCCACCGGAGGCCTTCACCACCGACAGCACCTGCTCCACCTCGTCTCCCGCAGCCCCCAGTCCGGGCCGATACACCAGCACCTGCTCCCCCAGGTCAAACGGCACCCCGACCTTGGACGCCTGGTACTCCCCAAGCCGCAACACCCGCGCCTGATACTCCGGCTCCAGCGTCGCCGACGAGAAGATCACAGGGGTCCCGCTACTGAGGTGCCCCTTGTCAAAGAGCCCCCGGGGCCGCTTGGGCACCACCCACAGCTCGTCCCGCTCGTACCAGAGCACCGACTCCTCACCCCGCAGCAACCGCAGCCCGGCCCGCACCTCATCCAGCCGCTGCGAGTACGCCCGTATGTCAAGCTCCAGGTCGTAGCCCTCATTCATCGCCTCGTCCGTCACCAACTCATCCTGGAGCCGCTCCAGGGCCTGATCCAACTCGCCCGCGAGCCCCAGCAGCGACGAAGACCGCGGCACCCCCCGCTTTCCCTCGCCCGGCTCCGCGGTCGCTGCGACCAGGGCATACAACTCCCGCCCGAACCGCATCGACTCCCGCTGCGCCCGCACCGGGCCGCCCCGATCCGTCAGCGACCCGATCTGCTTCAGGGTCGAGTTCAGCCGGGCCCGGCTCATCGAGTGCCCCTGAACCCGCTGCCACGTCTCCGGCACATGATGCCCCTCATCCAACACCACAGCCGCATAGGCCGGCAGCAAGGGTACCTGCCCGGCCTCGTGCCGCTCGGCCCGCGTCAGCAGGTCGCGACTGAACAGCTTATGGTCGCACACAATCAAATCCGCCGACTCCCGATACTGCCGCCGGGCAGACATCACATGGCAGTGCCCCCGCTTCGGACACGTATCGCATGGCAGCGCCGGGTCCCAGGCCAGCATCTCCCAGAGTTCGTCGCCCACGTGGGGCATCTCCGTGCGGGCGCCCGACCCGGTCATCTGCGCCCATATCTTCAGCGCATCAAAGCCCTCGGGCGGGTCCAGCAGTTCGGTCCGCTGCACCTTCACCTCGCATATGTACTCGCCCGGGTCCGCCGCGACCCGCGCATCAATATCCAGGCCCAGCAGCCGGGAGAGTGTCTGAATATCCCCCTCCGGGTTGGCCAGCTGCGCCTGCAGCACACCCGAAGCGCTGGCGACCACCACCGGTGCCCCCTTCAGGCGGGCATAGCAAATCGCCGGCAACAGGTAGGCAAACGTCTTGCCCGTCCCCGGCCCCGCCTCGGCCAGCAACGTCTGGCCGTCGACCAGCGCCCGCGCCATGCGGAACGCCGTGTAAATCTGCTCCTCCCGGGTCTCAAAGCCCTTCTCAGGCAGTTCATCATAAAAGACCCAGCTCAGCCACTCCGTAAGCTTCTGACCAAACTCGTCCTTGCTCCGGGCCCGGAACGGCAGCTTGGTCCAACTAATCTGCAAGGGCTCTCCCCCTCCTGAGACACGTCCATCCCCTAATCATACTGGAAAAGGGCTGTGACGCAAATGCATCACAGCCCTTATTCTTTCCAACCCTAGGCTCTCTCAATGGGGGGCCGTAGCGCGGCAGGCGTGGGCCACTCCGTGACCGGCCCACGCCGGGAGGGGTCTACAGCTTCTCGCTCACCGACTTGGCCTGCGTAAAGAGCAGCAGATAATCCCGCCCACCGGCCTTCGAATCGGTGCCGCTCATATTGAACCCACCGAACGGATGCACATCCACCAGCGCCCCCGTCGACTTCCGGTTGAAATACAGGTTGCCCACGAAGTAATGCTTCCGGGCATACTCCAGTTTCGCCCGATCCCGACTGAAGACCGACCCCGTGAGGCCAAACTCCGTATCGTTGGCGATGCGAATCGCATCTTCATACGACGACGCCTTATGAATCGCCAGCACCGGCCCGAAAATCTCCTCCTGGCCGATCCGCGCGTACGGGTCCACATCGGCAAAAACCGTCGGTTCGATGAAGTACCCGCCGGTCTCCACCGCCACCGGGCTCGGGCCGCCGCCCAGCACCAGCCGGCCCTCGCTCTTGCCAATCTCGATATAGTTCAAGATCGACTCATACGCGTTCTTATCCGCCACCGGCCCCTGGTTGACCGCCGGGTTCCGGGTGTCGCCCTGCACCAGGTTTTTCGCCTTCTCGACGACCAGCTCCACCACTGAATCGTACACATCCTGCACGATGATCGCCTTCGAGCAGGCCGAGCACTTCTGCCCCTGGAAGCCAAAGGCGCTGGCCACAATCGCCGCCGCCGCCTCATCAACATTCGTGTCGCTGTCCACGACGATGCAGTCCTTGCCGCCCATCTCCGCCACGACCCGCTTGATCCACTTCTGGCCCGGCGCCGTCTTGGCCGCCTGCTCGTTGATGCGCAGGCCGACCTCCTTGGAGCCGGTGAAGGCAACAAACCGCGTCTGCGGATGCGATACGAGGTAATCGCCCACCGACCCGCCCGGCCCGGGCAGGAAGTTGAGCACGCCCTTCGGCAGCCCCGCCTCGGCCATCAGGTCGACGAACTTCGCCGCCACCACCGGCGTAATCGACGCCGGCTTCAGAATCACGGTGTTGCCCGCCACAATCGCCGCCGTGGTCATGCCTACCATAATGGCGTTGGCGAAGTTCCAGGGCGGAATGACCAACCCCACCCCAAGGGGGATGTAATACATCTCATTATCCTCGTCCGGCAGCCGGGTCAGCTCCTGCGGCTCGCTCAGCCGCATCATCTCCCGGGCGTAGAACTCCATAAAGTCGATCGCCTCGGCGGTATCGGCGTCCGCCTCCGGCCAGCTCTTGCCGATCTCCACGACCATGGTCGCCGAGAACTCGTGCTTCCGCTCCCGCATCAGGCGGGCGGCCCGCAGCAGCACCCGGGCCCGGGCCTTCGGGTCGAAGTGACGCCACTCCTCAAAAGCGGCCAGTGCGGCGCTCATGGCCTGCTCCGCCAGCGCCTTGTCGGCCTTCCCCACATAGCCGACAACCTCGTCCGGCTTCCCCGGATTGATCGACACGATCTGTTCCGCCGTCATGATCCGCTCGCCGCCGATGATCAGGGGGTACTCCTGGCCGACCTGGCTCTCTACCAGCTCCAGCGCCTGCCTGAAAGCCGACAGGTTCTCCGGCCGGCTGAAGTCGGTCAGCGGCTCGTTCTGAAACGGAATCACACCCATGTGGTACACCCTCCTACCCCATTATGCAGTCGTGTATGTTCGCCTTATTAGACGGAATGTCCTCCCCAATAAGGTGTGCTTTTGGTCACAAATGCCTATGCGAAAGGGGCAGGCCGCACGCCTGCCCCTTTCTCACAGCTGCTCCGATACGCTTTTGGCCTGAAGGAATAAGGTGAGATAATCGTGCCCGCCGGCCTTCGAGTCGGTGCCCGACAGCTTGAACCCGCCGAAGGGATGGACCCCCACCAGCGCCCCCGTACACTTCCGATTGATGTACAAGTTCCCCACCTGATACTCCCGCCGTGCATACTCGATGTTCTCCCGGCTCCGCGTGTAGATGGCGCCCGTCAGGCCGTACTCCGTGTCGTTGGCCATTGCCACCGCGGTCCGGAAGTCGGGCGCCTTGTGAAACGCCACCACCGGCCCGAAAATCTCTTCCTGGGCGATGCGGGCACCCGGTTCCACATCGGCGAAGATCGTCGGCTTCACGAAGTACCCACCCGACGGCGTCTCCACCGCCCCGCCCCCGGTGGCCACCCGTCCTTCACCCTTACCGATTTCGATGTACTTCAGCACCCGCTCCAGGTATCGCGGCCCCGCCAGCGGCCCCACGTCGGTGTTCTCGTTGCGTGGGTCGCCCACCACCAGCCGCTCCGTCTTGCGCACAGCCAATTCCAATACCTGATCATACAGATCTTGATGGACGATGGCGCGAGAGCATGCGCTGCACTTCTGTCCGCCAAAGCCAAACGCCGCCGCCACGATGCCCGTCGCCGCCGCTTCGGGATCGGCATCCTCCGCCACCACGATGGCGTCCTTGCCGCCCAGTTCAGCGATCACCCGCTTCAGATGCCGCTGTCCCGGCGCAACCTTCGCCGCCTCCGCGTAGATCTGCACGCCCACATCACGCGACCCCGTAAAGCTGATGAAGTGCGTCCGGGGGTCGCTCACCATCCACTGGCCCACCTCCGGCCCGCCGGATGGCAGCAAGTTGACGACGCCCGGGGGCAGCCCTGCATCTTCCAGCAGTTCCACCAATCGATAAGCCACCACTGGCGCCGGCACCGCCGGCTTGAGCAACACCGTGTTCCCCGCCACGATGGCGCTCGCTGTCATCCCACAGGCAATCGCCAGGGGGAAGTTGAAAGGCGGAATCACGGCGCCCACGCCCATGGGCATGTAGATCAGCTCATTATCCTCCCCGGGCATCGCGGTCAGCCGGGGCGACCCCTCAGCCAGCCGCACCATCTCACGGGCGTAGAACTCCAGAAAGTCGATCGCCTCAGCCGTGTCGGCATCCGCCTCCGGCCAGGGCTTCCCCACCTCCAGCACCAGCAGCGCCGAGAACTCGTGCTTACGCCGCCTGAGCTGGGCCGCCGCTTTCAGCAGAATGCGTGCCCGCCACCGCGGGTCCCAGCGGCTCCACGTCTCGAAGGCGCCCTGAGCCGCCTGCATCGCCTGCTCGAAGTGGTTCCGCTCCGCCTGGCTCACCCGCCCGATCAGCTGCCCCGGGTTCGCCGGGTTGACAGAGTCAAACGTGACCCCGCTCCGCACCCGATCCCCGCTGATGATCAGCGGATACGCCCGGCCCAGTTCCCCCTCCACCATCTCCAGGGCCGCCTTGAACGCCCGGAAGTTCTCCTCCCGCCGGAAGTCCGTAAAGGGCTCCGGCCGATATCCCAACACCGCCATGCCGCCATCTCCTCCTTGACGGGGCATAGTCTGCGCGAAAAAGCCCGCCACCTCTCGGCTTGCCGTTCTGCAAGCCACGCCCAGCGGCGGGCCTTGGTTCGCTATCTACGGTAACTTGGTAACCTGCCTGACCCTCACCAGAGCCATGTAGGCGATCCAGAGCCCCGACACACCGGCGCCCAGGGTCAAGGCCCACGACGGCCCCAGGTTGGCCACGGAGAGACCCATCGGCCCTTGCCCCAGGGGCTGCATGGCCAGGGCCGTAATTGTGTAGCTCGCCATCACCCGACCGCGCATCTCCGCAGGCGAGTTGGTCTGCAGCAACGTGTTAATCGTCGTCTGCCAGGTCATGTTCATGCCGCCCACAATCACCAGCAGCGCCATCGACAGATAGATATTCCGCGACCACGAGAACGCGATCATCGCTGCTGCGAAGCTCAGGCCGGCCGTTACCAGCAGTTTCCCCTTCCACTGGATGTTCCCCAGGCTCGCAATCGTGAGCATAAAAATCACCGTGCCCAGGGCCGGGGCCGACTGCATCAGACCCGCCAGGCCGACATCGCCATGCAGCACGTCTTTGGCAAATACAACGATGAACTGTTGATAAGGCCTCGCCATGAAACTGGCCACGGCAGCCATACTGATCAGTGCCAGCATGACTGGGTTGGTGGCCACGTACTTCAGCCCTTCCAACACGTCACGCACCATGCCCTGCTTCTTCGTCCGGGGGGTGTGCGCTGGAAACTCCATCAGCGTGACTGCCAGGAAAACAGCCCCGAATGTAGCGGCGTTGATGAAGAAGCAGCCGGCCAGGCCCACGGCCGGCACCAGGATACCCGTGAGCGATGGCCCAAAGATCGCCGCACCGTTAAAGGCGATCGCATTCAACGAGATAGCCGCATGCAGGTCTTCCTTGTCCACCAGGTTCGGCACCAGCGCCTGCCGGGCCGGGTTGTCGAAGGCCGTCGCGGCCCCGTTCAGGCTCGACAGCAGAATCACGTGCCAGACCTGGACTACGTCCAGCGCTGTCAGAGTCCCGAGCATAATCGCACTGAATAATTGCACGGACTGGGTGATATAAAGGATTCGCTTCTTGGGGAACCGGTCCGCCACCGCCCCGCCAATCAGCGACAGAATGATCAGCGGAAAGGCTCGCACGAACCCAATCATCCCTACCCACGCCGCGCTGCCGGAGATTTCGTACACCAGCCATCCCTGGGCAACTGACTGAATCCAGGCGCCGGCATTGGAGACCAGGAAGCCCAGCCAATAGTAAAGGTAGTTCCGGTGTCGCATGGGCCGAAACGTCTCACCGACAAAGACAGCCATATGCATGCCTCGCATTCAGTTCATATCGTATATAGTTCGTTGCACTAAGTATTGGCCACCGAGGTTCGGATTCCTGCCATCAAGACTCGCGGCCAGGCCATCGTATGCACAGCAAAACACGGCCGCCATAACGGGCGGCCGTGTTCAACTGACAAATGGTCGGGGTGACAGGATTTGAACCTGCGACCTCTTGGTCCCGAACCAAGCGCGCTACCAAGCTGCGCTACACCCCGAAACCCTGGTCCATGGTCGGCCCTTTCGTGGTTTCTGGCGAAACCTACTGACGGGCGACCAATTCCTAAAGAAACTGGTCGGGCTGACAGGATTTGAACCTGCGACCTCTTCCACCCCAAGGAAGCGCGCTACCAAGCTGCGCCACAGCCCGAGCAAAGGGGAGCCGGAACTAAGGGACACGTGGTGGAGCTAAGCGGGATCGAACCGCTGACCTCTTGAATGCCATTCAAGCGCTCTCCCAGCTGAGCTATAGCCCCACGTAATGGGCAGACTGACCGGATTCGAACCGGCGACCTCAAGAGCCACAATCTTGCGCTCTAACCAACTGAGCTACAGCCTGCATGAAACTGGCAGGGGCAGTAGGACTTGAACCCACAACCTACGGTTTTGGAGACCGTTGCTCTACCAATTGAGCTATACCCCTGTAATCGGGTCCGGAAGAAAAGTGGCGTGCCCGGCAGGGATCGAACCTGCGGCCTCTTGCTCCGGAGGCAAGCGCTCTATCCGCTGAGCTACGGGCACATATGGCGCGCCGAGCAGGATTCGAACCTGCGACCACTTGATCCGTAGTCAAGTACTCTATCCAC
>JARBUG010000134.1 GCA_029239785.1 Symbiobacteriaceae bacterium | reverse complement strand
GCCCGACAGCACAACGGCAGCCCGAGGCCTCGATGGCCTCGGGCTGCCGCACGTCACAAAGGCGAGGGAGGTGGCGATACGTCAGCCTGTGGGGGCGGGTAGGGGTGACCGAACGTTGGTGCCGGAGGTTGGGCAAACGAAGTGACGCCCAAACGAACAACCCTGAGAGGGAATCCCCTACCCGCTCCCACAGGCGACCCCACAACCTAAAGCACAGACTCCCGCAGCTCCCCAGCCAAAGCCGACAACCTCCGCGACGCCTCCGCCGCCGACCGCACCACCGCAGCCACCTGATCCAGGTCCTGCCTGACCTGCGTCATCCGCTGCGCTCCTGACATCGCAATCCGCTCCACCTGCGTCGAAGCCGCGATCACCTGGGCGCTGCCCGCGGCCATCTGCTCGGCGGCTGCCGTATTCTCCTCGCTCACGGCCGCCATCTGACCAACGGCCTGCTCCATGGACTTCCCGGTCTGGGCCAGGGCGCCCAACCGGTCCAGAATCGAGCGCATCTGGTCGGCCGTCTCCTTCACGGACGCCCGGATACCATCCAGGGCCTCGCCCGCTTCCCGGGATCGTGCTGTGCCCTGGCCGGCCATCTCCCGGGCCTCGTCCATCATCGCAACCGACTGCCCGATCTCCTTCTGAATCCGAGCGATCAGGCTGGAAATCTCCTGCGAAGCCCGGTTCGACCGTTCGGCCAGCTTGCGCACCTCTTCGGCGACGACTGCAAAACCCCGGCCATGCTCACCCGCCCGGGCCGCCTCAATGGCGGCATTCAGCGCGAGCATATCCGTCTGGTCAGCGATGGTCGTAATCGTTTCAACGATCTGCCCGATCTGTGCCGAAAGGCTGCCCAACTGCGACACCGTCGCCGATGCCTGCTCCACAGCCCGGCCAAGGCCGGTAATGCCCGTCAGCGTCTCGCCTACGGCGGCGGAGCCCCGGTCAGCCCGCCCGCTGGCCTCCTGGGAGGAGCGGTTCACCTGCTCGGCGTACTGTGCGGCCAGTTTCAGCGAATCGGCCATCTCCTGGGTCGCCCGGAACGTCGAAGTCGCCTCGTGGGCCTGCGCCTCGGCGCCGGAAGCGATCTGGCTGATCGCCTGCGTCTGCTGCTGGAGCGTCTCGCCGATCTGCTGCATGGCCTGGATCTGCTCCTGCCAGCCCTGCTCCAGCTGCGAGACCATCTGCCGGAAGGAGCCGTCCAGATGCTCCCGGGCCCGCTGGCTGTCCGTGTCCAAAGCGGCAGCGGAATCAGTCAGCGTCACGGCCGTCTCCCGAACCTGCCCCAGCAGGGCGTTCATCCGCTCGATGGTCAGCGCCTGCTCCTCAGTCGCCTTCTGATTCTCCTTGAGCACGGCGGCAAACTTGGAGGCAACAGCCATCATCAGGGCGGCCACCGCCAGCATCACCAAATCCTGCGTGGCGATCAGGCTGATTTTCGCTTCGGCGGGCTGTGTGAAGTACTGCCAGCACAGCCAGGACGAGAGCCCCACACCGGCGATCGTATTGACGGTGGAGAGCAGCCGGTCGGAGTAAACCACGCCCATGGCCACAGGCAGCAGCCACATCGGCCAGATGCCGTTCACGTTCTCGAGCGTAATGCTGATGGCGATGATATCGACCATCAATGCAATGCAGACAAAGTACCGGCTGATGCGGCCGGACAGGCCCATCCAGTACAAAACGGTTGGAACCAGCGTAATGCCGGCCGTCATCCCCAAAATGAGGAAGTACTCGCTCCAGGAGTTTCGCAGCACCCCCAGTGCGATTAGGACGCCCATCAAAATCAGAATGGGAGGCAGCAGCCATAGGACTTTAATCGCCCACAGGTCCAGGGTCCTGGCCTGCTGAGATGCTTGCGTGGGGGCCATTGACATGAAATAACGCCCTTTCTATGTAAAGCGACCATAAAGGTTTCCTTTGCTTTTCGATAACTGTTTGGTGACTCCTTGGTACAGATGGATAATCTTTGCTAACAACAAAGGTTTACTCTACCTCATATACACAGCATGAGACCCGGGACTGCAGTCCCGGGTCCTGATTTACACCATATCATCATCATCATCCACGAAAGGCGCCGCCGGACGCTCAGGCGGCCCCTCAACCCCGGTGATGTAACTGCCCTCGTAGTAATCGACCACGTAACGGCGATCGTAGTTATCGATTTGGGCCAGCACCCAGGTGTCGAGGCTCTCCCAGTCGGGGTCGGCGGGCACGGCCCGCAAAATGACCACCGCCCGGACCACATCGGGCGTATACATGACGATCAGGTCGCCAGCCAGCTCACCGCCGGGCCCATAGATCTGGCGAATCTCCCAGGCCGGCTCCCGCACCATGAGCTGCGAGGTAAAGACCGGCCGGCGCTCGCCGCCGCCGCCGCCACGGATGGTGTGGAGTTTGCCCACTACTTCCCCTCCGATTCGGCAGAAGCATCATTGGCCTGCAGATGATCTTCGGGGATTGGCTTGCGGCCCATCATGCCCTCGTACAGGCCATGGAACCAGCGCACAGCCGTTTCGCCCGGTTTCCAGCACAGCAGCACATCTTGTCCGCCGATGGTGCCTGGAAAGTCGACCAGGTAGCCGCCTTTCACCTCGCCGCCCATGGACCGAATCCGGTCAAACTGCCCCTGGGCCAAAATGCGCAGGAAGTCGATTTCAGCCTCCTCACGGAGGAACTGATCCTCGCCCACCTGCCCGGCCCGCCGGGCCTCCACCTTGGCCTGCTTCAGGTGCCACTCCTTCTCCTGGATCTCCCCCTCCAGGCTGCGCAGCGCCTTGATGATCGATTCCAACTCGGGGATCAACCTGTCGACCTCGGTTGGTGTAAAACGTCGCTCCCCCATGGTCTCCCCTCCCCCCTGCCGCTCTCTTGTTTACGGTCGATTATAGAAAACTCCAATGCGGAAGTCAAACAGACCCAGCAGATGAATTCTGACAACCCGACGGGAAGAGAACCGCCAGGCACCGAACTGGCCCAGTATTGGCCGACTTGAGCGGAGCCCTGCGAGTACGGGAGGAGCCTGGCATGAAGATGATCTGGCGCCAGTTGGGTCGTGAGCGTGCCCGCATTCTGTTGCTGCTCTGTGCGCTTACCCTGGCAGGGGCGGCCCTCTCCCCGGACTTTCTGAGCCCGGCATTTCCCTCACCCGGCATGACCGGCACGGCGCTGGTGCAGTGGGCGGCGGCCAGGGTGCCCTGGCTCTTCAGTCCGCCCGTGTGGTCGCTCTGGCATGCGCTGGTTACGGTCCTGCTCGTCGCCTTCCTCTGGCTGGGCGCCTCGTATGCCTACCCTTCGCTCCGCCCCCGCCGCAGCGGCCCGGGGGCAAGCCTGGCCAACGGCGCCGGCGTCACACTGGCCATGACCGCGGGCCTGATGGGGCAGACCGGCGTAACCGAGGTGGGCCTACTGGCCGCCACCGCGCTGGGCGTACTGGCCGCGGTCACCACCCTCATCGGCGACTTCATCTATATGGACGAGGATCGGGCGGCCGGCCGGCTCACCCTCCCGTTGATCGTGGGCACGAGAACGGCGGTTCTGATCAATATTGCGGCCGTGGCGGCGGCCTACCTGCTGGCGCTGTTTCTGCTGCTGCAGCGAATCGGTATGCAGGAGCGGGTACTGGCGCTCTTCGGACTGCCGGTTGGCGCCCACTTGCAGGTGCTGCGGCAGCTGGGGCAGGACCCTGGTCCGGCACAGGCCCGCAAGGCGTCTCGCCTTGTGCTGATCATCTTCCTGGTGATGACGCTGCTCTACGTGGCGGCGCAGGCCGCCTGCGTATGAAGAAGGGTCAGTACCCGGCGGCGTGAACCGCATGGTACTGACCCTTTTGTGCGGGTATCCTTACTTGACGACGGCGGCCTTGACGGCGCTCAGGTCCTTCTGAGCGGCGGCGAGGATCTTCGCGGCGTAGTCGAAGTTGTGGGCGCCCATGGAGCCGTCAGCCTCGACGTACAGGAGGTTCGTCTTGGCGGTGTCGAGCTGCAGCTTCTGATCGGCGGTCAGCGTGGCGCCAGCCTTGACGGCGGCCTCGATGGCGGTGACGTCAGCGCGCAGGGTCTCGATCTTGCTGGAGGTGAACTCCTGCCACATGTCGAGGTACGCACCGCGGGTTTCACGGCTGGCGTCGCTGTGGCAGACCATGCAGGAGTCAGCGCTGTCTTCGTTCAGGTTGGGGTCGTCGGGACGGATCACCTTCATCAGGTGGTTGTTGTTCTGCATGTGGCATTCCTGGCAGGTGACGTCCTTATGGACGTTGCCCGTAGAGGTGATGCCGCCGGCAGCGCCCCAGCCCTGGAAGAACTCCTTGGTCGGATGATGCGGCGTGCTGCCCGGCTTAACGGTGGTGCCTTCGGCGAGGCTGGCGTTATGGCAGGTGGCGCACAGGTTCTTCTCGTCCATGGCCAGGCCCAGGCCGTGCGGCCGGTGGCAGGTCACGCAGGAGATGGCCGCGTACTCGGCGTTCTTATCGAGGGTGATCGTCTCGTCGTGATCGGCAGCTTCCTTACCTTCCTGGGTATGGCACTCCAGGCAAGCGCCAGAAGCATGGTCGTTGGCCTTCAGGTCGTTAATCGCCTTCTGGCCGTGACCGGAGACCATCCACTCGCCGTAGGTCTTGTGGTGGCCGAGGTTCGGGGTGGCGTTGGGATCGATGGGCTTCGGAACGATGCCGTCCAGCTCGAGGAGCTTGTCGGCCGGCCGGTAGCCATAGACCCACCGGTTGCCATCGCGGGTGTAGCCGCTGTTATGGCACTGGCCGCACACGTCAGAGCTGACGTTCAGGGTGATCTTGGAGGGATCGCCCTTGCTGGTGATGTGGTCGCGACCCGCACCGTGGCAGGCTTCGCAGCCGATGCCGAACTCGGTGGGCTCGTTGCCCAGGCCAGCCTTGGGCGAACCGGTCACATGGCAGCCCATGCAGCGGTCCTGCCAAACGACACCGGCGTCGTCATACTCGGCCCAGTAGCCTTCGTCGTGATGCCATTCAAACTTGAGGAACGAGAGCTTACCGGTCTCATGATCCTTGGCAACGAAGCGGCCGCCAGAGATAACGTAGTCGGCCTTGCGCAGCTCTTCCTTCTGCTCCTCGGTAGCCTTGTCGTAGCCAGGAATGTCGCTCGGGTCGTTGATTGGCAGAACCATGGTGCCATGGTGAGAACCGGCCCAGGAGGACCAGCGATCAGCGTGGCAGCCGAGGCATGCCTGGGAACCGACGTACTCAGGTACTTGCTTCTTTGCAGCCGAGACGAGGTTGCTGGCCAGGAGCGCTACGAGGATGAGGCCTAACAGCGACGCAATCTTCAATGCCTTCTTCAAATAGAGTACCCCCTTCGTGGCTCACATATATTTCCTCACCGTCGCAAATGGACGACGGTTGCGGGCCCCGGGTTCGGCCTCTGGGGGCTCGCTTGTGATATCTCTCACATAGCTCACATCTTACTCTCAGCTTTCTCAGGAACCAACTCGGTGGAAATCGCAATATCAGCCCACTGAAGGCGATTTTCGGCGCTTTTTCCCCTTCGATCGCTGATTTTCGACATCTGGCGTCACCTTACGAATTGTGAATACGGTACGGGGTATATCACGACATTTCCATGCTAATCATATCAGCGTTTCAGGCATCTATACCCTCCGTAATTGAATCGTGTAATAAATAGGTAATGACACATAATGCCTAGCCCGATGATAAGAAGGTTTTGGGCTGATGCTTTTCGCAGACAATACCAGATGAGCCCCGGGCGGCGTCTAAATGAAGGACCGGCGCCACGGTCCGGGTCCGGATCGGACCCGAGGATGTAGGAAGGTGGAGCATCACATGTCAGTCGACAAGGAGAAGATTAAGACCGCCGTACGTATGATCTTGGAGGCGGTAGGCGAAAACCCGGACCGGGAAGGTTTGCTGGAGACGCCCCGCCGCGTCGCCGACTTTTATGAGGAAGTCTTCGCGGGCCTGCACCGGGACCCGGCGGACCGCCTTTCGGCCATCTTCAGCGAAGAGCACGAAGAGATGGTGATCGTGCGGGATATTTCGTTTGAGTCAATGTGCGAGCATCACCTGGTGCCTTTTGTCGGAAAGGCGCATGTCGTATACATACCGAACAAGGGCCGGGTTGTCGGGCTCTCCAAGCTGGCCCGGGTCGTGGAAGACTTCTCCCGCCGGCCGCAGCTGCAGGAGCGCCTCACCAGCCAGATCGCCGAACTGCTCATGGAGAAGCTGAAGCCGCAGGGCGTGCTGGTGGTCTGCGAGGCGGAGCATATGTGCATGACCATGCGGGGCGTACGTAAGCCGGGTGCAAGCACCGTCACGTCGGCGGTGCGGGGCGTCTTTGAGTCGTCCATTGCGACACGGGCCGAGGCGATGGCCCTGATAAAGGGGTTCCCGCGTTAGTTCCGACTATATGGAAGGTTTTTTAAAGCACATGGGCGAACCCCTCGGCTGAAGAGGTGGTTCGCCCATGTCTGATTCGATCGTCGCCTTCGTGATGATTGCGGTCATGCTGCTGCCCTTTATCGTCCGCCTGGTCCCGATGGGACCGCGCACCTACCCCCGCGTCAAGCCCGGCGAGGCAGAGTCGGAAGCCCAAGTGATCATGCTGGGCACCTATCGCATATACACGTACCTGGCGGTGCTGGCCGTCATTCCCACGGCCTACCGGCTGGCGACCGGCGAGAATCTGATGGTGCCGTCCGGTTGGTACCAGTGGATCGACATGGTGCTGCTCGGCCTGCGGGTTGTGCTGGCCTGGTCGCTGTACTGGCGGCTGGGGTACGGCGGCCGGCGGTGGCTCTTCATTCTGGGTCAAATTAGTGGCCTGTTCTGTCTGGCGGAGGCCTTCTGGCCGCTCCGTATGGATATCAACCTGTACTTGCAGCGCAGCGTCAAAGAGAGCGAGCCCGTCGCCTGACATCAGGCAGCGGGCTCCGTTTTTTCTGCGCTTGAGCAGGTCGGCCACCATCTCAGCGATGCCGTTCGCCGTTGCGATCTTCACCCGGAGCGAATACCAGACCCATCCATTGAATTTGTGGACTTGTCGGCGAAATGTTGGTAAAATCAGGATACATCTGATGTGAATGGTTCTCATGGTGGAAGGAGGAGCGGCATGCAGCCGTCACGTCTGCCCCTCACGCTGGCGTTGGTCACGTTTGTCCTGGCCCTGCTTTCGGGCGGGTACGCGTACAGCAGAATCATTCGTACAGTGCCGGTTCTGGTGGCAGCCCAGGACATACCCGCCGGGAGCGAACTGCGGGAAACCATGGTAGAGATCATTCGTGTGCCTGCAGGGGCCATGCCGCGGCAGGCGCTCTATGGCCTCGGCCAGGTGGCGGGGCAGTATGCCGCCGTACCGCTCTTCGCATCAGAGATGCTGACGGCACGCCACATTACGAGCAGCCCCGAGGCAAACAGCGGCCTGGTGGCGCTGGCGCCCGAGGAGCGGGTCGTTTCAATTCCCGTACGGCCCGAGGCGGTGCTGGGCGGGGCGCTGCGCCCCGGCGATGTGGTCGATGTGGCCGCCGCCTGGCCTGGGGAAGGGAAGCCCGGCAATGTGCAAGTGCTGGTCAGCAGCGTGCGGGTCGTCGACCTGCGCAACAGCAGCGGCCAGCCGATTCAGGCCGATGGCGGCGAAACGCCGGGCGGCGCCATTCCCGCAACCGCACTGCTGGCGGTAACCGCCGAGCAGGGGCGGGCGCTGGTGGGGTCAGTGGAGTCGAAAGCGAGCCTCTATCTCTGGCTGGTGGGGCGTGATGGCAGATGAGCAGGCTGATCGCGTTCTGGAGCCCCAGTGGAGCCGGCGCCACCACATTGCTGCTGAACACGGCCGCCGCCCTGGGCGCCCGGGGGGCCGGGGCGGGGGGCGGCCTGGCTGTGGCTGATTTGAACCTGACGACGCCCACGGCGGCGCTGGCTGCTGACCTCCTCCCCCACGACCGGCCGTTTGACGCTTGCGCGTCGCGGCTGCTGCCCGCCCTTGAGGAGGGCCGTCTGACCGGGGATGCGGTTGATCAGATGCTCCTGGACGGACCCGGATTCTCCCTGCTGGCCGGCGTGCTCGATACCGTGGCCGCGACCCGCATGACCGAAGAACACATCAAGCGGATGATCCAACTCCTGTCGCTCCGGTTTGACTGGATTCTGGCCGATTTGACGCCCGCGCTCGACTCAGTCGCGTGCCTGCCCATGCTGGAAATGGCCGACCGGGTAATCCTGGTGGCCGGGCCGGAGATCGGGTCTCGCTTTCACACCCGGCGCTTCGTGCTTCCCATGAAGGCGATGGGCCTTGACGCCAAGTTCCTGGCCGTGCTGAACCGGTCAGAGGCGGGGACGGCTGAGCAGGTGGCGCAGGATATCGACCTGCCGGTTCGTGCCGTGGTGCCCGACCTGCGTCAGCAGCACGACTGCCTGGAAGCCGGGCAGATCGCCTATCTGGCGCAGGGAACAGGTTCGGCCCTCGGGCGGTTCCGCACGGCCATCGACGGGCTCGCCGCCCTGATTGCGAAGTAGCGCTTGCCGCCGGCGGTCTACGAATCGCTCGACCCACCGCATCTACGGTCTGGTGAAGACCCTAGATAGGGTGGGTCATTTTGTGTTGGCCTGCAGGATGTGCCGCCTTGCCGCGGAAGCTAACAGCCAGGAGACCAGAAGGGAGACGAGCCCATGCGCAACCCTGCTACCATGGCTGCTTATGAAGATTTCCGCACCGGCCTGACGGCCGATAAAGTTGATGACCTGCGAAACTGGGTTTCGGGTGTCCTGCGCGACACCAGTCTGACACCCGACCAGCGCCGGGCCACGCTTGCCGCCGGCGCCACGAAGGTCCTTCCCCATCTGCCGTATTCCGATGCGGCGGTGGAGGCCCTGGCAGACGGTACGGTCTGCATGCTCGGCGAGGCGCCCCTGCCATTCTGGCCCCGCTACACGGCGCCCGACTACGCCCGCCTGCTGTCACACGGCAGCGACTACCTGCGCCTGAAGCCCGCCGGCGACCTGCACGAGGCGCTCGCCTCGCTGCTCTCGCTCTACCAGTACTCGGCTACGGTCACGCTGGAGCCGGTCTGGCTGGGCAACCTGGACACGCTCCTGGAGCCCTACTTCGACTCGGTGCCCGAGGCCGAGGCCCGGCGGGCGATCAAGTCGTTCTGGGCCGTGGTGAGCCGGCTCTTTCCGTCCAGCTTTGTGCATGCCAACATCGGGCCGGGCGAGTCCCGGGTCGGGCGGCTCCTGCTGGAGTTGGACCAGACGACCGGCGAGCCGATTAACACCTCATTCAAGTATGACCCGGCGGTCACGCCGGAGGCGTTCGCCCTGGAGGCCGCCCGGTGCGCCATGGCCTCGGCCAAGCCGTACTTCCACAACCACGCCCTGTCGACGCAGGACTGGGGCCCCGACTATGCCATCGCGTCCTGCTACAACCTGATGCCGGTGGGCGGGGGCATTCATACGCTGGTCAGGCTTAACCTGGGCAAGGTGGCGCAGCGTGCCTCCTCCCCGGAGCAGATGCTGAACGAGACGATTCCCGCGGCTGTCGCCTGGCTCTGCGAGGTGATCGCGGCCCGGTCGGCCTTCCTGGGCGGCGAATCGGGGTTCTTCACGCACTCCTTCCTGGTGAAGGAAGGCTTCCTGCGGCCGGAGGCATTCACGGCTTATGCCGGCATGTTCGGGCTGGCGGAGGCGGTTAACACCCTGATGGGCGGCGCCCGGTACGGCAAGGATGAGCAGGCCAATCAGTTCGCCGAAGCGATTGTGGCGAAGGTAGCGGCCTGCGTGGCCGAGATTCCGGTTCCATACTGCGATGCCACGGGCGGGCGGGCGACGCTCCACGCCCAGGTCGGCATCGATTCCGACGCTGCGTATACGCCTGCGGCCCGCATTCCCACGGGCGAGGAGCCCGATATGTACACGCATCTGGCCGTGGTCAGCCCCCATGACCGGTGGCTGACGGGCGGCGTCTCCAACATCTTCGAGTTTGAGGAGACGGCGGCGGATAACCCGCGGGCGGTGCTGGATATTGTGCACGGAGCTTTTTCGCTCGGAAACCGAAACCTCGCGTTGGGGCCGAGCACGGGTGGCGAGCTGATTCGGGTGACAGGCTACCTGATGCGGCGCAGCGACTTGGCCCAGCGCCAGAGCGGCGAGGCGGTGCGGGGGGACGGCGCCCTGTTTGGGTCGGCCTTCTTTGTGAACCAGCCGCAACATCTGCACCGGCGGGTACGGACCGTATGAGGGCACTGGTCAGCCGGCTTCTGACACATAGCTTTGTGGACGGCCCGGGCAACCGGGCCGTGATCTTCGTGCAGGGCTGCCAGATCGCCTGCCTGTACTGCCATAACCCGCAGACGCAGCAGGTGTGCAACGGGTGCGGCCTCTGCGTGGCGGGGTGCCCGGGGGGCGCCCTGGCGCCGGGCGCCCCGGGCGGGCCGCTGGCCTGGGACCCCGCCCAATGCCTGGGCTGCGACCAGTGCATTACGGTCTGCCCGAACTCGGCTGATCCCCGCGCACTGTCATACAGTCCCCAGGATTTACTGGCGTGGCTCCGCCCGCTGTCACGGTTTGTCAGAGGCGTGACGGTGTCGGGCGGCGAGCCCATGCTGCAGGCGGATTTTCTGGCTGAGTTCTTCCCCCTTGTACACGGGGAAGGCCTGAGCACCATGATCGAGACGAACGGGCTGGTCGAATGGGCAGCGTATGAGCGAATCCTGCCGTGGCTGGACGGCGCCCTGGTCGACCTGAAGGTCTGGGAGAGCGACCGGCACCGGACCCTGACCGGCATGGGGAATGAACGGCTGCTGGAGAACCTGCGGCACCTGGCGGCGGCGGGTAAGCTGACCGAAGTGCGCATGCCCGTCATTCCGGGCTACTCTGACACGGCAGAGCACGTGCGAGCCGCCGCCGGGTTTTTGGCAGGGCTGGACCCGGCCATTCCGGTGAAGTTGCTCCGATTCCGCCCCCACGGGACGACGGGCCCTGCGGCGGGCTGGACAGCGCCTGAAGAGGAACTGATGGCGGAGTTGGTCGACGTGGCCCGGGGCGCAGGGCTGACGACGGTGAGCCGGTCTCGGTGAGGACCGGCCTGCGCCTCCCCCTTGACACATCCATCGATGAATGTCTATATATAGATCGAGAGGTGAGATCCATGACAACCGATTTCCGCGATCAGGACCAGGCCGAGCAACTGGTCGCCTTCTTTCAGGGCCTGGCCGACGTAACCCGCCTCAAACTGATCGGCTTGCTGGCCCAGCGGGAGCGGAGCGTCGATGAGCTGGTCGCCGGCCTGGATGTGCGGCAGCCCACCGTTTCGCATCACCTGGCCAAGCTGAAGCTGCTTGGGCTGGTTAAGCTGCGCAAAGAAGGGCAGGTCCACTACTACTCGCTGGACGAAGAGCATGTACATCGTCTGGCCAAGAGCGTTCTGTCCGTTGATGGCCTGGCACGCCTGGCCCCGGCCGACGAAGGTGCCACGTGGGAGCAGAAGGTCCTGCAAACCTTCTTCGGCTCCGATGGCCGGCTCAAGGAGATTCCTGCGCAGCGGAAAAAGCGGGACGTAATCCTGCGCACGCTGGTGGAGGAGTTTGAACGCGGCCGGCGATACCATGAGAGCGAAATGAACGAGGTGCTTCGCCGCTTCCACGAAGACGTGGCCACGCTGCGCCGGGAGTTCATTATGACCCGGATGATGCAGCGGGAGAACAACCTGTACTGGCGGGCCGAGGCCGGGGGCGACGAGGCGCCCGGGGTGGATTGGAGGATGAACCCATGAGAACCCTTGACCCAGAAAAAGTGATGCGCAACTTCATCGATGCCGATGGCCGACTCAGACAGATTCCGGTCAAGCAGGCAAAGCTGCAGGTGGTGCTTGCCCACCTGGCCGCCCAGTTCGAACCCGGTGTTCGCTACCCTGAGCGCCAGGTCAACGAAACCCTGAAGCGGTTCCACGAAGACTTCTGCACCCTGCGGCGAAACTTGGTGGACTATCGATACCTCGGCCGGGCAGATGGCGACTACTGGCGTCTGCCCACAGATAATTAAAGTAGCACGTGCAAAGCGCCCCAATGATCTGGTAAACTTTGGTCATAGCACGCCCCGAGAGGAGTGATGCTGTGATCATCCCACTGGTGCTGTTTGCCTCCTCGCTGGCGCTGACAGTTTATGGGATCTCCCTGCGCCTGCCGCTGCCCCCGGCGCCCGCCGCACCGGCCCGGCCCCCGACGGCGCTGGCACCGCTGGAGCGGTTTCTGGAACGGAACTTGCACCAGGCCGGCCTTGGTGGCCGCGTGACGGGACATGCCCTACTGAACGCGATGCTGCTCGGGGCGGGTCTCGGCGGTCTGCTGCTGCTGCCCACGGAGCAGCAGGCGCTCATCATCATCGCCGCTGTCGTGTGCGGGTTCATGCCCCTGCACCTGGTACAATGGCAGGGCAGGCGCCGGCGTCGCGCCACACGCGCCGCCGCAGAGGCGGCACTGGCTCACATTGCGCGGGCCTATGGCGTTCGGCGCCACCCGTCTCTGGCCATCAGCGATGCCGTACCCAAAATGGCATCGCCCATGAAAGAGGCGTTCTCTCTGGCCCTTAGCCAATGCCAGGCAGGGTTCCCCCTGCCCGATGCCCTCCGGGCGCTGGCAGTCCGCAGCGGCAACGACTTCTACCTCAGTCAGTTCGCCGAAGTGGTGGCCTTCAGCCTCCGGTCGGAATGCGACCTGTCTGGCGCACTGGAGCACTTGGTCGCACGCATGCGCGCAGATGCAGCACGGCGGCTCGGGCCACCGGCTTGGCGGCTGGCCGCAGGATGGCTGGGCCAAATTGCAGCCGGGTCAGCGGGCGTGGCGCTGCTCTGGTCGGTCATCACCCGGCCGGTGGGCGCCGTGGTCTGCCTGGCCGTGGCCATCGGCGCTGGCACGTACGCCCTGGTCCTGAGGCACCCCGGGTACTCGCCCCGCCGGTCCATGATTCGGCTGCTGGGGGCGACGCCCGATGGGGGCGCAGGGGCGGGGCGCAGTCGCCGCTCGGCCCCTGCGCCGTCGCTATGGCAGGCCCTGCAGGCCCGGCGCCATCGGGCGCAGGCTACCCGGGCCTGGCCCGACCTGCTGGCCCACCTGGCCATTCAAACCCGGGCGGGGGCCGACCTGGCTGCAGCCTTCGCCTCCAGCCTGACCATCGTGCGTGAACCGCTGCGCGGCCACCTCGAAAGACTGGTCGCCGACCTGCGCATCACACCTATGCCGGAGGCGCTGGATGCCTTCGCCCGGCGCTGCAACATCCCGGGCGCCCGGGCACTGGTCCAGACCATCATCGAGCACCGGCCGCACGGGGCGGCCCTGCCGGACGCCCTGGCCGCCGAAGAGAGCCAGACGGCGGGCCTGGCCAGACTGGCCATCCGCCGCCAGTCGCTAATGTCGGCCCTGACCGCTGCCGTTGTCTCCCTCATGGTGCTGGTGATCGGCGGGTTTGGCCTGAGCGAACTGGCCCGGGCCCGGGAAGTAAAGGCGCAGGCCCTCCCGGCCCTGACGGCCGCCGTGCAGAGCGCCACCCGGGCGCCGGCCGAGGCCCGCCGCGCCACCTTCCTCCAAAGCCTGGCCGCCAACATGCCGCCGGCCCCACCCTACGAAGCCACGCTCCAGTCAGACCCGGCCAGCGTAGTCGGGCGCCTGCGGGTAGCCT
>JARBUG010000133.1 GCA_029239785.1 Symbiobacteriaceae bacterium | reverse complement strand
CCGCAGTATGGCAAGTATCACTTCGCCTTCGCCAAAGGTACGCTGCGCCAAATTCTCGCCTTTACCGAAGAGAACTGCCCCCGTTCCGACCGGGACGGCATTCGTGCTTGGATGAAAGGCGACAACGAAACTGACCTGCATACGGGCATCGACTGCAACGGCTTCGTCTATCGCGTGTTGGATGAAACGTGCCGCATGACCGGCGCCCGGCCGTTGGTGGAAACGATGGGTACCACCTGCGAATACACCCCCATCGAAACGCTCACACTGCCGGGCCAGGTCGTTACCCGCGCCCGCGACGTGCGGGCCGGCGACACCATCAAGTTCAACAAGGGCTGGCACAGCGGCGTCATCATCGAAACCGTCCACGACTACCGCGGCGAGCTGATCGAGATCTGGTATGCTCACTCCAGTTTCACCCGGGGCCCGCACATCGGGCGCATCATTGTGGGCGACCCCAACGCCCCGGTGGAGGACCCGGCCCAGAACTGGATCGACGAAATGTGGGATTGGCTGCGGCACAACACCATTCGTGACCGCTACTTTACATCCATACACCACTCACCCTTTTACGAAGGCCCCCGGCACCAGGTCACCAGACTCGACGGCGTGCGCATCACATTGGAAGGCACCGCGATCCCCTTCGACGTCGCCCCCTTTATTCTGGGCGGGCGTACGCTCTGCCAGATCCGGCCCCTCGCCGAGGCGACCGGGGCCGAAGTCACCTGGGATGCGATCAGCGAAACCGTCACCTTCAGCCTGGGCGCACGCATGGCCGCCTGCCAGATCGGCTCCGAAGTCGCTTACGTGAACGGCAGGGCAGCCCTGCTGGACGAGCCGCCCATGTTGATGGGCGATCACACCGTCGTGCCGCTGCGCTTCGTCGCAGAAGCACTCGGCTTTGCCGTCGCCTGGGACGGCGCCCGCTATATCGCCGACCTGCGGGAGCCCACGGGAGGTGAGCGCCATGCACCCGCCTGACCGCTTTGCCTGGCGCCAGGCGACCGGCACAGACCTCTGGGACTGGTCATGGCAGGGCCGGGGCCTCTTCCGGGATTTCGCTGCTCCGCTGGTGCGGGTGACGGACGCTCAGGGACGAACCGTGGCCGTAGGGCTCGCGGTCGCCTATGACATGGCCGAAGAGCGCATTGCCCTGCTCAGGGAAGGCCACCAACCCGGTACTGCCCTTTGGTTGGTCGCCGCTTCTCAAGAGATGATCTGGATCCAAATCACCGGCTGACAGGATTTCGGCGCCCGCTGGCGGAAATACTCCGGTAGACCTGACTTCTGCCAACGGGGAGGAACGCTGTGAGAAACTCACTGCCAACCCTGCTGCTGCTGGGCGCCGGCCTCCTTGCCTTCATCCTCCTGCTGCCCATTCTCGGCGTCCTTTTCATCATTCTCATCGGGCTCATTCTGGTCGTAGTCGGCCTTGTGCTCGCCGCGCCGTTTCTCGCCCGACTGCCCTGGTTCCGCAACCGCATCCACGTGCGCCGCCATGGCGGCTTCTCCAGCGTCCGCTTCGGGCGCGACACCTACACTACGTATGAGGAACCGCACCGCCCGGAGGCCACACGACTCGATCACGGCGACGTGATCGACGTGGAAGGCCGTGAACTCCCCAGCGAAAACCCAAACAGCCAAGAAAAACAGGGCTGACCTTTCGGTCGGCCCTGTTTTCTTATCCCTCAATCAACCCCCGCCGCAACAGCAGGTTCCGCAGGTCGTCCGACTTCCGCTTAAAAGCGGTCCGCCGGTTCTGCGCGATGATCTTGCGGGCGGATTCGGCACTCACCGGCAGGGTCGGGTCAGCAAGAATCCCCGCCACCGCCTCCGCCTTGACCGTCATAAACTCATCCATGACGGGCGTGCTCAAATGCTTCTCGACCAGCCAGAGGAAGAACCGGTCGGCCTCATCGTAGCTAAAGCCCAGTTCGCCCTCATCGGTCTGGCCAGGCCAGAGGCCGGCAGTCGGCACACGCTTCACCAGGTCCTCGGCGAAGCCGCCGGCGGCGGCCAGGTCGCGCACCTCGGCCTTGGTGCAATCCCGAATCGGCTGGCGATCGGCAACGCCATCGCCCCGAATGGAGAAGTAGCCCAGGAAGTTCTCGATCGCATTATCCGTGCCCATCATCAGCCCCTGGAAGGCATCGGCGAAGAAGCCCGCCGTCATCATCCGAAGCGTCGGCTTCAGATTGTTCACCGCCCACTTCAGCTTTGCCTCGTCCAGCGGCACGCCCCGCTTGGCGGCCATTTCGCGGGCAGCCTCGGTGTAAAGGGCCACCGCCTGGGCCCACAGGTCGCTCAAGTTAATCACCACCGCGGGAATACCGAGGTGATCGGCCACCCGCTGCCCGTCAACAATATCCTGCTGCCGCTCACCTTGTAACTCTTCCGGCGGACTGCAGGGCAGAATAAGCCCGATGCTCCCCTCCGGCGTCGCTTCCTTACTGATGAGCGCCGATACGGTCGAATCGACGCCGCCCGACAGGCTGTTGATCAACGTTTTGATACCGCTCTTTTCCATATACGACCGCTCGCCCGCCGCCCGTTCGGCGAAGGTGGCGATGCGATGCTCACGTCCGGTGGACATGCCAGCCCCACTCCTTTGCTACACGCCTAGGCTTCCCCGAGATACTCCTGCACAACGCTCAGGTAGTACGCAACGCCGGTCGCCATGCAGTTCTCGTCGATCATCAGCCTGGCTGTGTGCAGGCCGGCGGGGCTTGCGGTACCGGAGATCATCGAGCCGAGCCGGGCGAAACTGCCCGGCACCTTCTGCAGGTAGAATGCGAAGTCCTCGCCGCCCATGGAGGGCGCCATGGGCTGCACCTTCTCCGCATCCAGCACCCGCAGGGCGGCCCGCCGGGCAATGTCGGTGGCGGCTGCGTCGTTGATGAGGGCCGGGTAGCCCGGGTCATAATGCAGCTTGTAGGCCGCTCCCGCCGCCTCACAGACGCCCCGGATCACCGCTTCGATCCGCTGGGGCATCAGCGCCTGAACGGCGGGGTCCATGGTCCGGACCGTCCCCTTGAAGGTGACCTCGTCGGGAATCACGTTGCGGGCCGTTCCGCCGTGAATGGTGCCAACGGTAATCACGGCGCTCTGGAACGGGCTGACGTTGCGGGCCACGATCTGCTGGAGCAGCGTCAGGCACTGCGCCGCCACCATGACCGGGTCGACGCATAGCTGCGGGGCTGCCCCGTGCCCGCCCCGGCCCACGATGGTCACATCAAACTCGTCGGGCGCCGCCAGCATGGGGCCGGCGCCGAAGCCCATGGTTCCGGCCTCCATCAGGGGCATCACGTGCAGACCGAAGATCGCATCGACCGTCGGGTTCACCAGGACACCGTCCTTGATCATCAGGCTCGCGCCGCCGGGGTTTACTTCCTCGCCGGGCTGGAAAATCAGCACAACCCGCCCGGGCAGGTCAGCCGCCACATCGCGCAGGGCACGGGCGGTGGCCAGCAGCGTCGCCGTGTGAACATCATGGCCACAGGCATGCATCACGCCGGGTTTCTGCGATGCAAAGGGCAGCCCCGTCTCCTCGTTAATGGGCAGTGCGTCCATATCGGCCCGCAGGGCGACCGTCCGACCGGGCTTACCGCCTTCGATCACCGCCTTGATGCCGTAGCCGCCGACGCCGGCTGTGTAGGGCACGCCCATCGCATCGAGCTGGGCAGCGATGAAGGCGCTGGTCTCTTTCTCTTCAAAGCTGAGCTCCGGGTTGCGGTGAAACTGACGCCGTGCGTCGACAGCAGAGGGATAAACGGCATGCGCCAGGTTCCAGATCTGATCTTTGGTCCACATCTGACTCAACCTCCCATCGGTACAGATTACCGCATGTCGCTCGGCAAACCCTGCTATCCTGTTAACCATTATGGTAGGGATTACCCATCGCATGTCGAAATGGAAACGCCTGAGGAAATTGTGGGCAAACGCACGGAATGGGGGGTAGGTATCTTGGGAGAAGCCAAGCAAAAACAGAAGCCGAGGCGCAACAACAACAATCTCTGGATCGTAGGCGGTGCTGTGGTGATCGCCGTGGCCACCATGATTGGCCTGAGCATCTATTTGGCCAACAAGAACCAGGCGCCTGAACCAACGGAGACTGCGGGCACCACGGTCACGCCAATCGCCGCGAAGACCGATGCCGAGGTCAAGGGCAACCGGAACCAGCAGGGGAATCCGGCCGCTAAGGTTGAGGTTGTCGAGTGGGGCGATTACCTCTGACCGACCTGCGCCACGGTCGCACAGATCGTGAAGCCGCAGTTGGCGGCTTATATTGAAGCGGATCAGGTCAAGTTTGTTTATAAGGATTTCGTGCTCGACCAGCACCGTCCCCGGGCCCAGTGGGCGGCCGAGGCGACCCAGTGCGCCGCCGACCAGGGCAAGTACTGGGCCTATCATGACCATCTCTTTGCCAACCAGAAGACTTGGACAAAGGATGAGTTGAAGCAGTATGCCCAGGGCCTTGGCATGAACACCACCGAGTTCAATCAGTGCCTGGACAAGGGCAAGCACACCGATACCGTCGATGCCATGACAAAGGAAGCCAAGAACATGAAGCTGGGCGGCACGCCGACCTTCTTCATCAACGGACGGCAGGTCGACTTCAACGCCTTTGTCGCGAACCCGAAGGCCCTGATTGATGCGGAACTGAAGAAGTAAGCGGAAACCCGGGGTCTGCTGGTAACAGCCCCCGGGTTCTCTTATGCCTTTCTTAGCCCATTAATCAGTACCAGGGCCACTTCGGGCCGGCTAAACTCGGGCGGCGGCACCAGGCCGGAGTAGAGCATCTCCCGGACCTTGGTGCCCGACAGCGCCACGTGGTTCTCGCTGCCGTGGGGGCAGGTCTTGGCGGAGGCCATGTTCCCGCATGACCGGCAGTAGAAGGTATGCTCGAAGCAGAGCGGCGTAATGCCCAGTTCACCCGGGCTGAACCGGTCGAAGATGCGCTGTGCATCGTAGGTGCCGTAGTAGTTGCCCACGCCGGCATGGTCGCGCCCTACGATGAAATGCGTGCAGCCATAGTTCTTCCGGCAAATGGCGTGCCAGACAGCCTCCCGGGGCCCGGCATACCGCATGGCAGCCGGGAAGACGGCCAGCATGGTCCGGCCCTGTGGGTAGTAATGCTGCAAAATGGTCTGGTAGGCATCCATCCGGACGTCAGCGGGAATGTCGTCCGACTTGGTCTCGCCCACCAGCGGGTGGAGCAGCAGACCGTCGCAGATCTCCAGGGCGCATTTCTGGATGTACTCGTGCGCCCGATGGACCGGGTTGCGCGTCTGGAAGCCGACCACGGTCCGCCAGCCCCGTTCGGCAAAGGCCCGGCGGGTATCGACGGGGTCCAGGTGGAAGGCGGGGAACTGGGGCGCCGGCCGCTCCAGCAGCCAGACCTCGCCGGCCAGGCAGACCTCCCCCTGGCGCATGAGCCGGGCCACGCCGGGGTGGGCTGTTTCGGTGGTGCCGAAGCAGGCCTGCGCTTCCATTGCCTTGTCGTAGGTGAACTTCTCAATAACGGAGAGCAGTCCCAGCACCCGGCCCGCCTCGTCGGTGAGCGCCACCTCCCTGCCGGTGTCGATGGCGGCTGCCTGTTCACGGCTGACTGCCAGCGTAACGGGCAGCGCCCAGACCAGGCCGTTCGCCAGCCGCATCTCCTGCACCACTGAGCGGTAGTCCCGCTCGTTCATAAAGCCGGTCAGGGGGCTGAGCACCCCCGTGCCGATCATCTCCAGGTCGGAGCGTTCCCGGGCACCGAGGGCGATCCGGGGCAGGGACGCCGCCCGCTCAAGCGCCGCTTCCCGGGCGGCGCCCCGCAACTGCCGGTCAACCAGGGTCCCGCCATGGGGGGCGATCAAATCAGTCATCTGCCCACCCCCTACTTGTGCAGGCCGCATTCGGTCTTCTGGAAGCCGCTCCAGCGGCCGGCCCGCGGATCCTCGCCGGGTTTGACTGCCCGCGTGCAGTGCGTGCAGCCGATGGACGGATACCCCTGGTCGTGCAGGGGATTGTACGGAACGCCATTGGCCATGATGTACGACCAGACATCCTTCTCTTTCCAGGCCGCCAGCGGGTTAAGCTTTACCAGGCCAAACTTCGCGTCCCATTCCACGACCTGGGCGTTGGCCCGGGTTGGCGCCTGCTCCCGCCGGATGCCGGTGATCCAGGCGCTCATGGTGCCGAGCACCCGTTTGAGGGGCTCCACCTTCCGAATGCCGCAGCAGGCATCGGGATCGCCCTTCCAGAGTTCGTCGCCGCGCTGCTCCGCCTGTTCCTCCAGCGTAAGGAGCGGCAGCACCTGCTCGTAGCTGACGTTATACTTGGCCTTCATCTGATCGATCAGGGTGTAGGTCTCAGGGAAGAGCAGGTTGGTGTCCAGGTAGAAGACCCGCGCGCCGGGCTTCACCTTGCTTACCATGTCCACCAGCGCCACATCTTCGGCCCCAAAGCTGCAGGCCAGAGCGATTTCGTTCTGCCCGAAATGGTCAAACCCCCAGCGCAGGACCGCTTCCGGTCCCTGCCCCTCCAGGGTTGCTGCCTCCTCGTGAAGTTCCGCCTCTGACCAAATACGACTGTCCATGGGTTGGTACGCCTCCTTGCAGATCATTCAGCCCAGTCTATGCAAGGCGCGTACAGACGCGTGAAAGGGGCGCCCGCTTTGGCGCCCCTTTGCATATGAGGTCAGATTAGACCTGGAGGTCGGCGAAGAGAACCGAGGACAGGTACCGCTCGCCCGTGCTGGGCAGCACTACCACGATGGTCTTGCCTTCGTTCTCGGGCCGCTTGGCGATCTGCACAGCGGCATAGACCGCGGCGCCCGACGAGATGCCGCACAGGATGCCTTCTTCGGCCGCCAGGCGACGGGCCATGGTCACGGCCTGTTCGCTGGAGACCTGGAAGGTTTCATCGAGCACGTTGGTGTGCAGGTTCTCGGGCACGAAACCGGCGCCAATGCCCTGAATCTTGTGCGGGCCGGGCTTGCCACCGGAGATGACCGGCGACTCCACCGGCTCCACGGCCACGGCCTGCATGCCCGGCTTGCGGGCCTTGATCACTTCGGCCACGCCCGTCATCGTGCCCCCGGTGCCCACGCCGCCGACGAAGATGTCGACCTGGCCATCGGTGTCGCGCCAGATCTCTTCGGCCGTGGTCTGCCGGTGGATTTCCGGGTTGGCCGGATTTTCAAACTGCTGGGGAATCCAGGCGTCGGGCAGGGATGCCTGAATCTCCTTCGCCTTGGCGATGGCGCCCTTCATGCCCTCGGAGCCGGGCGTCAGCACCAGGTCGGCCCCGTAGGCCTTCAACAGCTTGCGCCGCTCCAGCGACATGGTGTCCGGCATGACGAGGATGCACTTGTAGCCGCGGGCGGCAGCGACAAAGGCCAGCGCAATACCGGTGTTGCCGCTGGTGGGCTCCACGATCACCGTTTCAGGCTGCAAAATGCCCTTCTCTTCGGCGTCCTTGATCATGGCGTAGCCGATGCGGTCCTTGACACTGCCAGCCGGGTTGAAGTACTCAAGCTTCGCCAGCACAGTAGCCTTGGCGCCCTCGGTTACTTTGCGCAGGCGCACCAGGGGCGTATTGCCAATCGTATCAGCAATGTTCTCGTAAATGCGGGTCATGCAGCTCATCCTCCCTCACAGTATATAATACCGAGTAAACCAATCGGAAATGACGGTTTATATGCACTCATTATAGCACGGTTTCGCCAATTGAGAAGCCCTTTCAGCAATGTTTCCCGATCAGGCCCGGAAATCACCCGTGCCAGCATGCGCACCCTTCCCGGGCGCCGAACGAAGCCTCTTCGAACCGGCAGTCCCACCCGTTGTAGCGCATGACCCGGCCTGCCAGCGGCGTGCCAACGCCCAGTATGAGTTTGATCGCCTCGGTCGCGGCCATAACGCCCACCACGCCCGCCGCTGCGGCGATACCCCCGTGATCGGGGAAGAGACCGAGCAGCGAAGCCTGCTCGGCGCCCAGGCAGCCGAGGCACGGGCTGCCCGGAGTTACTACCGTCACAGCCCCGTCCGCACCGTGTGCGCCGCAGAAGACGGCGCTGGCGCCGCCCCGCACAGCCGCCGGGCCTAGTTCCGCCCAGTTGCCGGCGCTGAGCACGACCACGTTGTGGGCCGGTAGGTCGCCCAGCAGGTCGGCTTCACGCTCCAGTACGTCCATCCGGTTTTCCGGGTAGATGGCCCGCAGGGGAACGGCGGCCGAGCGGGCCCGCGGCAGGCCGATGCGGCTCCAGTCGTGGGCGATGGCGCCCTGCAGGTCCTGTGGAGTGACCACCCCCGGGTCCCAGAGCGTCAGCCCTCCCACCCCGGCCGCCGCCAGGTAGAGCGCGGCGGCGGAGCCCGAGGCGCCAAGCCCAGCCACCAACACCGAGGCTTCCTTCAGCCGTTTCTGCCCCCGCCCCCCGACCTCCGGCAAAATGATGTGCCGGCTGAAGCGGATCACGTCCTGATCAGACAGACTCACAGGCCGTCACCCCCACAAAACGCTTCGTAATCGATCAGCTCGCAAATCGACGGCGCCTCGCCGCAAATCGGGCAGGCCGGGTCGTGCCGAATCCGAACTTCGGCAAACTCCATATCGAGCGCGTTGTAAATGACCAACCGGCCTACCAACGGCGCCCCCTGCCCCGTGAGCAGCTTGACCGCCTCCATCGCCATCACCGACCCGACCAGCCCCGGTAACACCCCTATGACCCCCGCCATGGCACACGAAGGCACCGACCCCGGCGCCGGCGGCTGCGGGTAGACGCACCGGTAGCACGGCCCCGCCCCGGGCTGAAAGACCGTCACCTGGCCGTCAAACTGAAAGATCGACCCATGCACCTGCGGCTTGCCGAGCAGCACGCAGGCATCGTTGACCAGGTACCGGGTGGCGAAGTTGTCGCTGCAATCGAGCACCACGTCGTACGGCGCAAAGAGTTCCCGTGCATTCGCGGCCGTGAGCCGCCCCCTATACTCTTCCACCACGACCGCGGGGTTCAAGGCCCGCAGCTTGGCAGCGCCGCTCATGACCTTGGGCTGGCCCACGTCAGGAGAAAAATGCAGGATTTGCCGCTGTAGGTTTGACAGATCGACCAGGTCCGCATCGCACAGGCAGATGCGTCCTACGCCCGCCGCAGCCAACTGATAGGCTGCCGGAGAGCCCAGGCCCCCAGCCCCGACAATCAGCACTGATTTCCCTGCCAGCATATTTTACCAAATCCTTCCATCCAAATCAACGGCCATCCTGCCTTCATTATAAAGAAGAAACTCGGTGATCACTCACCGAGTTACCTCCCACTGGATAAGTCCGCCCGAGCGGCCCAGGCACCGCATCCCGAGCTTCTCGAGGACCCTGGCGGACGGGGCGTTCGCCTCGAGACACTCAGCCTCAACCCTGGCGACACGCGGGTCGGAAAGCGCCCAGTCGACAAGGGCCCGGGCGGCTTCGAAGGCATACCCTCGCCGGCGCCAGGCCGGCAGCACGCTATAGCCGATCTCCACACGCCCCGCTTCATCTGGGGCGCCCTTGAAGCCAACATCGCCGACGACCGTCTGCGTCGCCTTGTCGATCATCAGCCATACGCTCCAGCAGGCACCTTCTGGGTCGGCGGCCAACATGCGGGCCAGGGTGGGCAGGAAATCCCGGAGATCGGCCTCGGGCCACTCCGCCGGGACGGCCACCGGCAGCGGCAGGTCGCCGCGCCGGTCGTGGGCCACGGCACTGATAAACTCCCGGGATGCCGGCACAAGCCGCAAGTGCTGTGTCTCGATCAGAACCGTCATCTCCTCACAGATGATCAGAGCATCACTCGGGCAAGGGCGGGAGAGACCCGGTGGAGCCAGTGCCGCATCAGGTAATGGATGCGGAACCGCCGCTCATTCGCCCGCTCCTTCAGCAGGTTCTGGGCCAGCAACCGCTCCTCACGCCGGGACTGGAACTCGGCGAGCAGCATCTCCTGCCGCATCTTCGCCATCTCGTAACCCTGGGACAGGTTGTAGTCAAACATGGTTCTGTTTCACCTCCAAAAGTGCGGACGAACTACAGCATCACTCGGGCCACACCGGGCAGCCAACGGTGCAACCACCGACGGACCCGGAACATCACATGGAATCGGCGTAGGGCCTTCCGCTCGCTGAGCAGCTCGGCGGCCTGCTGACGCGCCTTACGGGCAGCAAAAATCTCAGATATGATTATCGCCTGGCGAGCCTTCGCCACTTCGAAACGATCGTGCAAATCCAACTCAAACATGGTTCAATCTTCCTCCGGGGTGCGCCACACGGCCCCTGGCCGTTGCGCGATTATTTCCCCGTCCTCAGTGCATACCGTTCACCAGCCTGAAAGATCATGACGCCGATGAGCACCAGCAAGGTGCCCGTACCGAGCAGACGGATCATTGCGGGCCATACTACAGCCAGCCCCACCCCGCCAATCCAGGTGGCCCGGATTGCGTCAAGTGCATGGGTGGCAGGATTCAACGTTGCGAACGGCTGCAACCATCCAGGGAGGACGGTCACCTGGTAGTAAACGGACGGCCGCACGGCGGCGAACAGCCCCTGGCTGTCAGCCCCGATCAGCCCTATGGTCAAGGTACTCATCGCACCGTAAACAAGCCACACCCGCCAAAGCGGATGCTGTTGCCCGAGCACCTGAAGGGCGTACGTCACGTTCGATCAACTCCTTTGCGCAGTTGCATAAGAAAAGGCCATGGGCATGCCCATGGCCTTTACGTCTGCCTTGCCGCGCGCTTGGCAAGCAGAAATAATAAGACCACAGGCTGGCGTACTTTCGCCGACCTGTGGTCAATACGCATAAGCTCACATTAGCTCAGGCGCAGTCCTACAGGTCGCGAAAGGGCGCGATACTCTCCACGAAGGCGGATGCCCACGCTGCCAAGCTTCATCGTCATTTCGCTGACCCCCTTGTAAGAGAATTGGTGCTGGTCACGATTCGTAGTATAGGCAGGCAACACACAAAGTGTCAAGCATAATTTCACAGTTTCTCAGGAAAATCTTTACCTGCCTGCCGGCACACTGACGCTGTCGAGGTTGCTGCCGTAGAACTGGGGCACATCGCCGACGATCACCGTATCGGAGATGGGGAAGTCATAGGTGACCTCCATTTCACGGCTGACGACAGGCAACACCACCTGCACCTTTGCCGTGGCGTGCAGCCAGATGCGGTGGCTCGTCTGGTTGATGCCGGCTGCCTTGAACTCCTGTTTCACATCGATGGTGATCGATCCGATGGGCAGCAGCCGGACGGGAATATCCGGACCGTACGTCGAGAGAAAGCGGCTCCGTGAGAGGGCGCCCAGGGGCACGTCAAACCGGGAGGCCGACATCTGGTGAATCTCCTGCAGCACCGCCTTGGCCACTTCGGAAGCCATGGTATTGACCAGCGGCGTGTTGACCTGATAGGCCGAAATTCGCCCCTGCCCATCTTTTTGAAAGGTGATCAAGTCTTGGGTTCTGATGCTGTTGCCCACCTTGCCCAGGGCGACGTGGTGAATCGCCTCAGCCGCCCGGCGCCGGGCCTCCACCTCGGCCACAGCCGTGAGGGGTCCCACCAGGAGCCAGTCGGCCATTTTGACCAGGAGCAGGGCGGCGACCAGCAGCAGCGCCACCCAGCGGATCGCACCGGCCCCAAGTATGCGAAAGCGCCGGAATCTGCGCATGGCCCTCCCCCCTGGGTCATGCTTATGGGCCGGGGCCGGTGTACATGCAAACGGGCTGCCAAGACTGGCAGCCCGCTCTCGCTATTGGACACCCAACAGATGCACCTCGAATGTCAGCACCGCATTCGGCGGAATGACGCCGGGATAGCCCCGCTTGCCATAGGCCAATTCAGGCGGAATGACCAGCTTACGCTTGCCGCCGACTTTCATGCTGCCAACGCCAATGTCCCAGCCGGTGATCACCTGGCCCAGGCCCACGTTGAACTCCAGGGGCTCGCCGCGGTCGAGGGAGCTGTCGAACTTGGTGCCGTCGGCCAGCCAGCCCGTATAATGGACCTTCACGAGCTGCCCTTCCTCGGGCTGCGGGCCCGTCCCCTCTTCGATCTCAACGATCTGCAGTTCGACGCTCCGGATGCCCAGCAACTGGACATCGAAGACCAGCTCAGCGTTGGGGGGAATCACACCGCCGGCGCCCCGGGCGCCGTAGCCCAGGTCGGGCGGAATGTAGAGCTTCCGCCGGCCACCCACCTTCATGGTGGCGAGCCCCTCGTCCCAGCCCCGAATCACCTGGCCGGCGCCCAGCTTGAACTCAAAGGGCTGGCCCCGGTCGAGGGAGCTGTCGAACTTGGTGCCGTTCGTCAGCCAGCCCGTGTAGTGGACCTGCACAAAATCGCCCTTCTTGGGCTGAACGCCGGTGCCCACTTCGATCTCTTCAAACCGCAGTCCTGAAGCCGTGGTTTCGATATTGGCCATTGTAACGCTCCCGTCTGATGAGAACTGTGGTACCGCATACGTCCTGCTTTACCCGCCAATGACGACCCGCCCGAACTTCCGCTTGCCGGCCTTTAGAATCTGGCCTTCGGTCACCGTCAGTTCAAGCTTCGGGTCAGAGACCTTCTCCCCGTCGATGGTGAAGCCGCCCTGTTCAATCAGGCGGCGGGCTTCGCTGCCCGAAGGCGCCAGCCCGGTGGCTACCAGCAGCCTGGTCGCCTGCATGGGCAGTTCAGCCGCTTTCACAATCACGTCGGGCACATCTTCCGGCACTTCGCCCCGGGAGAACTGGGCAACCCACTTCTCCTCGGCGCGCATGGCGTCGGCTTCCGTAAAGCCGTACGTGGTAATAATCGCCCGACCCAGGGTTTTCTTCATCGTCATGGGGTTCTCGCCCCGCTCAATGGCACCCTTGAACTCGGCAATCTGCGCGTCGGGAACGTCTGTAAAGTACGTGAAGTAGCGGATGATCAGATGGTCAGGAATCGACATCGTCCGCCCGAACATCTCTTCAGGGCTGTGGTTCAGGCCGATGTAGTTTCCGAGCGACTTGGACATCTTCTCTTTGCCATCGAGGCCCTCGATAATCGGCGTCATCAGGCAGACCTGAGGCTCCTGGCCCTCCTGCCGCAGTAGGTCACGTCCGGTCAGCAAGTTGAACTTCTGGTCGGTCCCGCCGAGTTCTACGTCGGCCTGAATGGCGACCGAGTCAGTGCCCTGCATCAGCGGGTAGAAAAACTCATGGATGTAAATGGGGCGCCCTTCCTCGTAACGTTTCCGGAAGTCTTCCCGTTCTAACATGTGAGCCACAGTCGCCTTGGCTGCCAGACGGCTCACGTCGGCAAAGGTCATGGGCGCCAGCCACTCACTGTTTCGCCGCACCTCAAGCTTGCTCACATCGAGCACCTGAGCGGCCTGCTCCAAGTACCGCTTGGCGTTGGCGGTCGTCTGCTCATGCGTCAGAGCCGGCCGGGCCTCATTACGCCCCGTTGGGTCGCCGACCATGGCCGTGTAATCGCCGATAATCAGGACGCACTGATGCCCCAGGTCCATGAACTGGCGCATTTTGCGGAGGGGCACTGTGTGGCCCAGCGTCAGATCCGCCCCGGTCGGGTCAATGCCCAGTTTCACGCGCAAAGGGGTGCCCGTTGCCTTTGACTTCTCCAGCTTCTTGCGCAGGTCGTCCTTGCTGACGATATCCTCCACGCCCCGCATC
>JARBUG010000132.1 GCA_029239785.1 Symbiobacteriaceae bacterium | reverse complement strand
CGTTCAATCAAGATCGCACGGGCATCCGTATCGCCCACCTGCAGCTTCGCCAAGTACTGGGCTTCCTCCGCCTCGCTCAGTGGCTGGGGGAAGGTGCTGGAGTTTGAAACATACCCAGCCACCACCGACAGGCAGCGCAATACGGCCTCGGCCACGGAGCCAAACAGGGTGAACACTCGGGCACCCCTCCCTTCCTGGTAAGGTCTAACGTATGCACCTGTTGCTTGACCCGTGTCACGCCCGGGCGAAGGCCAGGCACGCGTTGATGCCCCCGAAGCCAATCGAGTTCGACAGCGCCCAGCGCACCCGCCGGTCCAGCCCCTCCCGCAGCACAGGCAGGTCGATGCGGCGGTCTACCTCCCGCAGGTTGCAGGTGCCGGGCAGCGACCCATGATGCAGCGCCATGGCGGTAATGGCCGCCTCGATGGCGCCCGATGCGCCCAGAGGATGGCCGTAGAGCCCCTTGGTGCCGGAAATCGGCGTCCGCCAGGCTGCGGCGCCCAGGGCCCTGCGCACCGCCACCGCCTCAGCGGCGTCGCCCAGGGGCGTGGAACTGCCGTGGGCGTTTACGTAGCCCACGTCGTCCGGGGCGAGGGCGGCGTCAGCCATGGCGCCCAGCATGGCCCGGGAAGCCTGCACCCCGTCCGGCCGGGGCGCCGACATATGGTACGCATCGTTGGACGACCCGTACCCGACCAGTTCAGCATAGACCCGGGCGCCCCGCCGCAGCGCCGCCTGGCGCTCTTCGATCACCAGCACGGCGGCGCCTTCGCCCATCACAAAGCCGTCACGGTCGGCATCAAAGGGGCGGCAGGCGGCCTCGGGCTCCTCGTTGCGGGTAGACATCGCCCGGATGACGGCGAAAGCCCCGTAGCAGAGCGGCGCCAGGGGCGCCTCGGCCCCGCCGGCAAGGACGATATCCGCCTCGCCGTAGCGAACCGCCTGGAGGGCCCGCCCGATGGCCACGGCGCCCGCCGCACAACTCATAGAATTGGTTTCGTTCGGCCCGCAGAAACCGTAATGGATGGCGATGTTGCAGCCCGCCGCACCCCCGAAGACCGAAAGCGCGAGCCCGGGGCTGACCGCCCGCAGCCCGCCGGCGAGGTAGCTGGTGTGCTCATCCTCGGCATAGCCCGCCCCGCCCAGGGCGGAGCCGACAAAGACGCCGACCCGCTCGCCTGCCAGTTCCTTCGGCGCGAGGCCGGCGTCGTGCAGCGCCTGGCCCGCCGCCGACAGGGCGAACTGGGAGAAGCGGTCCATCCGCTGGTTCGCCGTGCGGCCCAGTTCCGAGCCGGCGTCAAAGTCGGTCACCTGCGCGGCGACCTGGGTCCGGTAGGCCGCGGCATCGAACCGGTCGATGCGCCGGACCTTTGACTCGCCCTTCAGCACGCCTTCCCAGAGCCCGGCGGCCCCATGCCCCACCGGGGTAATGCATCCAATGCCCGTGATTACTGCCCTGCGCCGCTCCAAGTTTGGGTCCTCCCTTTGGCGTGTGCCGCCAGATGGTTCAGGGTCTGTGCCGCGATCGCTTCTACAAAGAGCGGCCCCACAATCCGCCGCCCCACCGCCCGGGCAGCCGGGCCAGCGAAGGCCGGCCCGCCTTCCCACTCGTGGATGATGCTGACCCGGGTGCCGTTGCCCGACGGCTCGAGCCGCCACCAGACCTCCATGCCCCGGGTGATGCCCGCCACGTGGGTGTAGTGAATGACCAGGGCTGCGGGATCGATGGTCATGCGGCTCAGCCACCAGACGGGCCACGAAAATCGGCCGAAGTCGCGCCGGGCCGCCATTTCGACCAGGTCCCCGGCGTGGCGCCGGACCCAGCGGTAATGGGGCAGCAACGAAGGCCACCGCTCCACGCCGCAGGCCAAGCCGAAGGCGGCCGCGGGCGGGCAGGAAAACCAGGCCACGTTCTCCGTCTTCATCATGATTTCACCGCTCCTTGCAGCAAACCGCCGCCCAGCGGAACGGAAAGTGCCGGTGGACGCGGGCGTGGATTCCGGCCTTCCAGAGCATCTCTCTGACCTCGGGCACCCGGTAGGAACGGCGCACCGAGAGCGGCCCGTCGTGCCGGGTAATCGGGTTGCGCCAGACCGACCGGGCCATCACCTGGGCGGCGGCATGGGCCAGCCTGTGCCGCTCCAGGTCGGTCACCACCCAGCCCAGCCGGCTGACCCGGTTGATTTCCCGCAGGGCCTGGACCGCCGCTTCCGGGTCGAGGTGGTGCAGCGCCAGGTTGCAGATGGCCAGGTCGAACTCCCCGTCGGCAAAGGGGAGCCGGCAGGCATCACCATCGACCACGGTGAAGGCCGGCAGGGCGGCAGCCCGCTGCCGGGCCAGCCCCACGACCTGGGGATGGTTGTCCAGCAGGGTAACCTGCAGCGAGGCGCCCCGGGTCCGGGCCCAGGCGCCCAGCGCCGCAGCCACATCCCCGGTGCCGGCCGCCACGTCCAGCAAGGAGATGTGCCAGCGCCCCATCCAGGGCGCCAAGTGCCGTTTCAGAATCGCCATGCCGCCCAGGTATCGGTTGACGCCCCAGACTTCGCTGAAAGAGTCCGCCAGGAGGCGGAGGTCGTCCACTTCGGCGTCCAGCAGTTCGGTGGTGGTCGCGCGGTCGCGCATAGGCCCTTCCCCCTTCACCGGGCTAGTCTGCCCCGGCGCCGGCGGAAACATGAAAGGACCAGGGCAGTCGCCCTGGTCCTTCACATGCGGTCGCCTATTCGGTTACCTTCAGGAACTCGTTGATATCCGCCAGGGCCACGTCCACGGCGCTCTGCCAGAAGTCAGGCTTGCGCAGGTCGACGCCAAGGTGCTTGGCGGCCAGATCTTCGACGTTCATGCGGCCCGTATCAGCCAGCAGGTCGGCGTACTTGCGCTCAAAGGTCGGGCCTTCGGCCATCGCCCGAGCGTAGATACCCGTGCTGAACAGGTAGCCGAAGGTGTACGGGAAGTTGTAGAACGGCTGGCCCGTCGAGTAGAAATGCAGCTTCGACGCCCAGAAGAGCGGATGATACTCGGTCAGCGAGTCATGGAACGCCTTCTTCTGGGCGTTCTCCATCAACTCGTTCAGCCGGTCGACACTGACCAGGCCACGCTTGCGCTGCTCGTAGAAGCCCGTCTCAAAGATGAACCGGCTGTGGATGTTCATGAACATCGTCACAGTCCGCTCCACCTTATCGGCCAGCAGGGCCAGGCGCTCCTCAGGGGTCGGAGCGGCCTTCACGGCGGCGTCGGCGACGATCATTTCGGCGAAGGTCGAGGCGGTTTCGGCCACGTTCATGGCGTAGCCCTGGGCCATGGGGGGCAGTTCACGCATGATGCTGCCGTGGTAGGCATGGCCCAGTTCATGGGCCAGGGTCGAAACGTTGCCCATGGAGCCGCCGAAGGTCATGAAAACCCGCGACTCGCCGGCGGCGGGGAAGCCGGTGCAGAAGGCCCCGGGCCGCTTGCCCGGCCGGTCCTCGGCCTCCACCCAGGACTTTTCGAAAGCCATTTTCGTGAAATCAGCCATGCGGGGGCTGAACCGGCCGAACTGCTCCAGCACGAAGTTGGCCGCCCAATCGAAGGAGACCTTCGAAGTGGATGCGGTCAGGGGGGCGTCGACATCGTACCAGGCGAGGCCGGGCAGGTTCAGCAGCTTCGCCTTGCGCTGCAGGTACTGCACCACCGGGCCCTTGTTCTGCTCGATCACGTCCCACATGGTGTTCAGGGTCTCCGCCGTCATGCGGTTGTTGTCCAGCGGCTCGCCCAAAATCGAGTCCCAGCCGCGGTGCTTATACAAGTTGATGCGGTAGCCCGCCAGATGGTTGAGCGAGGCGGCAATCAGCTCCGCCTGCTCGCCCCAGGCCTTCTCCCACTCCGTGAAAACGGTCTTGCGGACTTCGCGGTCGCCGGAGGACATTTGGTTGAACGCCTGGCCGACGGAGAGCGGCTTGCCGCCCACCGGCACGGTGATGCGGCCGACGATGGTGTTGTAGAGGGTACCCCAGGCGTGGTAGCCATCAACGGAGAGGTCGCCAACCAGGGACTCCTTTTCCGGGCCCATCTTCGCGTCGGCGCGCCGGCGGCGCTCCTGGAGGTTGAAGGCCAGGGGCTGGAGCTTCTCCGACTGCAGCATTTCGGCCCAGACGGGCGCGGCGATCTGCAGGAGTTTGGCGTCAAGCAACGTCTGGACGGAGCCGAAGGCGGCGCCCATCTGGCCGGAGCGGCCGGCCAGCAGCTTGGCCTTCTGATCCTTTACGTTCTGGGAGTTCAAGCAACCGATGAAGGCGCCCATCTGCCGGAAGCGGCGGCTGAACTCCTGGATGTCGTCGATCATGTCGACCCAGGGCTGGGCCACCGCCATGGTGGCGGGCAGCTGGAGCGCCGCGACGCGGGTCTTTAGCGCAGCGATGTCCTTGTCGAGGGTGTCCATGTAGGCAGCCAGTTCAGGCGACTCACTGCCGCCGGGGAAGATAGATTCAAGGTCCCAGGTCTGACGAAGACCGCTCAGCACGTAGCATCACTCTTTCGTCGCAAAATCGGTAGCGTTTTGAACTTATCCAGAGACCGGTTACTTCCCTGCCTAAATGATTGACCCGACGAAGGTTTTTCTATTCAGACGGTTACTTACTTCGCCGAACCTCCGGCTGCCAGCCGACCATACACGCCCCGTACCGCTGCCCGCCGACCCAGACCGGCACGGCCAGCTGGGTTGCCACCCGGCCTGACAGGCTGGCGTAAGTCTGGATCGTGTACAGCTCCGCCGCAGCCCCGTCCTGCGCCAGCGAATTGCCCAGGCGGGTAAACTCCTCCCGGGAGAGAATCGACCGGGCATCACGTACATAGCTGCCCGCCTGGGCCAGGAGACGCTCCGGCACCTTGAGCCCCATGCGGGCGGCCTCCACCTGTGCCCGGTCCGTGCTGAACCGCTTCAGCCGGTTATTCATAGCGTCTGTCTTGAAGTCGCCCGTCCAGTCGCGGCAGGTGTTGCTCGTAGAAACGGGCTGATAGCCGTTCAAGTCCATCACCGAAGTAAAGAGCAGGCCCGGCAGGGCTTTCAGATACCGGTCCAGCACGTCGCGCAGGGCCAGGTCCACCGCAGCATCATACCGGGTGCTGAACTTGGGCGGCTCGAAGCCGCTGGCCGGCACCCGGCTCACATCAAAGAGCCGGGAGAGACCCCGAATGGCGGTCCCCTTGATCTCCTGATACTCCAGGGCCAGCACGTCGTCCAGGGCCAACTTCCCTGCATCCACGGCCTGCGCAAAGACCTGACTGATCTCATCAGACATGCGCAAGGTCAGTTGCTTGACCTGATCCATAAAGCTGCCCTTGGCAAAGCGGGCCAGCCCCACCTGGGCGTGCCGAGTGTAGTCAAGCAGCGAGGCCGATTCTGCTGCCACAAGGTTCAGGTGACTCTCGAGCCCATCTATGTGGCCCGAGACGCTCTGCACGGCAGCGGAGACCTGCTGAAGCGTCGCCGAGTGCTCCTCCAGGGTGGTGCGCACTTCGCTGAACGGGGCCGAAATGCGAGCCACCAGCCCGTCGATGCCAGCCGCACTCTGAGACGCCTCAGTTGCTGCCCCGGCCAGCGCCTGAACCTGCCGCACCCCCTGGACCACCTGGGTGCTGACCTGGCTCAACTGGCCGGAGACCTCAGCGACCACGTTGTCAATCTGGCCGGCCTGGTGGGCGGTGTGGTCGGCCAGGCGCCGGACCTCCGTCGCCACCACGGCGAAGCCGCGGCCATGCACGCCCGCCCGGGCCGCCTCGATGGAGGCGTTGAGGGAGAGCATGTTGACCTGCGTGGCGATTTTGTTGACCACCTTGCTCAGGTCGGCTATGCGGCTGGACTCAACGGCCAGCCGGTCGACCTGCTGCGAAACGCCCGACAGCGACGCGGCCATGTCGGTCGTCGATGCAGCGATGGTGGCTGCACTGCGCGCCGTCAGAGCCGATGCGCTCAGGGTGTCCTGGACAGCCCCCGAGGCCTGTCCCACACTGGCGGCAGTGACCTGGGCGCCCTCAGCCACATGCTCCAGCGCTACGGCCGATTCCCGGATGCCGGTGCTCATGTCGAGCATGCGGTGCAGCATGTCCTGGGTGCGAATGGAGTTGAGCGCAGCCGCTGCGGCCGCCTGTCCCGTGATCTCTTCCTGCTCCTGCAGAGAGACAAGCAGGGCCTGGCGAAACCGTCGCCAGGCCCGGTCGAGGCGACCCGTCAGCGGGTCGGCACCCGCCAGGTTCAGGTCGGCCGTGAGGTCCCAGTTTCCTTCAAGAAAGGTGACCAGTTGTTCTACGGCGTCGGGTAGTGTTTCGTGTTGGTCGGGTGCCATGGTTCCTCCGGTAGTGGGTAGAAATGTAAAGATCACATGAAAATACTTCCTGGACAGAAGAAGTTCCTGCTGGTTTATGCACACGGGCGTATCCAAGAATATTCCGGCCAGCGAGAGACTAAGCGGCGCCCGACAGCGCCAATCTTTCGCGCTCAACAGGCTGGCGCTGTCTGGTTTCCGGTCCTGAAGGACCGGCACCTGCTCTGCTACCTTTGGGCCAGCTCAGAGAGAGCCTTCTCCGCCTCCAACTGAATGCGGCGCCACGGGTCCAGGCTTTCCTTCTCCGCCCGTGCGATGACGTGGCGCAGCGCCGCGGCATAGGCGGCCTCCAGCGCCCGCTCCGCCGGCGCCTCAATGTCCGGCACCACACCGGTCCCTTCCCAGTTGGTGCCGGTGATCGGGTTGACGAACCTGATCCCCGGAATCAGGACGGCATAGTGATCATCCAGCAGAAAGCGGCGTCCGGGATGCTTCGCCCCCGACGTCGGTTCGCCTACGATGGTCGCCAGCTTTAGCGTCTTCAAGTCGTAGCAGAATTCCTCGGCAGCCGAGAACGTTTCGCGGCTGGTCAGCACATAAACAGGCTTGTCCAGGTACCGCTTGCCCGGCACATGGGAGACGGTCCAGAACTGGTCGGTCCGATCCCGGAAGCGGAAATCTTGCAGGTGTGTCCGGAACCGGACGAAGTAGCTTACCAGCATGGAGACCATGGTGGGAGCGCCGCCCCGGTTGCCCCGCACGTCGATGATCAGCGCCTCGGTCCCGGAAAGGAAGGCCATGGCCGCCGCAGCGGTCTCGCCGGCCACTTCGGGCGGGGCGAAGCCCTTCACTTCCATGTAGCCCACGTTGCCAGGCAGCCGCTCCACCTTGTGAAATCCGCCGTTGTCAAGGCCGATGGCCAAGTCCATCACCTTGAACTGCTCGGGGGTCGGGGGCTTGGGTTCCGGCTGCGGGGGGAACGCTTCGGCGCTGTAGACAACCTCCAGCGCATCGTCAAACGACCGCAGTTCAGCGGTCAGGCGGCGGCTCAGGGCCTCTCCGGACTCGAGGGCGGCATACTCGGCCATCTGCGGTCGTATATGGGCTTCGATGCGGGCCGCAACCTCGGGATCGACATACTGTTCGTGTAGATGTTTGACCAGGGACTCGATCAACTGCACAGGACTCTCCTCCTGGATGATTGGTTTACTCACAGGGGCAAATGGATCTGGACAAGGGTGTGTACCGCCTCATAGCCTAACTGCCGGTTGATGGCCACCATCGCGGCGTTCACGTTATGGTTGTAGGTCGATATGTACGGGACATCGCTGGCGTGGGCCAGCCTGACGGCTGCCACCTTGATGGCGGTGCCCAGCCCCCGGCCCCGGTGGGCCGGATGTACGCCCGTGATGCGGGTGTACCACGAACCATCCGACTGCTTTTCGAAGAAGGAGAGCGCCACCCACTCGGCACCGTCCACGGCCAGCAGGACGCAGGCCGGGTCCCAGGACGGGTCGGTTTCGATGTGGGCACGCCAGGCCTCATAGGGCGGGAACTTGGGCGCCCGGCCCGGCACATCATGCTCCAGATCCTTGCACAGCCCGTGGAAACGGCGCAAGTTCTCCTCTGTCGCGCCCGCCTCCGCCAGGGTGGTGAAGCGGATGCCGCCCTCCTCTGCCGCCGTAACGGCGGAGATAAAGGAGTCAGGCTGCCAGCCCGCCAGCTTCAGCTCGGACCGGGTGACCAAACCCTCGGTCACAAAGCCCCGGCGTGCCGCCCAGCCTAGCTGTTCAGCCTGCCGTTGGTTCAGGGTGGCCTCCAGGCGGGCGGCGCCCCGGGCGCGGGCCCAGTTGGCAAGCGCCCGCAGCAGCCCGGTGCCGGCGCCCAGGCCGCGGCAGGCTTCATCTACCCGCACAGTGACGGTAAAGTTTCGCTCCACTTCATCATCGACACCGGCGAAGCCGTAGCCTGCGAACCGGCCGTCGGGCAGGTGTGCGACGACACGGACCGCGTCCATGTCGGCCGGTCGGTTGCGTGCGTCTGCGGCGTACCGGTCGGCGCTCATGTTGCTGCCGGTTTGGGCGTTAAACAGGGCGACGATCTGTTCATAGTCGGTCTCGTGTGCCGGGCGAATGATTAGCATGATATCCCTCCTCTCTCAAGTTGCAGACGTTTGGCGACGCGCTCCGGTTCCACAGGCGCCAATTTGCCATCCCCGTTGAAACCTTCGGACCATGACGCAATGCCAGGGGTGCGATACGCTGAAAGGGCAGTCAAACCGAAGGGTGATCGATCATCATGAAACGCGCGGCCATGACCGTTCCAGTCGCCATCCTCCTCGCCTTTCTCGCACTTGGCACCGGCATGTGGCTCTCCACCGGCCAGATCATGGGCCTGATCTTTTTCGGCCTCATCGGTACCTTCGCCGCCACCGGCCTCGGTCTGTACGCGGCGCTGCCGAAACCAAAAAAGCCGCTGGGGCGGCGGCTGGCGCTGCTCCTCATCGGCAGCCTGCTGATTTTCACCGCCTTCATGGGCGGCGAGAATATGCAAATGGAAGGCTTCTTCTTCAGCCTCTTTGGCGGCATCGCCCAGGGCGCCCTGATTCACTACCTGATCGCCAAGGTCTTCGGTCCCCTGCTCTTCGGCCGCCTCTGGTGTGGCTGGGCCTGCTGGACGGTAATGCTGCTCGACCTGCTCCCCTTTCAGCGCAGTTCGGGCCGGCTGCCCGCCCGCTTTGGCTGGCTGCGGTATGCCCACTTCGCCCTGAGCGCCGGCATTGCCGCCGTACTTTTCTATGGCGTTGGCTTCACGGGCGGAGCGACTGGACGCACAGCCCTGTACTGGTATCTGGCGGGCAATGCCTTCTATTACGCCACCGGCATCATCTTGGCGGTGACGCTGAAGGATAACCGGGCGTTCTGCAAGTACGTCTGCCCGATCACGGTGCCGCTCAAGGTCGGCGCCCGCCTGTCAATCTTGAAGGTGAAGGGCGATGCGGCTGCCTGCACAGACTGCGGCGCCTGTGCGAAGGCCTGCCCCATGGATATTCGGGTGAGCGATTACCACAAGCAGGGCCTGCGGGTCATGTCCACCGAGTGCAGCCTTTGCCAGACCTGCATCACCTCGTGCAACACCGGCGCCTTGAAGCTCTCCTTCGGGCTCGATGCGGCCGGGCCGGAGCTGCTGCGTGAGCGCCGCAAGGCCTGAGCACGAAAAAAGCCGGACTCCCTCAAACGTGAGGAAGTCCGGCTTTTTGTTTGCATGATGCGTCCACCTGGCAACTCGACGGTGCGCTGCTACCTTCCGGTCCTGACGCGTTGCCGCCGAGTTACCAGCGGACTGGTGGAGCTAAGCGGGATCGAACCGCTGACCTCCTGAATGCCATTCAGGCGCTCTCCCAGCTGAGCTATAGCCCCGTATGAAAAAGAGTGGCTGGTGGACCGCGAAGGACTCGAACCTTCAACCGTCCGATTAAGAGTCGGATGCTCTACCATTGAGCTAGCGGTCCAGCCTTTGGTGACCCCATGGGGATTCGAACCCCAGTTTGCGCCGTGAGAGGGCGCCGTCCTAGGCCCCTAGACGATGGGGCCGGTTTTTGTAACCCCCGGCGAGAACTTATGTTACTATAACACCCCGCTTCGTGCAACCACCATTTTGCGCCAGTACGTCATGACTATCGACATAAGCTAATCTTATCTTATCACCGTCTGTCCATATTGAGAAATGATTCACAAACCATCTTGATAACGATTCTCAACTACCGTAGACTAAAAGTGAAAGAAGTCACAAGCGACGGCGGGGAGGTTATCAGATATGACCAAGCAGATCGTGGTGGTGGGCGGCGGCTACGGCGGCATTTCGCTGGTGCGGCGGCTCGAAGCGCTGGGACTGGGAGATGACGTGACCCTGATCGACCGGAACGCGAGCCACACCGTGCTGACAGAGATTCATCAGGTTGCGGCGGGCGCCGAGCGGCCCGAGACGTATCAGATTCCGTTTGCAGGCATGGGCAGCTTCCACTTTGTGCAGGCCGAGGTGACGGGGCTGGAGCCCGCTGCAACTGCGGGGGCTTCTCCCGCCGGATACCTGGCTACCACGGCCGGACCCGTCTCCTACGACCTGCTGGTCTTCGCCGTGGGCGGGGTTGATGCCGACTACGGCGTGCCGGGCGTCCGGGAGCATGCCCTCACCCTCCACTCCCTGACCGGTGCCCTGACCATTCGGGACCGGCTGGCGGAGTTGCCCGCCGGCACCCCCGTTCTGATCGCCGGGGGCGGCTTTACGGGCGTGGAGCTGGCCGCCGAACTGGGCGAGCGCTACGGCGGCGGCGAGAATATCACCCTGGTGGAAGGGGCGCCGGCGATTCTGCCCGGCCTGCCCCGGCGGCTGCAGCGTCGGGCCCGGCGCCGGCTGGGCGCCCTGGGTGTGAACGTGCTGACCGGAGAGTTCATCGCCCGGGTGGAGGGCGATGCGGCGGCCGCCCCCCACGGCGGCATGGCGCATTTTGCCGATGGCTCGGCCCTGCCCTTCGGCCTGCTGGTCTGGGCCTGCGGCGTGCGGGCCAATCCGCTCATCGCCCGCCTCGGCATTCCCGTCGATAGGGCCGGCCGGGCGATCGTCGGGCCGAACCTGGAGACGCCCCTGCCCGGGGTCTACGTCATCGGCGACGCCGCCGCGGGCGCCCCGCCCACGGCCCAGGCGGCGAGCCAGCAGGGCGGCGCCCTGGCCCTGCACCTGGCCGCCCGGGCCGCCGGCCGCACCGCCCCGGTCCGGCCCGTCCGCCTGCTGGGCGCCCTGGTCGCCCTGGGCCACGGCTACGGTGCCGGGGTCGTTACCGGCCTGCCCCTGACCGGCTGGGTGCCCGCCCTGATCAAGCGGGCCAACGTCGCCCGCTGGTTCCGCACCGCCGGGGGCTGGGCGATGGCCCTGCGCTACTTCCTGGGCCTCGCCCCGGGCGCCCGGCGCCTCGCCCGCCCCACGCCCGGCCGGGGGTAGCCCACCCCGCCGCCCCCTTCGCATAGCCCCGCCCGCCGCCGGGCATCCTACCGCCACCTCTCTCACGAAAGGGCGTGTGGATGTGCGGCGGCGGCTCGCGCTCCTCCTTCTTCTCCTCATGACGGGCTGTGCCACCCCCACGCCCACCAACCCGGCCCAGGCGGCCCAACCGCAGCGCCTGAACACCGGCGCCCCCCGGACGAACCGCCCGCGGCGGCCCCCGCCGACGGGGGAAGTCACCCTGGCCTTCGTCGGCGACATCCTGCTGACTGACACGGTCCTGGCCGGCCGGGGCGCCGACTACCCCTGGGCCCGGGTGGCTCCGCAGCTGGGGCAGGCCGACCTTGCCATCGGCAACCTGGAGACCGCAGTCAGCACCCGGGGCGCCGCAGTCCCGAACAAGCAGTTCACCTTCCGATCCCCGCCCTCGGCCCTCGCCGGGGCGGCCCGGGCCGGCATCGACGTTCTGAGCCTCGCCAACAACCACACCGGTGACTACGGCCCGGATGCGTTGCTCGACACCATCGAACACGTGCGGGCGGCGGGCATCCGCCCGGTGGGGGCAGGCAAGGACCTGGACGCGGCCGCAAGGCCCGTCATCGTCGATGTCCGGGGCCGCAGACTGGCCATTCTCGCTTTCACAAGGGTGATTCCCGAGGCGGGCTGGGTCGCCGGGTACCGCCACCCCGGCCTTAACCCGGGCTGGGACCCCAGGCCCGTCCTGGCCGCCATCCGGGAGGCCCGGGCCAAGGCCGACGCGGTCATCGTCCTGATGCACTGGGGCGAAGAGATGAAAGACCGGCCCCGCCCCCCCGACACCGAGCTGGCCGATGCGATGATCGCGGCCGGCGCCACGGTCGTGGTGGGCCACCATCCACATGTGCTGCAAGGGGTCAGATGGCAGGGCCAGAGCCTGGTCGCCTACTCCCTCGGCAACTTCATCTTTAGCAGTTCAGCGAACCCACTGGGGCGGCAGAGCGCCCTGCTGACCGTTCGGCTCGGTGCGAGGGGGGTTACCGGCGCCCGCCTGACGCCGCTGACCATCGTGGCCGGCCAGCCCCGCCCGGCGCCCGCCAAGGAGGCCAAAGCGATTCTCGACCGCCTGCGCCAGCTCTCTGCCCCCACCCACGTTACAGCCACAGGCAAGGTTACGGCCGCGCATGAGCATGCCGCCACCCACCACAAGCCGGAGTAGAGCCAGGTGGACGCTCCCCCCCACGGTGTGTACAATATGAGGTAACATAAACACGTGGGGGCCACGCAATGCCTGATATTCAGATCTTCGACGCGGCTGGCTTCTTCAACCAGAAGATCGCCGAAGTCGAACAAAACCTGATCGGCAAGAAGGCCGAACTGGAGATCCTCCTCGCCAACCGCCGGAACCTCGAATCCTCCATCGACACCCTCGGCTCACTCCCGCCCGACCATCAGCGGGCCATATTACAGGAACTCGTCACCCTCAAAGAGGTCTTAAGCGCCACGCTGCGCGCCATTTCCGGGCTGGAATCCGAAATCGAACTGCTCGCCGGGAAGCTTGCTGCCCTGCAGGCGGCCCGCGACCTCCTCGAATTACGCGCCGAATGATCATCGCTACATAAGGAGGCTACACCCTATGCAGACCGGACTCGCCGGCAAAGTCGCCCTCGTCACCGCTGCCAGCAAGGGTCTCGGACTCGCCACCGCCCTCGGCCTCGCCATTGAGGGCTGCGACCTCGCCATCTGCAGCCGCGACGAGGCCGCCATCGCCGCTGCCGCCGAACAGATTCGCCAGGCCACAGGTCGCCGGGTCCTGGCCCTCACGGCCGACGTCAGCCAGTCCGCCGACATCGAGCGCCTGCTGCAGGCCACGTTCGCCGAGTACGGCGGCATCGACATTCTCGTCAGCAACACGGGCGGCCCGCCCACCGGCATGTTCATGGATTTCGACGACGCCGCTTGGCAAAAGGCGTTCGACAACCTGCTCATGTCTGCCGTCCGCCTCACCCGGGGCGTCATCCCGTCCATGAAGGCCCGGGGCGGCGGTCGCATCATCTACATCACCTCGGGCTCCGTCAAGCAGCCGATCGCAGCCCTGGTCCTCTCCAACGCCCTGCGGTCGGGCGTCACCGCCATGGCCAAAACGCTTGCCGCACAGGTTGCCAAAGATGGCATCACCGTCAACTGTGTCGCCCCGGGCCGCATCGACACCGAGCGCATCAAGTGGCTCGATAACGATACCGCCGCCCGGACCGGCCGGACGGCGGAAGCGGCGAAGGCCGACTGGGAAGCGAAGATTCCCGCTGGCCGCTACGGCACACCTGAAGAGTTTGCGAATGCGGTCGTCTTCCTCGTCAGCGAAGGGGCCTCGTACATGACCGGCTCCACGCTGGTGGTCGACGGCGGCCACATCAATACCCTGCTATAGCGGTCAGCTTCTGGCCAATTTCGCCGAAGATAGGCGCCGCGGCCACGCCACCGGCCTGCCCGTCCTCCACCATCACGACGATGACCCACTTGGGGTTCCAGCGCGGGGTATA
>JARBUG010000131.1 GCA_029239785.1 Symbiobacteriaceae bacterium | reverse complement strand
TGTACGTTCCGTCCTGGGTCTCGGTCGGCGTCCAGGTCAGGACATTTCCGGCGATGTCGGCGCCCGGCGCCCCACTGACGGAGTAGGTCAGCGTCTGGGCCGGCAGATCGCTGTCGGTGGCGCTGAGCGTGAGGCGCAGCTCGGCGCCCTCGTTCACGCTCTGGTTCCCGATCAGGTCGAGGCTCGGTGCCGTGTTGTCGTCATTGACCGTGATCGTGATCGTCTCTTCATCAAATAGCGTCGGATTGCCGTTGTCGGTTACCCGGACCGTTACGGTCGGGGTCGTGCCGGCACTGCCCTGCGGGGCGGTCCAGGTGAACTCGCCCGTGCTGGCGTCAATCGCAGCGCCGTCAGGCTTGGTGCCCACCAGGCTGTAGGTCAGGGTGTTCTGCGTCTGACCAGCCCCCACCCGGTCGGCATCCGTCGCCGCGGCTATGAAGGTCAGTTGGCTACCTTCGCTCACGCTCTTGGTGCCGATGGCCGTCAGTTCCGGCGCCCGGTTGTACGTTCCGTCCTGGGTCTCGGTCGGCGTCCAGGTCAGGACATTTCCGGCGATGTCGGCGCCCGGCGCCCCACTGACGGAGTAGGTCAGCGTCTGGGTCGGCAGATCGCTGTCGGTGGCGCTGAGCGTGAGGCGCAGCTCGGCGCCCTCGTTCACGTTCTGGTTCCCGATGGTGCCCAGGTCCGGCGCTGCGTTATTGTCATTCACCGAAATCGTGATCGTTTCGGTGTCCGTTGTGCTGGATGGGTCGTTCACCATATAGCTGAAGGTGTCAGATCCGACAAAGTTCGCGGCTGGCGTGTAGGTGAACGATACCGTACAGGTGCTCGTTCCATTCGCCACCTGGCAATCCGTTGCGGTCCAGTTGCTGGTGGTACCGTGGTCCGGCCCCGTCGGGAGACCAAAGATCAGGTTTTCGCCATCGGGATCGGTGGCGGTCAGCGTGACCACGACCGGGGAGTTCTTCGCTGTCGACTTGGTAACAGGCTGAGCCGCCGGCTCATCGTTCACCCCGTTGACGGTGATGGTTGCCGTGGCGGGTGTGCTTGTCGCGCCAGCATCGCTTGCGGTATACGTGAAGCTGGCGTTACCCACATAGTTGGCGCCCGGGGTGTAGGTAATGGTGGCACTACATGTTGCGCCGGCACCGGCAGGCGTACAGACGGCGACACTCGGCGTGCCGACAGAACCGCTTGACGGGCCGGAGGCAACGTCGAAGGTTAGCGTTGTGCTGTCTACATCGGAGGCCGTCAACGTCACCGTGATATTGGTGTCCTCGTTGCCTGTGGCGGTGACGTTGTTTGCCACAGGGCCGTCGTTGACGGGCGTCACCGTCAGATTAACGGTAGCGGCGGTGCTCGTGAGGGCCCCGTCATTGGCGGTGAAGGTGAAAGAATCCGGGCCGTTGTAGTTCTGGTCCGGCGCATACGTAACCTTCGCCGTGCAGGTGTTGGCTGCACAGGCAAGGTCGGTGATGGAACCGAGCGAACCGTGGCTCGGCGCCGTCCCAAGGTTGAAGGTCAGAGCACTGCTGTCAACGTCAGACGCGGAGAGCGTGATGACCACGGGCGTATCTTCTTGCGTGGACGGCGAGGCACCCTGGGCCACCGGGCGGTCATTATCCGCCGACATGGTCACGGTTGCGGTCGCTGCCGTGCTCGTAAGGCCACCGTCGGATGCGGTGAACGTGAAGGTGTCCGACCCGGTGTAGTTGGCGCCCGGCCGGTAGGTGACCTGCGCAGTGCAAGTGGTAAGGCCGCCGGCCGTGCTGCAGTTGGCAGCGCCGACCGGATCCAACGTCCCATTGGTCGGAGGTGTGGCGATGGCGAAGGTAAGGGCAGCACTGTCGATATCGGTGGCGGTCAGGGTGACGGCCACCGGGGTATCTTCCGGCGTGCTGGCCGATGTGGGCGCTGCCGAAGGCCCGTCGTTGACGGGGGTCACCGTTACACTAATGTTGGCGGAACCACTGGAGAAGGTGCCGTCAGACGCCGTGTATGTAATGGTGTCGGAACCGCTGTAGTTGGAAGCGGGCGTGTAAGTAGCGGTGGCATTGCAGGTCGTGGTGCCGCTTACCGTGCTGCACGACGGGGCTGAGAGCGGGCCGAGCGTGCCGTGAGACGGCGTGCCGGGCTGGAAGCTCAGGCTGGTGCTGTCTGTGTCGGTGGCGGTGAATGTGACCGTGACCGGTGTGTCCTCATTTGTGGTAAGGCTTTTGGCCTGGGCTGCCGGGGCGGCCCCAGCGATCACGGTGACGGGGGCAGTATCGCCGGTCTCCGTGGTTCCGGCAGGGGTGGTGGCGACTACAGACGCCATGCTGTAGTGTGTGCCCACTGTGGCGCTGGAGCCGACTTTGCCCTTGAAACTGAGGGTTGTGGAACCCCCGGCGGGGACAGAGCCACTCAGACCGGACCAGGTAAGGACGTCGCCAGAGACCGTCGGGTTATTGCTTGTGAGCATCGAGTTCGTGGAGCCGGTCTCATAGGTGAAGTTCGTTGGCAGAGTCCAGGTGAGTTGGTTAAAAGTAAGGTTTGCGCCACCGGTGGCGTCGCCGACGTTCTTTACCGTAATGATATAGTCAATAACGCCGCCCCGGGCAACGTTGGATGAGGTGGTGGTGCCGGTGATCGCAGCCAGCGGGCCGACGCCCACGGGGGTGCAGGTGCCTGCTGGATCAAAGCTGCAGTCGAAGTAGCCGGTCGAGGGCACGTAGTCCTTCTGGTTAGAAGTAATACTCTGGCTGGCATGCGACTCGCCCCACAGGGGAACGACGCTGGACGGACCGACGGTCTGGGACAGGCCAAGGCTGCTATAAGCCGGGTTGTTCGTCCCGTTGAACGCGTCAAACGGGAATCGTGCCTCAACGGAGACGACCGTTTTGCGGTTGCCAGTGTTAATCTGTCGGGCATGGGTCGCTGCTGCGTTGGAGCTCTTCTCTTGAATGGTGTTGGTCACACCGTTGATGCCTTCCACTGCGACCGTCATCTGACCGCCTTCGAAGAAGACCCAGGCCATGGCCTCCATTGTCGGGCGAGTTGTACCGGTCGGACGCTGTGACGTAAAGGCAGCGCCATACAGGCTCCGCCTGATGGAAGTGTCATTGCTGGCCAATAAGATGTCCCAGCGCACGTATAAATTGGCGCTATCGTTTGTTACACAGAATTTTACAATGTCCCACTCACCACCGCCGGAGACGTCGCTTGGGTCGTTGAGGCAGGTGGTGACCCCTGCCCAGTCGGCGATGGAATTATCAGTGACATTGATGCTGACGCTTGCAGCCTTTGCCGTCGGAACCCGGAACCAGCCACACATGATGCTGAAGAAGAGCAGGAACGCGAAGAATATCTTGATTCTAGGCCGCCTCACAAGCGTCATCTCCCTAAGTTCCCTGTTGGTATCTGCACCTAGAGCTTTCGCACTAGGAAATGGGGACTGTAGTCCTATTCCGGATATAGACGTTTCGTGAGTGTAACTAGGTATTCCTTGTATTGGAGCGGTATTACGATTTTTTTACAAAAGAAAGTGCAAGCCCCGGGGGGCTTGCACTTTCTTTTCGCATTACCAACTGCCACCGCCGCCGGAACTCTTGTTAGAACCCCCGCCGGAGCCCCAACTGCCGCCTCCGCCACTGCTGCTGCTGTGGCTGCTGTTGTGGGACTCCTGCGCCCGGCGGGCTGCTTCGGCGGCTTCACGGCCGCGCCGCTCGGCCTCCATTTGAGCGGCCACGTATTCGCGGTAGGCCATTTCCAAGCCCCGTGCGGCGTTAATAGCCTGCTGCGCATCGGCCAGGGCGGCCTGGTAGTGGCCGGCGGCCAACGCCGACTCGGCGGAAACAAGGGCGCCTCGCAGGGTCATGGCGTTGCCCCGACGGTCATAGCGCTCGTAGCCCAATGCGGAGTTGCCCTCGGACTGGGCCCGGGCCAGCTCGGCCCGGGCGGCGGCCGCCAGCCGCGCCACCTCGCGCACGGCCTGCAGGGCGGCTGCGGCCACCGCTGCGCCGTCGGCGGCGGCCCTTGCCCAGCGGTTGGCCGGCAGCGGCACTTCCTGCCCCTGCTGCTGGGCAAGCCGGTAAGTGCGGCGAGCGTCGTCCAGTTGGGCTGCCACGTCACTGGGCAGAATGACCCGGCCGTTCAGGGCGACCTCGTCGGCCTCGGTGAGCGAGCGGTCGAGGGCGGCCAGGCTCTGGCGCGCCTCGGCGGCCAGGGCTTCCAGGGCGCCGGGCCGGGCCGTCAGCACCTTGAGCTGTTCGCCCAGGGCCTCCCGCCGGGCCAGCATATCATCGAGCAGGGTTACCGCCTGCAGGTAAAGCTGGACGGCAGGGCCGGTCATGCGGGCGACCTCGGCCAGGGCGCCCCGGGCCTCGGCCTGGAACCGGGCCAGGTCGTCGGCCACGGTGCGCACATCGTCCCAGTCCTCGGCAGCGAACCGGGCCCGCAGGTCGCCGAGGGTATTGGCGGCCAGGCGCTCCTCTGAAGGCAAGGCGGCGGCCAGCTCGCGACTCAGGGCAGCACTCTTCTCCGGGTACTGCTTCAGAGCCTCGCGGTACCGGGCCACAATTGCCTCGGCCTCGTCCGAGGCGGCCCGGGCCAGGGCCAGCGACTCCCGCACCCGGCCCACTTCGCCGGGGGGCAGCGCCGTCGCCGCATCTTCCTCGGCCTGCAAAGTCCGGGCCAGCGGCGGCTCCGGCGGCAGCTCCACGAACCGCAGCCCCAGCTCCCGGCGGGCCAGCTCGACCGAAGCCTCCGCCGCCGCCCGGCGCTTGCGCTGCGCCGCAAGGGCCTCGGTCAGCCCGGGCACGGCGCCCAGGTCGGCCGACAGCACATCGGCCGCGGCGCCCGCCTCGCGGGCCAGGCGCACCGCCCTGACCGGGTCCTCGTCCCGGCTGCTGCGGGCGAGGGTGAGTTGGGCCTCTTCCCGGCCCAGGCGGGCGCCCAGGTCGGTCAGGGGCCAGCCCGTCCGCACCTTCTCGGCGCTCAGGGCGGTGCCGGTGGCGGCCAGCTTGGCGCCCACGTCGGCCTGGTCCTTCTCCCAGTTGAGCATGGCGTCCACCACGGGCTCCCAGGCCTTTTCGGCGTCACGGAACAACGCCTCGGCACGCTGGTACGCCTCAGTTGCCTGCTTCATCGTGCTCCGGGCACGCGCGAAACGCTGAAACTTGGCAAACCGCTCAGCCTGAAGCCGCAGCGCCTCGGCCTCTTGCTCGGTGTGCAGGGCTGTATCAACGGCGGCGGAAGCGGCCGTGACCTTGGCAAGCGTCTCCTCGCCCTGGTATTTGCGGGCGAGGGGCAGGTCGCGCTCCATCAGTTCCAGCAACCCGCCCAGGAAGCGGTCCCGCACTTCCAGCGCCTCGCGCAGGGCGATGCGGTACCGCCGGAAGGCCACGGTCCAGTACACGGCTGTGCCCAGCAGGGCGACACCGCCAACCCAGGGCCAGGGGTTGGCCGGCGGGGTCTGGGGATTGGGGCCGGTCCAGACCGTCTCACCGGGGAGACTCGGCGCCGGACTCGGATACGAAGGCGCAGGCGACGGGTAGGACGGGGCGGGCGAGGGGCTGGGAGAAGGGCTCGGCGCCGGATCAGGCACCGTCACCGGCGGCGCCGCAACCACGCCCTCCACCACCCGGGCCGCAGCAATAATCCCGCCCGGCACATCCCCGGCCCGGGCCGGCCCCCGGTACGCATCTAGCATTGCACCGGAAAAATCGCCAAACTGGCGCCCCGCTTTGTCAAGAAACGCCTGGTTCACCGGGCCGTCGGCCCAGACCCGGAAATCCACCAGCCGGTCCTGCATACTGACCGTCACCAGCACCGCATCCGGCGGCACCCGCTCCTGCAGCAACCGGTCGGCGTAGTTCTGAAACTGCACATCGGCATCCGCCGGGCGCCCGCCCGGGAAGGCCGTATTCACCACGATCACCCGGAATGGGACAGTCAGCCCCGACAGCGCCTCGTCCAACTGGGCCAACTGCTGGGCCGAGAACGTACCCGACTCATCGTTCACAATGCCCGCCGGACTTGTCGCCGCCGCCGCCGGGCGCCCGACCAAAACCAGCAGTGCACACAGCCAGGTGACCAGCAGCAACGCTTTCCTTGTCATGACTGCCACCCCTCCTACGTCCCTATGACGCCCGATCAAACCGAAAGGTTCTCACGCCCAGCTCATTGCCTAAGTAGCGTAGCAGATGAACCATCTTCTCCAGAATACTTCCGCCGGCCGATGCGGGCAACATTAGTTCCTGAAGACCACACTGCTCGGTGCACACACGGTGCCAGGGCGAAAGAACGGCGCCCGCAGTTCTCACGCCGAAGAACTGGAGCGCCGCCCCGCCCCCGAACCTAACCGCCCCGCGCCGGCAGCACCGCTGCGATCTGCGCCGCCAAGTTCACAAAGGGCATCGTCTGCAGCCAGACCCGCCCCGGCCCCGTAAGCGTAGCCAAGAACAGCCCCTCGCCCCCGAAGAGCCAGTTCTTCACACCCTTCACCGTCGTAATATCGAACCCCACGCTCTCCTCAAACATGGCCACGTGACCGGTATCGACCAGCAGCCGCTCCCCCGGCGCCAGCACCTTCTCCACCACTTCGCCATCTACCTCAAAAAAGGCCATACCCTTGCCGCTCAGCCGCTCCAGAATGAAGCCTTCGCCGCCAAAGAGTCCCGCAAAAATCTTTCGCTTGATATGGATCTTCATCTCCACATCGGGCTGGGCGCACAGGAAGCTCCCCGCCTGACAGATGATCCCCCGGGACAGGCCCATCTCCACCGGCACCACTTTACCGGGCACCGCCGTGGCGAAGGCCACCTCCCCGCCCCGGCGCCCCGCCGTAAAGGTCGTCATGGTCAGCGATTCGCCGGCGAACCAACGGCCAACCGTCCCCATCAGACCACCCCGGAATCCGGACTCCATCTGAATCGAATCGCTCATCCAGGCCATGGCCCCCGACTCGGTATAGACCTGCTCCCCGGGTGCCAGTTTCACCACCAGCGCCTGCATGGTCGACCCGATGATCTCATGCTGCATACAAGGCCCTCCTTGTCCAAGCCTACTACTGAGGTATGCGCACAATTTCGCCAGAATTCGTGTTGCACTGGCAGGATAAGGGAATGGGCATGCCTAAATGGAAGGAGAATTGCTGACCGACGCAAGGAGGCGTGGCATGGCATCTGCAATGAACGGCTCGCGTTTTTCGCACCTGCGGCCCATGGACTTCGGCGAGATTCTCGACACCACGATTCACGTTCTAAAAACCGGGTGGAAACCGCTGCTGCTGTCGGGGCTGCTTGGCGCAATTCCCATGATCATCTACAGCGGCCTGGCGAATATGCTCCTGCCCACCAGTATCAACAGCGCTGAACCCGACTCTTCCTGGTTTGTGCGGGCAGTAATCAACGCTGACGCCGGCAACTTCACCGACCTGACCGAAATGGGCGGCCTCTTTGTCGCGATCATGCTCGTCTCCCTGTTGCTGGACCTGTGGCTGCAAGCAGCCATCGTTGTGGCCGCGTCCCGCACCTACCTGGGGCTCCCGGTTACACTGGGCTCTTCCCTGGCTGAGGCCGGGCGCCGCTACCCCGCGTTGCTCGGCACGGGGCTGCTCATCGTACTCTTTGGCATCCTCGCCGCCATCGGCCTGGTCATCGGGGGATTGGTCTTCCTGGCCTTCCTGACCGTCCCCATCGGCATGGGTGCGCTAGCGGTCTACGCTTCGTTCACCATTCCGGCCCTCGTTATCGAACGGGCCGACGGCGGCACCGCCCCCATCAGGCGCTCCTTCCGGCTGGTGAGCGGCCGTTTCTGGCCGTTGCTGGGGCTGGCCATCGTATTCGCCTTCTTCGCGGGCGCACTGAGCAGCCAGGTGCAGTTCATCACGCAGCTGCCGCTGCAGTGGGCCATCACGTTTGGATGGACCGCGGGCGCGGCGCCGATCCTGGGGTGGGTGCTCGCCGTGGTGACTGGGCTGATCTCCAGCTTCATCACGCCGCTGACCTACACGGCGCTCACGCTGGCCTACTACGACACCCGCATGCGCAAGGAAGGTTTGGACCTCGAAATGATGGCTTCGTCAGGAGCGGAACCGCGATGAGAGCAGCCCGACTGATCTGCCTGGCAGTGCTGCTTGCGCTGCTGCTGCCGGGCCTGGCCCGGGCGGCGCCGGAGCCGATTACGGTGTCGGCGTACCGCAGCCGCCTCGAATCTGCACTGATCCACATGCAGGCGGGCCGCACGGGTGAGGCACGGGCCGCCATGGGCGAAGCCTGGCTGGTCCAAACCTCGCCTGAGCCGGTCCTGGTCGACATGCGGCCGTTGCTGGCCGAGGTCGGCGGCGCCAACGCCATGACCCTGGTGCGCGAGCATCTGGCGGCGCTGGATGCCCTGGAGAGAGCGGCGCCCCGCTCCCTGCCCAACGCCCGCCGCCACCTCGACGAAGCCCTGGGCGCCGCCGAGGAAGAGAGCAAGGCCGCCAACACGCTGGCCTCCTGGTGGGACCGGTTCTGGGACCGCATCTTCGGTGGCAGCAACCAGCCGACCCAGGTGCCCGACCGTGCCTCCGCCTCAGGGCCCTCGGCGGCAACCTGGGTGGCGCTGGCCGTGGGTGCGGTGGGCATCGGTCTGTTAGGCTGGTTCCTGCTGCGCAGCCTCCAGGGCCATGCCGGGGGCGAGCAGGTCGCACTGCGCCCCGGGCGCCGGGCTGCCCGGCCCGACCGTCCCCTGACGCCAGACGAGCTCTGGCAACTGGCCGGCGAAGAGGCCGCTGCCGGCGACTACAAGGAAGGGCTGCGCCTGGCCCATTTGGCCCTGCTCCAGCACCTGGACAGGTCCGGCCTGCTGCGTTACCTTCCCGCCCAAACCAACCGGGAGCACGAGTGGTCGCTGCGGCGCAAACATCCGGAACTGGCCCGCACCATGCACCATCTCAACGACCTGGTCGAATCCCGCCTCTACTCCGGGCACGGCGCCTCGGCGGATGACTTCAAACGGGGCGAATCCATCGCCCTTCAACTCTGGCGAGAGGGGGAAGCGGCATCGAAAAGCGGTCAGGCAACCAATGGGGCGTCATCGTCGGCGTCATCGTCCTGATTTTCGCTTCGGTCCTCTTCGCCCAGAGCGATACGGGCAAGCGGGTCGGCGCCCCCGACGGCTCCACCTACAGCACCTACCCCCAAGGACTTTCAGCTGTTTACACGGCCCTTGAAAAGGAAGGCGTGGCCCGGCGCTGGGAGCGCGAAATCCGCCGCCTGCCGCCCGAGGTTGACCACCTCGTCATCTGGAACGCAGACGATCTTGATGATGTGGAGTGGGGTCACCTCGAAAACTGGGTCAGGGTCGGCAATACGGCCATCATCGGCTCGGCACGCTCCACCCCCCGGGGCGGGTCGGTAAAACACGCCGCCCCCGGCACCGGCGGTTCCGCCGCAGCGCACCCCGTAACGACGGGCGTTGAGGCCGTCTCCCTCGGCGGCGGGTCCTTCAGCCTGGCCCGGAAGGGCGCGCTCACGCACATCACCTTGACGGATGGCACCCCCGTTCTCGTCAGTTGGGCCGTGGGCCAGGGCCGCATTTACTGGTCGGCCGATGATGCCTGGCTGACCAACGACCTTGTGGGCAAGCAGGACAACTTCGATCTCGCCCTCGGTCTGCTGGCGCCCGCCCCGGGCAAGTTGGTCGCCTTCGACGAATACCACCACGGCTTCCAGGCCGCCGACCGCTGGTGGCAGTTGCTGCGGGGCAATCTGCAGTGGTTCGTAATCCTCCTGGGAATCGCCGTGCTCGTCATGTTCTGGGCCTATGGCGCCCGGTTCGGCGCCCCGGTCCCCAGCCCTGCCGGCCCGTCACGGGCCTCGGTGGAGTACGTTTTCTCCATGAGCCAGCTGTACCGGCGGGCGCGGGCCCGCAGCGTCGTGCAGGAAAACCTGCGTCGCACCTTAACCCGCGACCTTAGCCGCCTGCTGGGCGGCGCCCAGGGCCTGCCCGACCAGGAAATCGCCCGGCGGGCCGCCGAGCGGACAGGCCTGCCCGAACAGCGCATCCTCGAAGCCCTGCAGCGCACAGCCCCCGGCCACAAAGTCTCTGACAAGGACCTCATTTTCCTCGCCCAAGAAGTCGAGGCGATTCAAAGGAGCGTGCACAATGCCGGATACCGCGATCAACGGCGCCCTGGAACGGGTGCAAGGTGAGCTTCGCAAGGTCATCGTCGGCCAGGACCGCATCATGGAACAACTCCTGGTCGCCCTGCTGGCCGGCGGCCACGTCCTGCTGGAAGGCGTGCCGGGCCTGGCCAAAACACTCCTCGCCCGCAGCCTCGGCCAGGTGCTGGGCATTCACTTCAAGCGTATACAGTTCACGCCTGACCTCATGCCCGCCGACGTCATTGGCACCTCGATTTTCAACCCCAAGGAGCTTACCTTCCAAGTGAAGCACGGCCCCATCTTCACAAATCTGCTTCTGGCGGACGAAATCAACCGCACGCCCCCAAAGACTCAGGCCGCCCTGCTGGAGGCCATGGAGGAACGGCAGGTCACCATCGACGGCCACTCCTGGCCCCTGCCCAACCCCTTCATGGTCATGGCCACCCAGAACCCCGTCGAGTTCGAAGGAACGTATCCCCTGCCCGAAGCGCAGCTGGACCGTTTCCTCATGAAGATCAAAATCGACTACCCCGCCCAGGACGAAGAACGCCAGATTCTCGAGCGCCACTACCAGGGCTTCCGGGCGCAGGAGCTGGCCCAGGTGGGGCTTCAGCCCGTGCTGGATGCGGAAAGTCTGGCCACCCTCCGCGCCGCCCACCGCAGCGTAGTCGTCGAGGCACCGGTGCTCGACTACATCAACAGCATCGTCCGCACCACCCGGGAATGGTCGACCCTCGCCATGGGCGCCAGCCCCCGGGGCGCAGTGGCTCTGCTGGTTACGGCCCAGTCCCTGGCCCTGGTCCGGGGGCGCGATTTCGTGGTGCCCGACGATGTCAAGGAGATGGCGCTGCCCGTGCTCCGGCACCGGGTACTGCTCCGGCCCGAGGCCGAAGTGGAAGGGGTGCAGTCCGACCAGGTGCTGCAGCAGATTCTGCAGAGCCTGCCGGTACCGCGATGAAGTCCGGCTCGACCAAATCCAGCTTCGCCCCCACCCCGCGCCTGGCGGGCCTGCTCGTTGCCGCCGCCCTGCCCAGCGTCTGGGCGCCCACCGCCTGGGTCAGCCAGGCTGCCCTCGCCATCCTGGCCACGGCGGCGGTCGCCGACCTGCTGGCCTCCCGCCGCCGCATCGAGGCGGTGCGCAAGCCGGGCCCGGTCCTCTCCATCGGGGCGGAAAACCCCATCACCGTAGAACTCCAGAACCTATCGTCCACCCCGGTCGACCTCGAACTGAAAGATGACCTGCCCCTGCACATGGCGGCGCCCGGCGAGTGGCCAAAGCTCACCGCCGCCCCGGGAAAATGGGCCACGGTCCAGTACCGTGTCAAGCCCATGCGCCGGGGCCAGTATGTCCTGGGCCCACTGCACGGGCGCTACCTGAGCAAACTCGGCCTCTGGTCCCGCCGCATCACCTGGCCCATTACGGAAACCGCCCGGGTCTACCCCAACCTCAAGGCCGCCCGGCAGTGGGAACTGGCTATTCAGCAGGGGCGCCACCTTGAAGGCCTGAAGCGGGCCCGCCTCCGGGGCCAGGGCACCGAGTTCGAGTCGCTCCGTGAATACCAGGAAGGCGACCAGTACAAAGCCATCAACTGGGCGGCCACGGCCCGCACAGGCAAGCTGACCACTACGCTCTACCAAATTGACCGCAGCCAGCCCGTCATGCTCCTGATCGACGCCGGCCGCCTCATGACGCCCTACGTCAATGGCCTCGCCAAGCTTGACCATGCGCTCAACGCCGCACTCCTCCTGGCCACCGTTGCCGCCGAACGCGACGACCACTGCGGCCTCATGCTCTTCGGCGGCGAAGTCAAGGCGTTCATGCCGCCCCGCAAGGGCCGGGGCCAGGTTCTCGCCATGATGGAGGCGCTCTACAACGTGGCGCCCGAGCAGGTCGAACCCGACTACGGCCGCATGCTCGGCTGGTTCCGAGCCAAGCATAAAAAGCGCAGCCTCGTCGTCTTCTTCACCGATATGATCGACCCGCATATTTCCAAGGGGCTCATCGAGCATCTCTCCGCCCTGGCCTCACACCACGTGGTGCTGCTGGTCTGCATGGCCGACCCGGCGCTCCTGGCGCTCAGCCAGTTATCGCCCAGCGACTCCAAGGCCGTCTACCAAAAGGTCGCGGCGCTGGAGGTGCTGGCCCAGCGGGCCGAAACAAAAGCACGCCTTCAGGCAAAAGGCGTGCTGGTCATCGATGTGCCGCCCGAGGAGTTCTCCACGGCGGTTGTCAACCACTACCTGCTCATCAAGGAGCAAGGACGTCTGTAGGCGGCTTGCGGCGCCCGGGCAGTGCCCAGTACGCCAGCCCGGCCAGGCCGGTTGCCACAGCCACGCCGTACTTGGCCGCATCGCTCAGCTCTCGGGCCGGGGTAATCTGCGACTCAATCATCGCTGCGATCATCAGGAACGGCACGGCGCACATCACAAGCACCACCGCTTCCCGCCCGCCCCGGGTCACCGATTCGCTGCGCGGCCGGTCGCCGGGCGCCACAATACTCCAGCCCAGCACCAGCCCTGCCGCCCCACACAGGAAAATCGCCATCAGTTCCAGGGAACCATGAGCCATCAGGTGCGCCCAGAGCGACGACATATTCCCCTGCCAGACCGATTGGGCCAGCACCGCCCCCACCATCAGCCCGTTGTAAAAGAGCACAACAGCGGTGCCAATGCCCAGGGTAATGCCGAGTCCGAAGGCCAGCACGCTGACCCGCACGTTATTGAGCAGAATTTGGGTGCCGATGACCGGGCGGGCCTCCACGGCCATTTCGTACCGGTCCTCGGGGGAGACCGCCGTCTCCAGGATCTGCTCAGGTACCAGCGCCTGGGCCAGGTCGGGGTCGTACAGCGTGGCTGCACACCCAACGGCCATACCGGCGGCCAGAATCAAGAACGAGAGCAGCACGGCCCGCCAGTGGCGCCGCACCATCTGCGGAACGGTGTACCAGTAAAACCGCAGAATCGACCGGAAGCGCTGCGGCTCCTCGGCGTACAGAACGGCATGCGCCTGCGACACAAGCTGATTCAAGTACCCCACGGCGGCACTGCCCGGAAAATAGGTCCGGGCGTACGCCAGGTCCGATGCCGTCTGGCGGTAAAGACGGCCCACCTCGGCCACCTGGTCAGGCGGGAGGCGCCGGGCGCCCCGGCCCTGCAGCTGCCCCAGTACCCGGGAAAGCGCCTGCCAGTCGCCCTGACGGCGGGCCACAAACTGATCCTGGTTCATTCATCTCCCTGCCTTTGAGGTGATCTGGGATGCTGCAAGATTCCTTTCGTGTCGATACCCCGGAAAGTGTGGACCTGGCGCTCGAGCCTGCCGGCCTGGGCACCCGGTTTCTCGCCATTTTGGTAGACGCCCTGATTCAGTGGGGCGCCACCGTCCTTCTGCTCCTGATCGTGTTTCCCATGACCGCCGTAGGCACCGCCTTGAACCCCTTTGGCAATCGGGCCGCACTCGATGGCGTTCTTCTGACAATTCTCCTCCTGGGAATCGGTTTCCTGTTTTTCCTGTACAAGCTCGTGCTCGAAGCCTTCTGGAACGGCCAAACCGTGGGCAAGCGGGTGGTCGGCATTCGGGTGATCAAGGCGAACGGCCTGCCCGTCGACTTTCTCCAGGTCGTCATTCGCAACCTGCTGCGCGTCATCGATTATTTGCCACTTCAATACCTGGTGGGCACGGTTTCGATTGTGGCCAGCCGCCGGGGGCAACGCCTGGGCGACATCGTTGCCGGCACCGTGGTCGTGCGCGACCAGCGGCCCACGGTGCCGCTGGCACCGGTACAGCTCTTTCATCAGCCGCACTACGATCTCAACTTGCTCCGCGAGCACGTGCTCCGTCTGGCCGATGAAGATCTGGAGCCTGCCCGCCGGTTCTGGACGCGCCGGATGCAGCTCGAGAACGAGAGCCGCTGGCGGGTGGCGGCCCGCATCGTAGACAGCCTGGCAACGCGCATGGGCTGGCAGGAGACGCTGCCGCCCCACCCGGAAATGTTTATCGAAGCGGTTCTATACGTTCGTGCGCAGTAATTCGCAGGTCGCGCCAGGCGGGTGCCCTCCACAGGGCACCCGCCTGCTTATTTCGCCTGGCCATCCGGGGCAGCCAAAGTGAGCAACCAGTAATGGAGCAAAGAGGCCCACGGCGATCAACATGGCCGCCGCAGTTACCTGGCGCTGGAGCGCTTGCTCCATCGAAGGCGGTTCCCCCCTTGCATCAGCGCGCAAGGCCGCCCGCAGGGCCATCATCAGAGGAATCAGGGAGAGCAGCATCGCGGGGACCGGTCCCGCCAGCACAGCGATAACAGCGAGCACGCCCCAGGTGGCGCCCACAGTCATCAGTCGGCCGCCAAAGCGAGGACGCGTGTTCGGCATGGGCAGTCCCCCCTGGACCATTGCATGCCGGGCACGGGTCAGAGGTGCCTGCGACCCCAGAAAGCACACGAAAGCCCGCCGCTGGCGGGAGCAACTCCCCCACCTGCGACGGGCCTGCCTGACCTCACCGACGCTACTTCGCAGAGGTGATCAGCACCGTCTGGGTCGCCTCATCCCACTCGACCTTTGCGCCCAGCGCCTCGCCGGCAAAGCGGGCGGGCACCAGGGTGCGGCCCCCGCTCAGCACGGGCGCCTGGTCCAGGGTCATAGGCTTACCGTTTACCCGTACCACCGGGTTATCTACCTGCAGTTCGATCACCGTACCACCCAGGGTTGCAGTAATCGAGTTGGTCTCACCGTTCCAGCCCACCTCGGCGCCCAGCGCCTCGAAAATGGCCCGCAGCGGCACCAGGGTCCGATTGTTCCGCTTCTCCGGTGCCACATCAAAGATCAGACGCTTCCCGTTCACGACCACCTTGATCTCATCGTCTCCGAGGCCGCGATCACCCACCGACACTTCTTCCCCATCGGCCGTAATCACGACATCAACAAAATCGGATACCGACTCATTCTGGGCGTAATCGATCACATAGAAGCCATACAAGTACTCGCCCTCGGGCAGTTCGGCGTAATCGACCGTCAGTTCATTCTTGACGACGAAAGTATCGCCCTCATACTCGCTGTCCTCATCCGTCTCGTAATTGTAGGCGAAAAAGACCGGGGTGATCTTGTCGCCCTTCTTCACCTCAATGATCTCCTTCGCGGCCATGCCCGTCTGGTGGTTGATGCCCGGCCAGGCGCCCACCACCTCGAAGGCCTCGGTGTCGTATTCGTAAAGCACGATAAGATCCGCCGACCGACCGTTCAACCGAACAGGAATGCGATATTCAATGACGTCCTCGTCACTGTTCTCAATGAACATTGAGACGGGGTTGTCGTTCAGCATCACGATGGCACCGTTGAAGGTATCATCAATCTCGCCGGTCTCCGCATCAAAGTCGACGTCATTATCCATGCCCAGGAACAGGATGGTCTCCTCGTCGTCCTCACTGTACATGGCCAGAACCGAGTAAACCTCGGCAATCTCACCAGCCGCTACGGCATCCACGCTGGCCCCATAGCTCGTCCAGTCGCCTTCCTCATCCTCGCCCGATGCCTCGGCAGCGGGCTGCTCGGTAAAGGTGGGCGCCGTCGTATCGGCCAGAATCAACTCGGCATAGGATGCCACGAACTCCTTATACGCCTCGGAGAAAGGTACCGTGTCGTACATCTCCAGCGAATCCGCCAGGAACTCGCGGCCCTTGTAAGGGTAGTAAATCGACAGGCCCGTCGCCTTGGGCAACCCCTTGCTCGTAATCTTGTAGACGACCGCACTGTCAATCGCCTTCAAAAGCGCCTGCGACTCCTTGGGGTAAGCCGAGACCAGACCCTTTACCAGATCGCCCAGGTCGACCATATCGCTGTCGCCGCCGTAAGACTCGGCACGGCTGCGGGCGCTGAACAGGGCGTTAAGCCGCTCCACATCACCGATGCCGCTGGCCCCGGCCTTCACCAACGCCTCCAGTGCGCTGACGACGGCAGGCACCTTGGACAGATCTGTAACGGAGAGCGTGATCGTCGCACCGGTCCCCTGTTCGTTGGCCTGGGCCCTGAACCCGTCGGCGATGACCCGCCCAAGCTTGTCACCGGTAATTGCCGGGTTCCCCACAAGGCTCTTCAGCACGGGCGTGTAATTCCAGCCATGCCCGGGCTCAACCTCTTCAGAGGCGACCATGTAGTCTGCGTAGGGGCTCAGCAGCGAGGCCATCTCCACGGTCGCCAGGAGGCACGTGTCGAAACCGACCAGTTCGAAGGTCTCACCGGTTTCGGCGACGGCCGCCGCAATTCCATGCTCAATGCCGGCCAGGGAAAGGCTCGTCTCGCCGTCCTCGGCCAGTTCATCCGACCCGTACCCGGTAACCGAGCCGCCGCCGTGGTCCCAGAAGATGAGGGCGTACTTCTCGGCCGGGAAGTTCTGCTGCGTCCATACGATGAAATCGGTCAGGGTGTCCGAATCGGCCAGGGGGCGGTTGCCCAAGCCGTCCATCAACAGTTCCATGCCGCCCGGCGTAACGAGCCAGCGCTGGTTCTCTTCGTTGCTGATGCCCTCGGTATTCCATGCCGCAGTGCCCAGTGTCTCCACAACAACGTTGACGCTCGCATCCGATCCGATCTCCTGCATCTCCAGCAGGTCGTCGGTAGCGGCACCGCCTTCGCTCTCGAGGTCGGAGCCGTTCATGAAGACCATGACCGTATACTTGGCTACATCCACGTCTGCCGCGAACCCGGGGCTGACCAACGTGAGCACCAGAGACCACATAACTAGCGCCGCCACGAGCACCTTACGCGTTCGCATTGAATACCCCTTCTGACGGTTCTGGATTGATCACCTCATTATACATACGCATATTCTAACTGGCAATTGTCCAGCCGCCCTCTCCGGTAGCACAAGCAGACTGTCAGACTGCGTGAAGTTCGTCGACGTAATCCGCGTTTCTGGTGCAAAGAAGGGGAATACTTGATGATGAGTCAACTTGTTGCCGCCCACTTAGCAGAGGAGTGACGCTTTCGATGTCAGTCCTGCACAAGACACTCCCAGTAGCCGAGGCGATTGAGTCTCGGCGGTCCATCCGCAAGTTTAGCTCTGACCCGGTACCACCAGAAGACCTGGATGAGATTCTGCGGCTGACTTCCCTGGCGCCCAGTGCGTGGAATGTGCAGCCCTGGCGCATCCACGTGGTCACTTCGTCAAAGTTAAAGCAACAGTTGCAGGAGGCGGCCTATGGCCAGCCGCAGGTGACTGCGGCGCCGGTGGTGATCGTTCTGGTTAGTGACATGGAAGATGTGCTCGCCCATCCGGAGGAGATCAATCATCCCGGGTTGTCGGCCGTGCAGAAGCAGCGTACCGTGGAGACACTCAAGAACACGTTCGGCCCCATGTCGGTGGAGGAACGAGGCTATTGGGGATTGGCGCAGACCAACATCGCCCTCGGTTTCTTGTTGTTGGCGGCTCAGGGGTTGGGCTATGCGACGGTGCCCATGCTGGGTTTTGATCCGGCCAAGGTCAAGGCGCTGCTCGCATTGCCTGAGCATGTGAAAATTGCTGCCATGGTGCCCCTGGGTGACGCCGATGAACGGGGGCATTCCCACCATCGGCACAAGTTGGAGCGCATTGTGGTGCGCCACTGAGCCGGAACTCCCTCGGTTCCGGTGCCAAGCACTCATCTCCGGGAGTTTTGAGCTTGTCCCACGCTCAAGGCTCCCTGTAACGCCGAAAACCACCGCAGAGCGGTGGTTTTCTTGGCGAATTAGTTTGGGCGGCGACCTACTCTCCCACGTTCAAGACGTAGTACCATCGGCCCTGAGAGGCTTAACGGCCGTGTTCGGAATGGGAACGGGTGATCCCTC
>JARBUG010000130.1 GCA_029239785.1 Symbiobacteriaceae bacterium | reverse complement strand
CCAGCCCAATAACGAAGCGTCTACGCAACATCCCTTGTCTGTGGTGACATAAAGAATAACAGTGCATGGGTATGCACTGTTATCACCAGGGATAGGCTTTGTCAGCAACCTGACGGCGGCCCGATCCCTCGATGGGATCGGGCCGCCGCCTCGTGACGAAAGGGAACGTGGGGAGCGGACGTCAGCCGGTGGGGGCAGGTAGGGGTGACCGAACGTTGGTGCCGGATGTTTGGGGACGGCCGAAGGCCCCCAAACGAACAACCCTGAGAGGGAATCCCCTACCTGCCCCCACCGGCGCCCCGCAGGCAGACCTAACGCCTACCCCGCCACCGCAGCCCCAGTAAACTGCGAATTGTACAGCTCCGCATAGAACCCGCCCGCAGCCAGCAGCTCCTGATGCGTCCCCTGCTCAATCACCGCACCATGATTCATCACCAGAATCACATCGGCATCCCGAATCGTCGACAACCGATGGGCGATCACAAAACTGGTCCGGCCCTTCATCAGCGCACTCATCGCCCGCTGAATATGGACCTCCGTCCGGGTATCCACGCTGGAGGTCGCCTCATCCAGAATCAGAATCGCGGGGTCCGCCAGAATCGCCCGGGCGATCGTCAGCAGCTGCTTCTGCCCCTGCGAAATGTTGGACGCTTCTTCGTTCAGGATCGTCGAATACCCCTCCGGCAGCGTCCGGATGAAATGATCGGCATGCGCCGCCTTGGCGGCCCGCACGATCTCCTCCTCCGTGGCGCCCTCACGCCCGTACGCGATATTCTCCCGAATCGTACCGTTAAAGAGCCACGTATCCTGCAGCACCATGCCGAAGATCGTGCGCAGATCGCCCCGGGCCATCGCCCGAATATCGACACCATCCACCGTGATCCGGCCGCCGTCGATTTCGTAGAAACGCATCAGCAGGTTGACCAGCGTCGTCTTGCCGGCGCCCGTCGGGCCGACAATCGCCACCACCTGACCCGGCTTCACATCGATATTCATATCTTCGATCAAAGGTACGTCCGGCTTGTAGCCGAACTTGACATGCTCGAACTGCACGACGCCCTCGGGCGACTTCACGACCTGCGAATCCACCGGGTCGGCGATCTCTTCCTGCTCATCGAGCAGTTCGAAGACCCGCTCCGCCGCCGCCACCGTCGACTGAATCACGTTCGCGATATTGGCCAGCTGTGCAATCGGGAAGGTGAACTGGCGGGAGTACTGGATAAACGCCTGCACATCGCCGATCTGAATCGACTTCTTCGTCACCATGATGCCGCCGGCCACACAGACCAGCACATAGCCAATATTTCCGACGAACTGCATGAGCGGCATGATCATGCCGGAGACGAACTGCGCCTTCCAGCCCGCCTCGTAGAGCTGCTCGTTGATCCGGCTGAACTCGCCGATCGACTGCTGCTCCCGCCCGTAGGCCTTGACGACCTTATGGCCGGTGTACATCTCTTCCACATGGCCGTTCAGCTCGCCCAGCGACTTCTGCTGCGTCTTGAAGTACTTCTGCGACTTGGAGGCAACCACCGCCGTCAGCACGCCCGACAAGGGCAGCGTCACAATCGTGATCAGCGTCAGCAACGGGCTGATGGTCAGCATCATGATAATGACACCGATGATCGTCACGGTCGACGTGATCAGCTGTGTGACGCTCTGCTGCAGCGTATTGGCCACCGTGTCCAGGTCGTTGGTCACACGGCTCAGAATCTCGCCGTGCGTGCGGGAGTCAAAGAACTTGAGCGGCAGCCGGTTCAGCTTGTCGGTGACCGCCGTCCGCAGATCGAAAACCGTTCCCTGCGCCACCCCAGCCATGATGTACTGCTGGATGTACATAAACGCAGAGCTGATCAAGTAGAGCACGCCGAGGTAGAGCAGAATCTGCCAGATGTAGTCAAAGTCGACCTTGGCACCGGGAATGCCCATGAACTTCGCGACCAGGCCTTCAAAGAGCTTGGTAGTCGCCTTGCCCATCACCTTCGGGCTGACAATCCCGAAGACGGTGGAGAGAATCGCCATCATGAAGACGGCGCCCAGGCGCCAGTAGCGGGGCCGCATATAGGTGATCAGCCGGCGCAGCGTGCCTTTGAAGTTCTTTGCCTTCTGCACCGGCATGCCCATGCCCGGTCCCGGACCGAAGCCCGGTCCGGCCTGCTGGCGGCGTTCTTTTTTCTCACTCATGCCAGTTCCTCCTCCGCGAGCTGCGAGGAGACGATCTCCCGGTAGACATCGCAGTTTTTCAGCAGTTCCTTGTGGGTGCCAATGCCGGCGATCTGGCCATCATCGAGCACGATGATCCGGTTGGCGTCCATGACGGTGCTGACCCGCTGCGCCACGATGATGACGGTCGCGTCGGCCGTCTCCTTGCGCAGGGCGGCCCGCAGGCGGGCGTCGGTCTTAAAGTCAAGCGCCGAGAAGTTATCATCGAACAGGTAGATCTCCGGCCGGCGCACCAGCGCCCGGGCGATGGTCAGGCGCTGCTTCTGCCCGCCCGACACGTTGGTGCCGCCCTGGGCGATCTCGCTGTCAAAGCCGTCCTTCATTTCGCTGATGAACTCCGTCGCCTGGGCGATCTCGGCGGCCTTGCGGATCTCTTCATCCGTCGCGCCTTCCTTGCCGTAGCGGATATTGGCCGCGATGGAACCGCTAAAGAGCAGCGCCTTCTGAGGCACCAGGCCGATTTTGGCCCGCAGCTGCTCCTGGGTCAGTTCACGCACGTCCACACCGTCCACCAGCACGTTGCCGCTGTCGACATCGTAGAAACGGGGAATCAGGTTGACCAGCGTCGACTTGCCCGAGCCCGTGCCGCCAATAATGGCGGTCACTTCGCCGGGGCGGGCCGCGAACGAGATGTTGCTGATCGCCGGCGCCTCGGCGCCCGGGTAGCTGAAGGTGACGTCGCGGAACTCGACATAGCCCTTCTGGCTGCCCGTAGAGGTGGCCACGTCGGGGTCGTTAATCTCCGGCACCGTCTCCAGCACATCATTAATACGGACGGCGGATGCCGAAGCGCGGGGGATCATAATGAACATCATCGAGACCATAACAAACGAGAACATGATCTGCATGACGTACTGAATAAACGCCATCAGGTCACCGACCTGCATATGGCCGGCGTCAATGCGAATGCCACCAAACCAGATGATGGCGATGGACGTAAAGTTCATGATTAGCATCATCGCAGGCATCATGGTCGCCATGATGATGTTGACGCGAATGGCCGTGTCGGTCAGTTCACGGTTGGCGCCCTGGAACTTGACCTTCTCATAGGCCGTGCGGTTGAAGGCCCGGATGACCCGGATGCCCGTCAGCCCTTCGCGCACCACCAGGTTGAGCCGGTCGACTTTCTCCTGGATCACCTTGAAGAGCGGAATGCCCTTGGCGGCCAGGAAACCGATCACGCCCAGCAGCACCGGGATGACCACCACGATGATCAGCGACAGCTTCGCATCCTTGGAGACCGCCATCACGATGCCGCCGATCGACATCATCGGAGCGCTGATCATCATCCGCAGGATCATCACCCAGACCTGCTGGACCTGGGTAATATCGTTGGTCGTGCGGGTGATCAGCGTTGCGGTGCCAATTTTGTCGAACTCGTGCAGCGAGAAGGAGGAGACCCGGGTAAAGACCTTGCGCCGCAGGTCCTTGCCGTAGCCGGAGGCCACCTTGGCCGACAGGTAGGACGAGATGATCGCGCCGGCGGTGCCCGCCAGCGCCACCAGCAGCATCTGGCCGCCGACCCGCCAGATGTAGTCGGTGTCCCCCGCCATGATCCCCTTGTCGACAATGTCCGACATCAGGGTCGGCAGATAGAGTTCAGACAGGGACTGAAAGAATGCCAGTACCAGAATGGCTGTAATCGGCAGCCAGTATGGCTTCAGATACTTGATCAGTTTCATCATTTGGATTTACCCACTCCTAGCGTTGCTCCGTCTTTCGCTTGGACCGCTCCAGCGCGTCCCTTAGCAGTTGGAAGCCCTTGAACACAGCGTCCACCTCGTCGTCCGCCAGCTCCCCCACCACCTGCAGCCAGGCTTGCTGGGCCACCCGCTCCAGTTCGGCGGCGGCCTCCTCGGCGGCTTTGGTCAGGTAGAGGCGAAGAAGCCGCTGGTCCTGCGGGTCAGGCCGCTTTTCGACCAGTCCTCGGGAATCGAGCAGGTCGATCTGCTTGGAGATGTGGCTCTTGGCCAGCCCGGAGCGCCGGGCCATTTCACTGACGGTAATGCCCGGTTCCTTGCTGATCTGCCGGAGCATGATCAGCATGCCAAAGGGCAGGGACGGGTCTTTGTAGGCCTGCCGGAAGCGGTCGTGGACGCCGTGGTTGACTTCACGCCACAGTTCGCCGATCGCGATCCGTTTGTCTTGCACTGAAAACCCACCTCGTTCACCTGGAGAACGTTCTGCACAGAACGAACTATACACCCGGTGTGGGGTCCCTGCAAGAAAAATGTAAGCGGCGGGCAAAAGTCATACAATGAGAGAGGGCGCCCCGCTGCCCGGCGGAGGCGCCCACATTTAGCGATACGTCCAGATCCAGCGGTCAACAAGGCTGAGCGCCTCTGCGACGGCACTTCGGCAGTCCGCCTGGAACGCCTGGCTGTACCCGTACTTCACTGCCGCTGCCTCGAACTCGTCCTCATCCAGCACGACCGCTGGCTTCCCCACGAACTTGCTGACATCAAGCTCGAAGTCGCGATAGTCGATCACGCCGGTGGCAAACTGCGGCGGGGAAGCGATATGCACATAGAGGCTGGAGCCCTCGTCAGAAGCGGCGTAGCACTCGCACAGGTTGTAGTGGCGATCCGCCCAGTAGAAAGTCCGGACGGAAACCGGTGATTGCCAATCGCCGCCAGGCTGATGGAGGAGACCGCCCGCCGGTACGTACGTGACGACGCAGTCTGAAGTGACCTTCTCGACCCGGGCCTCCCACCAGCGATAGGGGGTGCCGTCAAACCTGCGTGCAGTGATCTGCACCTGCTGGCCTTCGGCCAACGGCAGGGCGGAGTCTGTCACAGGTGCCAGCTGCGAAGCCCGCACCGGGCCGCTGACCAGCACTTCGGGCGCCGTAAAGAGTCCCGGCCGGTACTGGGCGGCGGGCACCGCTGTGGCGTGGTAGCGTTCGGCGTACTGTCGGGCCTGCTCCGGGTCACGGTCCTTGGCGCCCACGCCACGCATGTGTTGGTAGGCCACGGTGGCCAGGTCCATGTCGGCCACCAGACATCGCTCCGGCTCGACCAGGACTCGCAGGCACTCGTACCCGGCGTTCTCGCCATAGCCCATCCGGTCATCGTCCGGCGAAAGCCAGCAGTAGACCACATTGCGGCGCATCTGAAGCCCGAGATCATGAAACCTGCCTGATGGGAATAGCCCGTGAATCAAGATCGATGCAACCGCACTCTGCGGGGTGAAGTGATACAGTTCAAGCATGACGATGCCTCCCCTGGTGTGACCGCTCGCATCTATTTAGATGATTTAGACCTCAAGTACGTTCGTTCCTTCTGCCATGACCGCCGCTGGCTCCGCAGGGCCGGGATTCCGGACAACTATTCGCCGCAGATGACGCAGATGACGCAGATGCCTAAGAAGTCTGCCCTGGTCACCTTAAATAGAGTTGCTTGGAGCGTCTAACCCGGGATCTGCGGCATCTGCGGCAAGAAAGGAAAGCACGACTAACAAACCAGGTTGGTTTTCATCCTGCGTGGTGCCGCGCAGTAGCATGGGCGACTGCGGCGAAAAAAAGAGCCGCCAGCTCATGTCTGGCGGCTCCTTCGCTATACCTTGGGCCGGTTTTCCGGGTCGGTCCGTTCATCGGGGCGGTAGCGGGTGGGGCCGCGGTCACGGATTTCCGCCCTTGATTGCCAGGGCGTGCCCAGGGTGGGCAGCAGGAACCGGTCCAGTCCCAGGTACCCGGCCACTTTCCACGCCATAATCAGGAAGACGGCGATGGTGAAAAGCACAGGGTTTGTGCTGGTGGTGCCCGCCAGCATGAAGTTGAAGTTCATAAAGGCGCCGAAGAAGGCAACAATGCCCGTCAGGAAGCCGAGTATCAGTGCGACGCCAATAATCACTTCGCCTACCGCCACCACCTTGGCGAACCAGGTGTAGTGCCCGCCCGCCAGCAGACCGCTCAGGAAGGTCCGGTACCAGCCGTAAGTAATGATGGGCTTCGCCGGCGGCGCAGGTATCGCCACGGCCCGGGTCCAGAAGCCCTGCAGGGCCTTGCCCGTGCTCATCCAGGCCGGGTCGGTCACTTTGTGCAGACCGGCCTGGAGCCACTGCCACCCCAGGTAGACCCGGGCGATCAGCCAGATCCAGGACGAGGCGGTGCTGTCGAAGAGATACCTAGCTGCTGGCGGGTCATGAATGATGCCGTCTCTTGCCATCGGGCAGGCCTCCTTGGTCGTGTTACGGTTAGCTTACCCGGCTAACCGAGCGACCATGTAGCCTACGCCGCCTGCCGGCGGGCGGCCACCAGCACGCCCAGCAAGACTGCCGCCAGCCCGGCCCCGCTCAGAACGGCGGTGTGCAGCAGAGCCAGACCGTCACCCGACTGCGCCAGCCCCTGTAGCAGCCAGCCCTGCGGTGTGGCCAGCCCGATGATGGCCAGCCTGTCGCTGAGCCCGGAAAGAGTGCCCCCGGCGCCCAGCACACCGGTGATCACCGTAACCCAGGGCGCCGACACCTGGAGCTGAAACTCCGTCCGGACCAGGGCGCCGGCCAGCACGGCCAGGCCGGTGACAGCGACCACGTAGGCGCCGGCCAGCAGCAGTTCCCGGCCGCCGCCCACCACGTCCCAGCCCAGGCCATACCGGAAGGCGAGCAGCGTGCCGGCCACCGTGACCACCGCCACCAGCCCCATGGCCAGGCTACTTCCCAGCAGGTAGCGCTCCGGGCGGGTGGAGGTGGTTACCAAACGGCGGAGCACGCCGCTGTTTCGGTCTTCGATCATCCAACTGGCGGTCAGCAGGCCGTTGTAGAGCACCAGCGATGCGAGCAGTCCATAGACCGCCGCCACATTGGCGCCCCGCCCCGCGGCGGCGGCCGGCGCCGGCCCGGGACTTTCCCTATGCTCCACCGGCAGCAGCACGCCTTGCTGCCAGTGGCCGTCGGCCCGGTCCCACACGTCCTGCCACTGAATGGCCAACTGCCGTTCACGGTAGGCATCCACCACCATGTCGGCGGCCATGGCGTTGCTGACCAGGCGGGTCACTTCGGCGGCCATATACTCGCCGACCATGTGCCTCCAGCAGCACGGCAGCCCCGACCCGGCCCGTCTTCACCAGGCGCACCGCCTCCTCCTCGCCCATGGCCGTGACGCTTAGCACGGGCTGGCTGCTGAAGCGCTCGGCCACCAGGCGGGACTCCGCCGTGCCGTCCAAATCTACCAGCGCCACCGGAATCTTTACGGCGGCAGGCACCGCCAGGGCTCCCACCACCCAGACCCCGACCACGGGCAGCCCGATCATCAACAGAAGCCGGAGGGGGCTGGTGAACAGCCCCTTCAGCCGAAAGAGCACCAGTCCGCAGATACTCACGCGACCGCTCACCTCCCCGTCCGGTTCAGCCAGAGCCCGGCAGCGCCTGCAGAGGCCCCGGTCAGGAGCGTCAGCGCCCCGAGACTGGCGAGCACCGCCCCGGTCTCCAGGGTAAAGACGCTGCTCAGCAGCCCGGTTACGGCCCACTTGGCCACCGACAGGTTTCCCAGCCACTGCGCCGCCGGCGGCAGGTAGGCCGGCGGCAGCACGCTGCCGCCCAGCACCGCCATTACCAGCAGGAGGCTGAGCGCTACCAGGCAGGCGGCGGTGCGGTCCGGCACGGCCACGGCGATCAGGGTGAGCAGCCCGGCGTTGGCGGCCAGGGCGGCCAGCAATACGCAGGCAGCCAGCAGCCCGTTCCCCTGCCAGGCCGGTCGGAAGACCGGGGCCAGGAGAGACAGCGTCACCACCGCCTGGAGCCCCTGGAGGGCCATCAGCACCAGCACCCGGGCCGTCACCTGCTGCCAGGTGGCCACGCCCAGGGAACGGTAGCGGTAGAACAGGGCGGCCCCTTCTCCCCGCACGTTCCACAGGCCGGCCATGCCGGTTACCAGCAGGAAAAGCACCCCCAGGGCCAGGGCATAATACTGGAGCGCCGATGCGGGCCCCGTCGCCGACTCCAGGCGGGCCGCGAGCAGCTGCGTCCGGCCCAGGGCGGTCAGGGAGAACGCGGTGACGGTGCGGCCATACCACTGTGAGTACTCGTCACCGGAGACCCCGGCTTCGTCCATGTAGGTAAGCACGGTGACCACGCCGCTCTGGGCCGCCGTCACCAGGCTGGCGCTGCTGTGGGCCAACTGCCGGATGATGGCGCTCTGCAAGGGCCGGCTCGGGTTGCTGATGACGGTGAGGGGCAGGTTGACGCCCTGGGCCATCTGCGCGGCGAACTCTTGCGGAATGATCAGGACGGCCGCAATCTCGTTTGCCCGAATCAGCGCGTCTGCCTCATCCATGCCGGCCGTTCGCACCGTAACCAGGTCGGTGAGCGCCGGCGAGGCTGACAGTTGATGGACGAGCATGCGGGTCTCGTAGGAGCCGTCCTGGTCGACCACCGCCACGGCGAAGGGCTCCACAAAGTGGTTCCGCTCCACCAGGGGCGCCAGGCCGTATGCCAGCAGCAGTACCAGCAGTGGCGGCATTACCAGCAGCAGAACGGTACCCCATCGATCCTGCAGCGTCGCTTTGAGGTCATAAAACGCCAGCACCAGTACCTGCACCACAACGCCACCTCAATCGGGAAATGAGCAGTCCACCTGCGCGGGGCAGGCGGACTGACAGGTATGCTTAGAAACCGGACATAAAGAGGCTCATGTTGCTGTTGAGGAAGCGCTGCACGCCTTTCTGCAGGTCCATCCGCAGCCGGTCAATATCGCTCTGGCTGGCCGTGTTCAGGTTGATGGCCGTGGTGTCGGAGAAGGCCGGGAACGCGTCGATCTTTCCGAAGTCGACGGCCGTTTCGGTCTTCACGCCGACGTTGATGCCGGGAACGCCGTCCCCGGCGATGTCAAGGGTCAGCTCCGTGGTGTTTTCATAGTGGCTGCCCCCGGTGGAGTTGCTGCGCAGGGTGTTTAGTTTGGCCGAAATGGTGCCGCCGGAGGTGCCGGCGCCGATCTTTATGGTCGCGTCCGTGACGTAGCGGTCCTTGCCACGCTCGGCGCCCCGGGTAACCGTTGTGTTCATGTCGATGCGCACCGCATCGGTATAGCCATAGTTTTGGCTAATGATGTCGACGGTGGTCTTGGAGCGCTCTTCCTTGCCGGCGGTAGGCTCCTTGTGCGACTTCAGGTCAAACCGGACCGAAGAGGCATTCTTGCCGGTACCCGAGCCTGCATCCACCAAGATCTTCAGGTCATTGCCGTTCTTGCCCTTCCAATGGGAGAGGTACACGTCGGTGAAGACCAAGTCCTCTGGGTACTCCCGGGGCGCCATGGCGAAGCGAATCCGCTCGTGCACCAAGTTGCCGCCCTTGTCAACCAGGAGGGTGACCGTCAGGCCTTCGGGGAAGAGCAGGTCGTCGACCGCCTTGTCCCAGCCGTCGCGGCTGCCGTCGCGAATCTGCTGCTTGACGTAGCTCTTGTCCTGCCAGCGCTTCAGCTCCGGATCATTTGCGGCCGCACCGGTGGCTGCCATCTCCGCAAAACCGGCGATGGACTCGGCGATCTTATCGAGGCCCGCCTCATCATCGCGCAGCTTCTGGCTCAGGCCCTTCAGGATCTCCTTGATCCGCGCTTCCGACAGGTTCAGGGTAATCTGCCGGAGCGAGACCGTGCCGTCGGGCGACTGGTAGTCGACCCCGGATTCCATGGTGATCTCGTCGTCCTTGACGCTAGTATTGAGGAAGCGCCCGTACTCCATCAGCACGGGCATCAGTTGCTCGAGCTTCAGGTTTTTCATCGTTTCCGTCTGGGACGGGAACTTGTCGGGCCCTTCCCAGGGAATATCGAGCTTGGCCATCACGCTGCCGATGTCGTGGTTCTCCAGCAGCATGTGCTTGTCATAGATGACGGGGACCTTGGCGGCAAGTTGCTCAGGCGACCGGTAGAACTCGCCGGAGAGCAGTTCGCTGCCCCGCAGGTTCAGCTTCAGGTCGTACCACTGCTTATCGGCCTTGGGGTCGTTCTTGCTGGTCAGCATGATGCTGCTCTTGTCGAGAAACTGCTGCACCAGCTGGATATCCGGGTTGCGCTCCTTGGAGCTGAGGCGGCCGGAGATGGTCACCTTGGAGGTCGAGGGTTCGGACTGCATGCGGGACTGCAGGCCCCAGGGCCCGCTCACGCCCAGGTCCAGCTCTTCCGCGGCGGCGGAGGCGAACTTGACATTAGCCAGGGCCAGCAGCTGGCGGGGGGTCCGGTGCGACAGCAGGAAATAGGCGGCAATGACGGCACCGACCAGGACTAACGCGGCGACGGGGAGCCAGCGGGGCGCGGTCTTACGGGGCCGTGGCGCTTCGGGCACCTCGGCCGCCTTGGGCTGCTCCTTGCCACATTTTGCGCAGAACCCGGCCTCTTCGGGCATTTCGGTTCCACAGTGGGGACAATAGGCCATGTCGATCCTCCCTCCAGGACTTGAGAAAAAGGTCACCAGCCGCCCAGCGCGGCAAGAAGGTCAGCCAGCGAGAGTCGATCGGCGCCGGGCAGCCCCCGGGTCGCGGCCTCAGCCCGGGCGCCGTCCGGGGTGCCCGCAAAGCGGGCCTGCCCCCGGTTCACCAGGAGCAGCCGGTCACAGAGCCGCTCCAGTTCGTCGTAGCTGTGGGTGGTGTACAGAATCGTCTTCCCGGCGGCCGCCTGGCGCCGCAGGAATGCGACAAAGGTGCGAATGGTCTGCACATCCATGCCGGCGGTCGGCTCATCCATAATCAGTACGGGCGGGTCCGGCAGGAGGGCCACCGCCACGTTCAGCTTGCGGCGGGTGCCACCGGAGAGCGAATGAACACGGGCGTTCAGGGTATCACCCAGGCCCATCAGGTCGACGGCCCGGGCGATGCGCTCCGCCCGCAGGCGGCGCTCCAGGCGGTGCAGGCCGGCCCAGAACTGGAAGGTGTCGCGCACCGTCAGGGACGGGTGGAGGGCGATCTCCTGCGGCACGTAGCCCACCAGGCCCGCCACCGCCCCCGGGGCCCCGGCGAGCGAGCGCCCGGCCACGGTAACAGTGCCGGCGGTTGGCCGGATGACGCCGGCTAGCATGGCCAGCAGTGTGGATTTGCCCGCGCCGTTTGGGCCTACCAGGCCGAGAATCTCGCCCGGCTGCGCAGCAAAACTGACGCTGTCCACCACCCGGCGCCCGGCGTACTCCTTGGTCAAAAGCCGTGCCTCAATCACCGCGCCTCTCCTCCAGAGACGTGGGCGAGCTCTGGGTCAGGGCTTGCCCACTTGTTACATCCACCTATGGTTCGAGCCTGGACCTTCCCGGCGTGGGCCGGTCAAGATCAGTCCCACGCCTGACGGGCTACGGCACCCATCGAGGGTGCCTAGACCCTCTCGGCGTGGGCCGGTCAAGATCAGTCCCACGCCTGACGGGCTACGGCACCCACCCAGGGTGCCTAGAACAGGCCACCGACCCGGTCGCCGGCCACAGCTTGAAGGACCAGGAAGAAGATGACGCAACTCGCCAACGAGCAAAGGGTATGCAGCACCAGGCGGTTCCGTGCCGGCAGGTTGAGCCGGGCGATGCCCGCCGAGAGCAGCGCCTGGCCCCAGGCTATGGCGGTAACCAGGGCGATCATGCCAAGGGAAGGCGTCAGGTAGCTGAGCAGCCAGGCGGCCAGGATGCCGATGGCTAAAGGCCACTGGGCATCAGAGAGGTATGTAAGCGCCTGATGGAAGTACGAGCGGCCCACACCGAGGTAGAGCACGCCAGCCGAGGCCGCACCGGCGACGAGCAGCGAGAGGGCGACCCACCAAAAGGGGCCCACGCCAACCCTGGGGCTCATTCCGCCGAACAGGAAGGCGGCCGCACCCATGGCCCTGACGGCCTGGGTCAGCGCAACCTTGAGCCAGAGATTGACCACGATGCCAATGACGAGAATCCGAAGCACCATGCTAATAAGTGCGGCCTGCAGGGGCAGTTCAACCGTGGGCTCTTCAAGGCGGAGCACCTGGAGCAGGCGCTGCCAGGCGAGCTGAAGCCAAAGACCAACGGGCGGAGCGTCGGCGCCCGGGGCTGCGGTCTGAACAGCCAGAGTGGACGCGGCGACGGGCCCGGTCCCTGCCTGATAACCACATTCGCAGACCGGCTTCCCTTCAAGCGGCTTGCCACACTTGGCACAAAAGCGCGGGGCTTCCTTTTCCATAGCACATCCTCCTTCATCCTGCCTGCACATAAGTACGCCAACAGGTGCGGAGATAATCTTTCGGCGAATGAGTCGGACTGACCTTTAGACAATTAACCCACTTAGCAACCTGACGGGAACTATCCGCCAATAGTCTGTAATGCCTATATTCAACTAGACTTGTTATATAATCTTGGCGTTCATTTCAGTTTTCGCGCGATAATTACAGGTCTATGCTGTAGCAGGATGGAAAGTTGGCCGCCAACCGTTAGGCACAAGCCAGCGCCGCCGCGGCCCGAGGCCGCCTTCTGCATGTCGCTGTATGAAGACCAACTTGGTTCGGGAGTCGTGCTCTTATTTCTTGCCGCAGATGCCGCAGATACTGCGCTAGACCCTCCGGGCATCTTCATCGATGGTACCTGGACAAACTTCTCATGGCGTCAGGTCGATCTGCGGCATCTGCGGCGAAACACGGCAGCCAGCGCCCGTTGGGCGCCAGGGCGGAATGGGCGCTCGCCGCTCACTGGCTGGGTGCCGTTGACGCCAACTATGCACGCAAGCCCTTCGAAAACCCGTGCAAGAGTGGCACCGGTCCACCACCAACTACTGCAACCCAACTGTTGCCTGGAAGCCGGGCTGCCACACCCGGCCGCAATACTGGGCCGGGTGCCGGCGCCGGGCACGAAAAACCGACTGCATACGCTATTCAGTAGCTGATGCAGCCGGTTTTTCGTGCGCTTGCCCGGGATTCTGCATTTCATAATCGTTGCGCAACAGATATGTTATGGCCTGGCTTGCGGCACTTGCACTGTTTGGGTGGATTCCCGGTCTGCTGCTGGCATACTTTGTGGGATTAACCCTATCGCTGGTGACCGGCTGGAGAGGTCCCGGCTTGCTTGGCGTTATCTACTTCGGACTTCTTGGGTTTGGGCTCCTGTTGCTAGTACAAGTCCGAAAGCACTTTGGCCTTGCTGGAGCACAGCGAGAGTGGTTCACTTGGGCGGGCGGAGGCGCTCTCACCTTGATTTGGATCAGTGCTCTCATCGGATTCAGCCGATGGGTAGGCTGGTTTTAGCTCTAGGACTTTCGAGTGCGCCATGGGGGGCGTGTAGGTCGCTGTTATGGATCGGGACGAGGGTAGGCGTCGCCTTCCAAGTGTGCTCCACCTTCTTAGTCCAAGGGAGCAGGTCATTGTGAGTCGTCTCTTTGGCTTCGGGGGCTTCCAGGTACACCGTCAGATTGAGGCCAAGGCAATCAGGAGGATCAGCCAGTCGGGGCCCAGAGATCCCACTTGACGGAACCTATGCTGAGTACGAGTCTTTGTTCAGACATGGACCGGAGTGTGCATTTCAAGGTCGTTGTGCTGGGATCCAGTTATGTGAGATACGGGTGCGATCGACCAGGGCGCCTTACCGACGGTTTCCGCCACTTTTTCCCGGGCGAGTCTCCAGTCGCGCGGGAAAATGTAGCGGAATCCACAAAGATGCGGGCCTGGAGGTGACGGAAGGACCGTTTTTCGGCCTGCCTCGGTCCCAGATGCTCCCGCTGAGGTCCCAAAAGGGCCATTTGCCAGGTGAACAGGTCCCTCCAAAACTGGGATTCCGCTACTTTTTCCCGATTCCCCCGAGGACGCCATGGGAAAAAGTGGTGGAATCTCTGTTTCTCTCACTTACGGGCCTTTCTCTTCAGAACTCAGCCCCCTGGAGCCGCCGGCGTACAGCATCGGGCCGACCCAGGCAACAAGATCCTATAGAGGACTCTCCACCCCGCCCTGAATCTTGACCCGAACCGGCGCCCATGCTTTGATGAAAAGGCAATCAGCATCAGAGGAAAGGGTCATGCAGATGTCGATGCAAGGAAAGACCTGCCTGGTAACCGGTGCCACCGCCGGCATTGGCAAGGAGACAGCGCTGGCGCTGGCCCGGGACGGCGCCCGGGTGATCATCGTGGGCCGGAACCCAGCCAAAACCGCCGCGGCTGCAGATGAGATCCGGGCAGCGACCGGAAACCAGCAGGTAGAGCACCTGCTCGCTGACCTGTCGGTTCAGGCCGAAGTGCGCCGTCTGGCGGACGAGGTCAAGGCCCGGTGCGACCGGCTGGACGTGCTGGTCAACAACGCCGGCGGCGTATTTCCCAGGCGGGAACTGACCCGCGACGGGCTGGAAATGACCTTTGCCGTCAACCACCTGGGCTACTTCCTGCTGACCAACCTGCTGCTCGACCTGCTCTTGCGCAGCGCACCGGCCCGCATCGTCTCCGTCTCCTCAGCGGCGCACCAGACCGCCCGCATCAACTTCGCCGACCTCATGTCGGAACGGAAATACAGCCCCATGGGCGCCTACGGCCAGTCAAAGCTGGCTAACATCCTCTTTACCTACGAACTGGCCCGGCGCCTCGAAGGCACGGGCGTCACCGCCACCTGCCTGCACCCGGGCGTGGTGGCAACCAACTTCGGCGCCACGTCACCGCTGATTGGCTGGTTTTATCGGATCGGCGCCCGCTTCATGCTTACCGCGGCAGAAGGGGCTGACACCGTGATCTATCTGGCCTCTGCGCCCCAGGCGGAAGGGGTTACGGGCCAGTACTTCGTCAAGCGCAAGCCGGTGCGGTCGAACGCCGCTTCCCATGACCGGGAAACGGCCCGCCGGCTCTGGCAGATGAGCGAGCAGCTGACAGGGCTCTAGCCCTCGATCCGGCTGGCCACCTGGTAGAACAGCTTTACCCAGTCCCAGGTGTCAACGCCGTACTCCGCCCCGTGGCGCACAATAATCAAATCCTTCTCCGGGGAGACGTACAGGTACTGGCCGTGGTTGCCCAGGGCCAAGAAATCGTTCCTGCCGCCCGCACGCGGAACCCCCCACCACATGTAGCCGTAGTACCCGTTCAACTCGGTAAAGAAAGCGGAGTCCTTGTAGTACGCCGCCCTGTCCGCCACTTTGATCTCCCGGGTGGACGCCTGCACCCACGCTGCCGGGATGATCTGCTCCCCCTCCCACACGCCGCCGTTCAGGAAGAGGCGCCCGAACTTGGCAAAGTCGATGGCCCGCCCGTTAATGCCACTCTCCATCTTCGCAAAGCCGGAGGCCTCGCTGTCCAGGCTCCACGAACCCTCGAACTCCATGCCCAGCCGCGACCAGAGCTTCTCCTGGAGGTATGCAGGAACGGGCTTGCCGGTGGCGCGTTCCAGAATCAGCCCCAAGAGCAGCGGGTGGTAATTGTTATATAGGAACTCCTCCCCGGGCCCGCCGGCGATGCTCGTCTGCTCAAGGGCGAGCCGGCGCAGGTCCGGGTAGTAATAGGTCTTGGCGTCGTCGCCGTGGAAAAAAGGGAACTCCGCATACTTGATGCCCGAAGCCATCATCAGCAGATGTTTGATGGTGATGTCGGCAAAGCGCGGGTCCCGGTCGGCCAGTTCCGGCAGGTATGTGGTGATGGGGTCGTCCACGCTCCGAATCTGTCCTTCAGCCATGGCGATGCCGATCAGTGCGGACGTGAAGGATTTGGCTTCGGAGAAGGATGTCACCACGCTCTCCCGCTGGGCGCCGTTGTAGTACTTCTCATATAGAATGCGGTCGTGCTGGATGACGAGGAAGGCCTGGGTGGCGTTATCGGCCAGGAACTTGTCCAGGTCGGTGACGGCGGCGTCCGTCTCGAACAGCGCCTGCACCCGGGCCTCATCGGGCGCAGAGACGAACCGGAAGTTCGGCTGCCCGGGCTGCAGCTTGTATGCCGGAAAGCGCTGGTAGTCGGCCACGTCGGCGTCGCCCCACGCCAGCAGACGCAGAACGTACTGGCTCGGGTAGAGTGCGAACGCGACGATCAGCATCCCAGCTGCAAGCGCAACCAGTGTCAGCACCAGATTCCGCAATCGTTTCAAGGATACGCATCTCCATCCATTAGAATAGACTACCAACCCATGCGAGTCCGCAGCGCCGTAATGTGAGCGACATGGTGGCGACCATGCCACGCATAGATGCCCAGGGCCATCTCCAGCGTCATGAGCCCCCGTGTGGGATGGTAGAAGCTGCGGGCAAAGTCCTGGGGAGACATGGCGCGCAGAAGGAGATCCCAACGGAGATGAATCGATTCCAACAAGGTCAGGGAGACCTCCGTGGGCCCCCATTGCGCGTCGGGCAGTGCCGCCCAACGGTCCTTATTCCAGGCCGGAATCGCCGGCTGCTCCTCCGTCAAGGTCCACCTGTATCGGGCGTAGTTCAGGAGGTGTGCATCCGGCAGATGATGCACCACCTGCCGCACGGTCCAGCCGCCAGGCCGGTATGGCGTGTCGAGTTGCTCGGCTGACAGCCCGGCCACCGCTTGCCTGAGCGCCCCCGGGCACTGGCCCAGCTCATGAATCCAAGCCTGCACCTGCTCCCAGGAGATCGCACCGTCGAACTGAAACTGCCCAATTGGGTACCGCAAATCTTCCATGACGAAATCCTCCATGGCCTTCTGTATGTTGAGCCTATGGAACTTCCCCGACGGTTTCGAAATTCCCTCTTGCTGTTGCCGGTCAGGCAGGCTAACCTCGATCTTACCCTTGACCGCACCCCTGTGTTCTGTACAATGGATGGGTATGTGAGCAAAGGAGACGATTACGCCTATGACACTGGCAGGCAGCCAGCTTACACATGAGATCAGCCGGCGACGCACGTTCGCCATTATTTCACACCCTGACGCCGGTAAGACGACCCTTACGGAAAAGCTCCTCCTCTACGGCGGGGCCATCCGCCTGGCCGGCTCCGTCAAGGCCCGCCGGGCCGCCCGGCACGCCACCTCCGACTGGATGGAGATCGAAAAGCAGCGCGGCATCTCGGTCACCTCATCGGTGATGCAGTTCGAGTATGAGGGCTGCGCCATCAACATCCTGGACACCCCGGGCCACCAGGACTTCTCCGAAGATACGTACCGCACACTGGCGGCAGCCGATGCTGCGGTCATGCTGATTGACGCCGCCAAGGGCGTCGAGGCGCAGACGATCAAGCTATTCCACGTCTGCCGCATGCGGGGCATTCCCATTTTCACCTTCGTCAACAAGCTGGACCGCGAAGGCAAGGACCCGTTCGAGCTGATGGAAGAGATCGAGCGGGTGCTGGGCATGCGCTCCTGCCCCATGAACTGGCCGGTGGGCATGGGTTCCAGCTTCCAGGGCGTCTACGACCGTGAGCGAGGGCATGTCGAACTGTTCGACGGCGGCGATCACGGCCAGACCAAGGCCAAAACCGAAACCAAGGGACCCGATGACCCCGCCCTGGGCGAGATCATCGGCCACGACCTGCAGGCCAAGCTGCAGGAAGATATCCTCCTGCTTGATATGGCCGGCGACCCCTGGGACCTGGAGCGGTTCCGGCGGGGCGAACTGAGCCCGGTCTTCTGGGGCAGCGCCCTGACCAACTTCGGGGTGCAGCCGTTCCTGGAGTACTTCCTGCGCCTGGCGCCCACGCCGGCGCCCCGCCTGACCGAGAAGGGCATCGTCGAGCCGGAGGAGGCGCGCTTTACCGGCTTCATCTTTAAGATTCAGGCCAACATGAACCCGGCCCACCGTGACCGGATCGCCTTCCTGCGCATCGTGTCGGGCAGGTTTGAGCGGGGCATGGGCGTCAAGCATGTCCGCCTGGGCAAGGAGATCAAGCTGGCCCAGCCCCAGCAGTTCATGGCCCAGGACCGGAACATCATCGATGAGGCCTATGCCGGCGACATCATCGGCCTGTTCGACCCGGGCATCTTCCGCATTGGCGACACGCTGGTGACGGGCGAGCCGATTCAGTTTGAGGGCATCCCCTCCTTCTCGCCGGAGCACTTCGCCCGGGTCTCCATTCGTGATGCCATGAAGAGCAAGCATTTCCAGAAGGGCCTCCATCAGCTGACGGAGGAAGGCGCCATTCAGGTCTTCCAGCCGGCGCTGCCGGGCAACCCGGATGCGATTTTGGGCGCTGTTGGCGAGCTGCAGTTTGAAGTCTTCCAGTACCGGATGAAGGCCGAGTACGGGGTCGATGTGGAACTGAGCCGGCTGCCCTATGAACTGGCCCGCTGGGTCGAGGGCGAGGGCTACAACCCCCGCATCTTCCAGGGGACGGACAACTTCCCCGTCATCGATAAGGATGAGCGGCCCGTGGTGCTCTTCCGCAACGAGTGGAGCCTGGCTTACGTCGAGCGCAATCGCGAGACTCTCAAGTTCAAGGAGACGGCGTTCAGCCGGTAACCGGCGATATTCCCGCTCGCATCCCGAAAATTGGTCGCGATCTTTGCCGATTTTGGATTTTCCTTGCCGATCGATCGCGATTCTCGCCGATTTGTCGCGATTTGAGATTTTCCTCGCCGATTTGTCGTGATCGATCAGGTATCTCGATTGCGCCGTTCGCCGAAAGATCACGGCTCTCCCCTGCGGCGACAGCCTGCGAACCTTGTCCAGCGCGGGAAGCAGGGCAAAGCCGGACGATCCTTTCGTTCGCCCCTCCCTTTCTGCACATCTGTGCCGACAATGGCGGGGCGTCGATTTTCGATCACGATTCTCGCCGATCGTTCGCGATTTCTCTCGATTGTCGGCGATTTTTCCCGATCAGTCCCGAATCTTGATATCGCGTGCCGATTTTGGCGGTTTCGACGCGAAACGGGGCACTTTGGCCCCGAGAATGCGGTAGTCTCAGACCTCTCCCGTGTCAAAGTGGACGACCACCACCCCTCTCCGCACTTTACCGAGGCGCTTTAACAGAGGCCGCCTCACCCCGAAAACCTTGCCAGCCGCCGGTTTCCGGCCAAACCCGAACAAAGTTTCGCAAACGACCAGGCCACTGCCCTCCGTATGGAGAGCAGTGGCCATTTTTGTCACGGTTTTCACTCTTCGGCATAGCCTGACCAATGGGGGTGAAGGTCTTGCCTAAGCTGATTGTGATTGACCCTGGCCACGACACCGACGACCCTGGTTCAACCCAGATTGATGGCGCGCAGGAGCGGACCTACACGCTTCCGCTGGCGCTGGCCACCCGAGACGCCTTGCTGAGGGGCTGGGACTGCGAGGTCGTGCTGACCCACGAAGGACCGGGCATGGTGCCCGGGGGCGACCTGGCGGCCGAGCTGCGAGCCCGCGGCGAACTGCCGAACCAGCTGGGTGCTGACTTCTTCATTTCGCTTCACCACAACGCGGGCCCAAGTTCGGCCCGGGGCGGTGAGCTTTATATTTGGACCAGCAAGCGCAACGCCAACGGTGGGTTGGTCTGGCTGCCGGCCATCGACCCGGCGACCGGGCTGCCCAACCACGAGGCGCCGCGCAGCTATGCCATCGCCCAGGTGGTGCAGCCGGCGATTCGCGATGCCCTGGCCCAGTTCGGCATTCCCTGGCGGGGGGCGCCGGACCGGATCATGTGCGCCGACTTTGCGGTGCTGCGCTACCCGGAGCTGCCCTGCATGCTGGTCGAGTCTCATTTTGGCACCAATCAGCAGGATGATGATGTCGCCGACTCGCCCGAGTTCATCCCGACGCTGGCGCAGGCGATTGCGAGCAGCCTGGCCCAGGCGCTCCGCCTGACCGCCAGGCCGGAGGAGTGGCAGTTGCCCCGGGCGAAGGTGCTCCTGCCGACCCGCCCTGGCGATGATGCGCCCCGGGAGATTTTCGGGGAGATTCGGGACGGGGTCACCTATGCGGTGCTCCCCGGGATGTCGACCGAGGTGCCCGTCCGGGCGGTGGCCGAGGCGATGGGCCGGACGGTCCGGTTCATCCTGGAGCCGCCGACGGTGATTATCGAGTAGGGCGCCCTTCGGGGGCCGGACCCTGGCGCCGGCCCCGCCCGCCAGGACGCCTGCCTCTGCGCCCACTTTTGCATGATAGCACCGAGGTCTCCCGTGCGCGGATGGTCGGAGCCGGCGAGAACCCCCGTTTGCGGGGCGAATTCGGGCTCTCCGCCCATCCGCGCACGGGTTTTCGAGGGGCCGGCGTGCAGATCCGGGCGGAGCCCCCAGGGGCGGGCGCAGACGACTAGTTGGGCGCCCTTCGGGCGCCGGCCACCTGGCGCCGACTCCGGCCGCCGGACCCTGGCGCCGGCCCTGCCCCGGCGCCCTCTGGGGGCCCACCCGCCAGGCCGGCTGCCTCCGCGCCCACTTTTGCATGATAGCACCGCGATTTCGCGCGCTCGGATGGTCGGTGCCAAGTTTGCATGGAAGCCCCCTGAAAATCCTTGCATCGTTGGCGTGGACGGTTGTTCATGCCGTGGATCCCGCATGCTTTGACTGCTCGTGCCATCCAAGCACGTATTTCCGGGTGCTGACCTTGCATCAATGGCACGAACTGAGGGCCAGCACACAGGGCGCCGACAAGGCCGCATAAGCTGCACGAAACTTGTCTAAGAGCCATTTGAAGAGAAACGCTGATTTCCTGGGTAGGTCATTACCCGTCATGGTGGCCGGAAACGCCTTACCGGGCAAATCCGGTCGGGCCTTTTGAGGCAGTTTTTGCCACGGATTTCGCGGAACTGCACGGATTAACTCGGTCTACCAGTCTGGTTGCTGGGTATGACTGGGACCACTGATATGGGAATGATCCTGTATTGACCAGGAACGCTGTCCCTGGTTACGAAAAGGCCCGGCAACCAGACTAGCGCACCTGGCCACATCCGTGCAGTTCCGTGTAATCCGTGGCGAGAAAAATGCCCAAAAATTCCGCGTTTATGACCCGAAATCCGCGCCATCCGCGAAATCCGCGGCAGGAAAATGCAGAAATTTTTGCCGCAGATTTCACGGAACTGCACGGATTGGCTCGGTCTACCGGTCTGGTTGCTGGGTATGACTGGGACAACTGACATGGGAATCATCCACTTATATTGACCAGGAACGCTGTCCCAGGTTCCGTGAAGGCCCGGCAACCCGACTAGCACACCTGACGACATCCGTGCGCGTCTCTGACCCGAAATCCGCGCCATCCGCGAAATCTGCGGCAGAAAAATGCAGATATTTTTTGCCACGGATTTCACGGAACTGCACGGATTGGCTCGGTCTACCAGTCTGGTTGCTGGGTATGACTGGGACAACTGACATAGTAATTATCCATTTA
>JARBUG010000129.1 GCA_029239785.1 Symbiobacteriaceae bacterium | reverse complement strand
GTCTACTGGCGGTATGAGCATCCGAAGAACTGGAAGCCCTACGACCAGGGCCCCACCAACCTGGGGCGGGCGCTGGCGACGTCGTGCAACCCGTACTTCTGGGAGGTTGCCTACCAGACCGGCATCGAGAAGATGCATCACTTCTACGACCTGCTGGGCTTTGGCCGGAAGACCGGCATCGACCTGCCGGGGGAGGACCCGGGCAATAACCCGTCGGAGGCGAGCTACGGCGACCGCTGGGCCCCGGGCCATGTGCTGAACGTGGCGATCGGCCAGGGCGATGTGCTGGTGACGCCGCTCCAGTTGGCGAACTATACGGGTGCGATTGCGATGAACGGCATCCGGTATCAGCCCTATTTGGTGGAGGAGATTCGGTCCGCCGCGGGCGAGCCGGTGATGAAGCGGGAGCCGGCGGCCTACCCGGAGATTCCGGCGAAGGAAGATACCTGGGAGGCGCTGCAGGTCGGCATGCGGCAGGCGGTGACCGAGACCGAGGGGACGGCCTGGCTGCCCATGCGGGACTTCCCGATTCCGACGGCGGGTAAGACGGGTTCGGCGCAGACGGGCGGTCCGTATTCGGATGCGACGACGGTCATTTATGCGCCGTACGACAAGCCGGAGGTCGCGATCAGTGTCGTGATCAAGGGCGGCGCGACGGGGTCGTGGGCGACGCCGATCGCCCGGCGGTTGCTGGCTGCTTACTTTGGGATCAATGATGTGATGCCGAAGGATGTGCCTACTTATCGGGATGCTGAGCCGGTTGTGGGGGGGCCTTCGCAACCGTAGGGGCGCCGGTCGCGGAAAACCCCTGGTGTTCCTCCGAGGAGGTGCACCAGGGGTTTCGTTATTCGGCTTTGGGCTCCTCGGCCTGGGCGCCGTCGGTCGAGTCGGTCGCACCCGGGGAGGTGCTCTTGTTCTCGGGACCCTTGGTCGTCGGTGCGGACTCGCCGGTCTTCTTTTTCTTGGTGGTGGAGAAGGTTCCTTCCTTGGTGGGCTTGTTCAAGTAGATGCAAAGCGCATTCTTGCCATCGATCAGTTCCGGGGCGGGGAGGAGGTCGTACTTCCGCTTGACGCCGGGCTTGGGCGCCTTGCCCTTGTCGAAGAAGTAATCGGCGGCATTTGTCTGCAGGTATCCGTTGTCGTTTCGTTCGACTTTGAATGCATCGGGGTCGTTTTCGTCGGTGACCCAGATGTACAGGAGGTCATCATCGTTGAAGTTGCCTAAGGTGATGCGCTGTACAGTCTCATCGACCAACGGGATGCCACGATCCTTACTATTGTCCTGGAGGTCCCACTCTCCAGACCTCCCGAAGACCAGGGTGCCGGGTGAATAGTGCCAGAGGAAGGCGGACTGCTGCTGGCGCTTCCGGGTCCGCTGCTTGCGGGTGTAGCGGACGAAGGATCGCCCCCGGATGACGGTCTCCTTCGGCGTGAGGACCGGGTTGGTGCGAGCCTGCTGCTTGACGGCCTCCATGGCCTCCTGGGCGGCGGCCAGGCGGGCGGCGGTCTCCGGGTCCTGGGCCATGGGTGCCGTGAACTTCGGGGCCTGGTTCTGGTCGCCGGTAGCACGGGAATTCTTCTCAGACATGGGGGCGCCTCCTCGTAGCGGAACCGGATTGGGCTGGATGCGATATGTATGCGATGGATTAAGTATTGCTTGTTCATCAGGTAGTACGTTCGGTGAGCACGGGAGGTTCGACATGGGTCGAGGATTTTGTGAAGTTCTTTTGGATCAGGGCAACGAACGAGGCACCTCCGCCCGAATTTGCACGCCGGCGCCCCGTAAATGCGTGTGCGGATGGCCGGAGGGGCCGGAACCCCGCGTTTGCGGGCCTGAATCGACCTCTCCGACCATCCGCGCACGCGAAATGCTGGCGACCCCATGCATAACTGACCGGAGGCGTGCGCCTGCCCCCGCCAACCCCGGTGGCCACGGTACAACGCGCATGGCTGGCCCACCAGGGCATCTTGCTTCGCCGGGGTATCCAACATACGTCGGCATACGCATGGGTAACGTCCAACATACGCTCCACATGCGCAGGGGTAACATCCAACATACGCTCTGCATGCGCACGGGGGGATTGCCGACATACGTCCTGCATACGCCCGGGTAACATCCAACATACGCCCTGCATACGCACGGGGGGATAGCCGACATACGTCCTGCATAGACACGGGTAACATCCGACATACGCTCTGCATACGCACGGGGGGATATCCGGCATACGCACGGGGGGATATCCGATATACGCACGGGGGGGTATCCGACATACGGATAGGGGGGATAACGAACAAGGCGCCGCCTGATGGTCAGGCACGCCCTTTTCGTACTCTCCAGGCGAAGACTCCTCACGGCACTCCCTGCAGATAGATCATCTCAGTCAGGCCGGAACCCGGATACCGCTTGCCCCGGTAGGTAAAGCCGTCCGCATCGACCTGGACGACCAACTTCTCGCCATTCACCCAGAAGGTGAGTGTAAAGGGTGCCGTGTTGGTTGGCCGGTGCCCGGAGATCACATGAGCATCTACCAGCCGCCGCACCACCGTGTTCTTCCAACGTGTCAGATCCTGCCCCTGGCCGATCTCCAACTTCTCAGTCAGGTAGAGATAGCTCACGTCGGAAATCTGCAGTTCGGGCACAGGCAGCAAGGCCGCTGCCTGCCGGCTAAGCTCACCCCCGTGGAGGGCCGAACCGCCAGATTCCGCTCGCACGTGGCGGGCACCTCGGAGCAGCAGCGTCCCCTTCCAGTCCTTCCCCTCCAGGTGGATGCCATACTGCGGGAAGGGGACCTCCAGCGGATGGGGCCCGGCGGCGCTGCTGACGGCGATTGCACCGGTCAGGCTCTGGCGCATCCGCGCCCGTTCCTCTGCGGTCAACTCCCGCTCCACCCCCGGCAGGTCCAGGAGGGCGACCCGAACGCTGGTGGCTTCATCCAGCGCAGCCTGCACCGACGCCTCAGAGAAGCGGAGGTGCTGGACGACGGCGTTCAGCCCCTGATAAAAGGGGATCAGGTAGCGCTTCCCACCGACCCGCAGTTCGTTCTGCCGGACCTCCATCGACAGGGTCGATCCGTCCGGGAGGGTGGCCGCGATTTCGAAGCCTGGGTAATCTGCCCACGAGTCGGGGCCATCGGTCGGCTGGGCGGTAGCCAGTAGCTGCCAGACGTTCCAGCGGTCGGCCTCAGCGGTCACCGCGACCGGCGCCCAGTCGGCGAAGGTGAGCCTGATCTGGGTGGGCAACGGGTAGCCCATCACCACGGGAGCCGGGGTCGGGTCCATTCCACCCGGCCCGGAAGAGATGCCCCATGGCGGGAGCACCTCGTAAACCCTGGCCCGTTCGATCTCCCCCTGACCCCATTGGTATGAGAGGGCGTAGAGGCCCCCGTCGCGGCTGACATACCAGTCGTGAATATCGCCCAGCTCCCAGATGGGGGCGGAGGCCAGTTGGCGTCCGTCGCCGTTGACGCGCCTGGCAATCATCCCGGAGGGGTCGGCTAAGGCCTGCTCATAGCGGTTGCCGGCCCGATCTGTCCCGATGGACCAGAGGCCATTCCCCGCGCCCATCGGCTGATCCGTAACCTGGCTGATTGCCAGCAAACGCCCATCTGCGCCGATGGTGTATTGGACGCCGAAGAGGGTGACGATCAGCCCCAAGGGGCTTACCGCCAGATCAGCCACCTGGTCATCCAGCCAAGGGGCGGGGATCGTCATGACCAGACCGCCCTGGAGGTCGTATTGGATGATACGGCTCTTGGCCGCATCGATCAGGTAGAGCGAGCCCCCGTCCACCGCTAGGGCGAGCGGTCCCCGGGGCGCGATGCCGCCCACCCGCGCGGGCAGTTGTCCCGGCTGGTCAGGCCCATCGCCGAGGGGGAGGTCCAGAGTCAGGCGAGGCTGGGCAACCACCGGGATGGATGGGGCCGGTGGTGTGCTGGCGCCCGGCGATGCGGCCTCGGCGCCACCTCCCGGCGCCGGTTTTGCGCATCCACCGAGCAGGACCAGAAGGCAGAGAAGCAGGGCCCAGATTCGCACGCCCATCGCGCCCAATCCCCCTTGCACAGAGACTTCTACCCACTAGGACGGCGACGCGCACAGCAGGGTTCCATACCAGACCTCATGGGCGCAGGCCAGAGACTGGAACGGAACTCCCACAATGATGCACGCGTCCAATCCGTACAGATATGAACGGAAGGCGGATGACCATGCGCTAAGGATACCCTGGCCGTAATCTGGCCTCTGCCGGGGACGCCCAACATCTTTTCATCCTCCCATTTATCGCGTAAACTATTCTGGAACTTACTCTACGATAAAGATGCGGTTGAGGGGGGCTCGGCCACATGTTGGTCTCTGTATTTATCGCCACCAGCCTGGACGGCTTCATCGCCCGACCGGATGGCGCGATCGACTGGCTCCCGGCCGGCGACGGGTCGGGCGAGGACTATGGCTACCAGGAGTTCATGGACTCGGTTGATACCCTGGTTATGGGGCGCAACACCTACGAGATGGCCCGCTCGTTTGGCGCGTGGCCCTACGCCGGCAAGCCGGTGGTTGTGCTCAGCACCCGCCCGGTGGCCATTCCAGCGGAGATTGCAGATTCCGTGGAAGCCATGTCCGCTCCGCCGGATGAGGTGGTCCGCCGGCTGGCGGCGCGCGGCGCCCGGCACCTCTACATCGACGGCGGCAAGACAATTCAAGGCTTCCTGGCGGCGGGACTCGTTTCGCAGATGATCATCACCCGAGTGCCGGTGCTGCTGGGGAGCGGGCTCCCGCTCTTCGGGCCGCTGCCGCAGGATGTGCATCTGCGCCACACCGAGACCCGGAGCTATGCCGATGGGCTGGTGCAAAGCAGGTACGCGGTCGCGCGGTGACGATCCGTACCGGAGAAATTCACAGGGCCCGCATCCCCCATGGGTGCGGGCCCTTTCGCGTCTTGGTTTCAGGTAAGTTATGTAATACGTGTATAAATCAAGGGGTTTCGACGCCGGTTGACGTAATGTTTATCCGACTGAACTGTGCATACACAAATAGACGTAGGGGAAGTGATGTTCGTGAAAAGACTGATCGCCACCGCTGCTACCATCGTGACCCTGTTTGCGTCTGCCGGGGCCGCACAGGCCTCGACCATCCGGACCGTGCTTCCCGGCGACACCCTCTGGAAGATCGGCGTGGAGTACAAGATGCCCTTTGAGGTGATCTCCCGGACGAACGGGCTCATCGGCAACGCCATCAACGAAGGCCAGCACCTGCGGATTCCCGAGCGGTATGTCGTCAGAAGCGGCGACACGCTGTGGCTGATTTCGCAGCGGTTCGGCGTCTCCCTGAACACGATTCGCCAGGTGAACAACGAGTGGGATTCGAACCTGGATGTCGGACAGGTGCTCTATCTGCCCACGGCCCTGCAGAACATGTATCAGCTAAGCATCGCCGACCTGGACCTGTTCGAGCGCCTGGTTACGGCCGAGTCGGTGGGAGAGCCCTGGGCGGGGCAGGTGGCGGTGGCGAACGTCGTCCTGAACCGGGTCAAGTCGAAGGATTTCCCGAACACGGTGCGGGACGTGATCCTCCAGTACTATGGCACCATCCCGGCGTTCTCGCCCGTGCAGGACGGGCAGATCAATCAGCAGGCGTCGGCCTCCGCCAAGGAAGCGGTGCAGACGGCGCTCAAGGGGTACGATTACTCGCGGGGTGCGCTCTTCTTTTACAATCCGAACAAGACATCGCTGACCAACTGGATTCGCTCCCGGCCCCTGACGACGGTGATCGGGAACCACGCTTTCGCCCGGTAGGGGTGGGGGGCGCCATCGCACGTGCGTGGATGGCGCCCTTTCATCATGACAGGAGACTGCTTTGCCGCTATCGAAAGAACTTGGGCATTCGTCGCACAGAGGGAGCAGTCATCGTGGTCATCATCAGGGCGATTCAGCCGGGAGAGTATGACAAGGCCCGGGAGATTGACGTGACAGAAACGGGCAGCAGCATCTATCGGATGGTGGAGGGAGAGTTGGTCGAGCAGCCGCTGACCTGGCGCCGCCCCCCGTGGGGGGAGAAACGGTATCAGGAGCTGATCGACTGCTGGACGCTGGCGGTGGCCGATGGGGGCGCCGTACTCGGCGCCTTCGATGGCGACCAGTTGGTGGGGGAGGCGGTCTTCCGGCCCCGGTTGGCCGAAGGCATGGCGCAACTGGAGTCCGTGCACATCAGTGATGGATACCGCCGCCAGGGTCTGGCCCGGGCGCTGGTGGCCGAGGTGATCCGCCTGGCGCGGGAGAGCGGCCACCGGGAGCTCTATGTGTCGGCCGCGGAGACCAGGTCGGCGGTCGGTTTCTACCAGAGCATGGGCTTCGTGCCTACGGCAACGCCGCACCCCCGGTTGTATGAGTTGGAGCCGAACGATATACACATGACGATGCTGCTCTAAGCTGGGGAAGCGGGCGTAAGCCACAAAAATGCCAACGCCGACCGGCCCTTCGATGGGGCCGGCCGACGAACGGTAACCAAGGTGGGGGGAGACGTAAGCCTGTGGGGGTGGGTAGGGAGCGACCGAACGTTGGTGCCGGATGTTTGGGGACGGCCGTGGCCCCCAAACGAACAACCCTGAGAGGGAGCCCCTGCCCACTCCCGCAGGCGCCCAAACTACATCTCCGCAAACACCGCAGGCACCCCACCCGTATGCACAAACACTACCCTCGCCCCACCCGGTATCACCCCACGCCGACAGTAATCCAACACCCCGGCCATCGCCTTCCCCGTGTACACGTGGTCCAGCAGAATCCCCTCCAGCCTCGCCACCAACTCAATCGCTGCCCGCCCGGCCTCACTCCCGCGCCCATACCGCGGCGCCAGGAACCCATCATCTACATAGACGTCCAACTCCGCGTTGACTTGCAATCCCAACAGGCCCGCCGTCTCTTGCACCAGCCCCTCAACCAGGGGCGCCAGCACCTCAGCCGGCTGCCAGACCGAAAACCCCTGCACCCGCACCCCGGGCGCCCCCAGCGCTGACGCCCCCAGCAGCAGCCCGGCATGGGTCCCGCCCGAGCCGGTCGTCGTGCAGACCCAGGTCCCGGCGTCAAGTTCTCCGGCCATCTCAGCGAAGCATTCATAGGACCCTACCGACCCCAGCGCCGTCGACCCGCCCACGGGGATGATGTACGGCCGGCCCCCGGCCGCGGCCACCTCGGCAGCCGCATCCTCCAGGGCCCGGGCCTGGTCCGCCGGGGTCACGGCGCCGGGGAACCGAACCTCCGCCCCGTAGAGCTGGTCAAGCAGCAGGTTGCCCTGGCGGGCGCCCGGGTCCCGGCCTGCCAGCACCAGCACGCACCCCAGGCCCAGCCTGGCGCAGGCCGCGGCCGTGGCCCGGGCATGGTTCGACTGCGGCCCCCCCGTTGTCAGCACGTGGGTCGCCCCGGCGGCCAGCGCCTCGCCCAGCAGGAACTCCAGCTTTCTTACCTTATTGCCGCCCAGCCCGATATCGCCGGTCAGGTCATCACGCTTCATCCAAAAGTCGACGCCGGTATGCCTGCTCAGTCGCTCCAGCCGCTGCAGGGGCGTGGGCACCAGCGCCAGGGGTACTCGCTCCAACCTAGGCATCGCCACAAAAGCCCGACCTCCATCTGATTGACATTTCGTTGCCCCCAATCTACCATTTTCTTGACACTTCGGAAACCATGCCGGGGATTCCACCCACCCCGGGTGTTAAAGGGGGACCTCCAATGTCAGGCTTGGTCGCCAGTATTCTGCTCATTCTCCTGTCGCTGGTCATGGGCGTCCGGCTCCTCCGGCAGTATAGCGCCCGGCCCCGTCCGCATACGCTCTGGTACGCTGTCGGCCTGCTGCTCACCGCCCTGGCCGCTTTCCCCGAGTTCTACATACGCCTGACGAATGGCCTGGTTACGCCGCTCTGGTGGCTTTACTGGGTCGCTGCCAGCGCGCTGGTGGGCTATTTGGCCGTCGGCACCGCCTACCTAATCAGCCCCACCGCCGGCAAGGTGACCCTGACCGCCATCAGCCTGCTCACGCTCTGGCTGGCCATTGCCACCGTCATGACCGCCGGCCCGGCCCCGGACACCACCACGGTCGAAACGCTCTCCAGGGCCCCGAACGGCACCATCAAACTGCCCTTTGCGCTCCAGAGCAGCATCGGCGGGATGTTGATCCTCTTCGGCGCCCTCTGGTCCTACTACAAGACCCGGTATGTCTCAAACCTTTACATCGCCCTGGGTGCGCTCTTCTTCTCAGCGGGCGGCGCCCTGGCCGGCCTAGTGGCGTTCCCCGGCGTCTTCGCCCTCACGCAGTCGGCGGGCATCATCGCCCTGTATGTAGGCGTTACTCAGTCGGGAGGCCAGCACCGGTCCTCGTCCACCACGTTGGCGCAGTAAGGGCCCGTCCCTATTCAAACCCATCGACGCAGACAAAGGCGGGACCAGAGCGGTCCCGCCTTTTCCTTCAGGGCATAAAGGTACCGAACAGGCCGCCGAACTGCTGAAGTGACTGGATGTTGAACAGCGGGAACTGCTGCATGGCAAACTGAATCGGCACCGCCTGCGTCACCCGCAGCGACGTGACCCCCTCAATCTGCCCTTCATCAATGCCGCAGACGATGGCGCCCTGTCCTTCCAACGCGTACAGATTAACCGTGTCGGATGCCAGTGTGGCCAGCACCCGGTTGTTCGCATCCACGAGACGATGGGTGCCCCGCTGGAAGATGCCGACCTGCTCCCGGGGAATGACCCGGCCGGTCAGGCATCGGAACTGAATCGAAAAGCTGGTCTGAAACCCGGTCCCAAAAGGGACTTGACCGGACATAGCGAGGCCCTCCCCAACACATCCTGAAGGAGTCCGCCACGGGCTCCGGCTCATCATATGAGTTGCGGACGGGCTTTGTGACAATAACACTTTACAGGGTTAAAGGTTCCCGATAGAATAGGGGAAATCTCAATATAATGGGACAAATCCAGAGACGAGTGAGGTGGCGGGGATGCCTGCGTTCCAGCGCGTGCTTGTAGCCAACCGGGGCGAAATTGCGATCCGGATATTCCGTGCCTGTACGGAACTGGGGAAACAGACGATTGCCATCTACAGCGAGGAAGACAGCCTCTCCCTGCACCGCTACAAGGCGGACGAGGCCTATCCCGTGGGGGAGGGGAAGGGGCCGATCGGCGCCTACCTGGACATGGCGGGGATTGTGGAGCTGGCGGTGCGGCACAAGGCCGATGCCATTCACCCCGGCTACGGCTTCCTGGCCGAGAACGCGGCCTTCGCCCGGCTCTGCGCCGAGCGGGGAATTACCTTTATCGGCCCCCGGCCTGAGCACCTCGACATGTTCGGCGACAAGGTGGCGGCCCGGCGGGCTGCCATCGCGGCCGGTCTGCCTGTGGCCCCGGGCACCGAGGAGCCGGTGGAATCTGTCGAAGCAGCGTTGTCGATTGCCGGCGAAATCGGGTACCCGGTCATTGTGAAGGCGGTCTCGGGCGGCGGCGGGCGGGGCATGCGGGTCGTCCGCGATGCAGCTGAGCTGCGCGACGCCCTTGAGCGGGCGGCGTCCGAGGCGAAGGCGGCCTTTGGCGATGCTTCCGTCTATCTGGAGAAATACATCGAGCGGCCCCGGCACATCGAAGTGCAGGTGATCGCCGACGCCCACGGCAGCGTGGTCCATCTGTTCGAGCGCGACTGCTCGATTCAGCGGCGGCACCAGAAGGTGGTGGAGATCGCCCCCTCGCTGGCCCTTACCGATGCCCAGCGCCAGGAGATTTGCGGCGCCGCCGTGCGCCTGCTGGCCCGGGTCGGGTATGTGAACGCCGGCACGGTGGAGTTCCTGGTGGACCAGGACGGGCGTTACTACTTTATGGAGGTCAACCCCCGGGTCCAGGTGGAGCACACGGTCACCGAAATGGTGACAGGGATCGACATCGTGCAGGCGCAGGTGCTGATCGCCGAGGGCGCCCGGCTCGACCAGGCCATCGGGGCGCCGTCCCAGGCGCAAATCGAGCGGCACGGCTACGCCATTCAGTGCCGGGTCACCACCGAGGACCCGACCAACAACTTCATGCCCGACACGGGGCGGATTCTGGCCTACCGGTCGCCGGGCGGCCCGGGCGTCCGGCTAGATGGCGGCAACTCCTACGCCGGCGCCATCATCACGCCGCATTATGACTCGCTGCTGGTCAAAGTCTGCACGTGGGGGCTCACCTTTGGGGCGGCCGCCGCCAAGATGGATCGCTGCCTGCGGGAGTACCGGATTCGCGGCGTCAAGACGAACATTCCCTTCCTGGAGAACGTGGTGACGCATCCGCAGTTCCTGGCAGGCGACCTGGACACGGATTTTCTTACCCGGTACCCGGAGCTGTTCCAGTTCATGCCCCGGCGGGACCGTGGCACGAAACTGCTCCGGTACATTGGGAACGTGGTGGTCAACGGGGGGCCGGGGGTCCCGGTGGGCGCCAAGAAGCCTCCGGTAGTGAAGGTAGTGCCGCCGGCGGCCGAGGGTCCGGTGCCTGCGGGCGCCCGGCAGGTGCTGCTGGATCAGGGGCCCGAGGCGTTTTCCGCCTGGGTCGCCGGCCAGAAACGCCTGCTCCTGACGGACACCACCATGCGCGATGCCCACCAGTCGCTGCTGGCGACCCGCATGCGCACCCGCGACCTACTGGCCGTCGCCGACGCCACCGCCCGGCTGGCGCCCGACCTCTTCTCGCTCGAAATGTGGGGCGGCGCGACCTTTGACACCGCGCTGCGCTTCCTGAAGGAAGACCCCTGGGAGCGGCTGGCAGCGCTGCGGGAGCGCATCCCGAACGTTCCCTTCCAGATGCTGCTGCGGGGCGCGAACGTACTGGCCTACGCCAATTACCCGGATAACCTGGTGCATGCGTTCGTCAAAGAGGCCTCAGGTGCGGGAATCGACATCTTCCGCATTTTCGACAGCCTGAACTGGCTGCCCAACATGCGGGCGGCGATTGACGCCGTGCGGGAGGCCGGACGGGTGGCGGAAGCATCCTTCTGCTACACCGGCGACATCACCGACTCCAGGCGCACCAAGTACACGTTGTCGTACTATGTCGACCTAGCGAAGCAGCTGGAGGCGGCGGGCGCGCACATCATCGGAATCAAAGATATGAGCGGGCTGCTGAAGCCGCGGGCGGCGTCGCTGCTGGTGCGTGCGCTCAAGGAGGAGGTGGGGGTGCCGATTCACCTGCACACCCACGACTCGGCGGGCAGCGCCATCGCCACGCTGCTGGCGGCATCCGAAGCGGGCGTCGATGTGGTCGACGCGGCCATCTCCTCGCTGTCGGGCGTCACTTCGCAGCCTTCGCTGAATGCCCTGGTGGCGGCGCTGGCGGGGAGTGAGCGTGAGACCGGGCTCGACCTGGCCCGGCTCCAGTCCCTGGCCGAGTACTGGCAGGAGGTACGGTGCTGGTACCATCCCTGGGAGAGCGACCTGAAGGCCGGCTCGGCAGACGTCTACCTGCACGAGATGCCGGGCGGGCAGTACACCAACCTGCGCCAGCAGGCCGGCGCCCTGGGCCTGGGCGACCGCTGGCCCGAGGTGGTGGCGGCGTACCGCACAGCCAACGAGCTGCTGGGCGACATCATCAAGGTGACGCCGTCGAGCAAGGCTGTGGGCGACATGGCGCTCTTCATGGTGAAGAACGACCTGACGGCATCAAACATCCTCTCCCGTGGAGAAGAGCTGTCGTTCCCCGAATCGGTGATTCAGATGCTCTCCGGCATGATGGGCCAGCCTCCCGGTGGGTGGCCGGCGGATCTGCAGCGGGTGGTGCTGAAGGGCCGTGAGCCCCTGACCGTCCGTCCCGGCGAGCTGCTGCCGCCGATCGACTTCGATCGGCAGGCGCTGAGCCTGGAGGCGAAAGTGGGGCGGGCGCCCTCCCGGCGGGAGGTGCTCTCCGAACTGCTCTTCCCCGGCCTGGTCGCCCAGCTCGAGCAGCACCGGGAGGAGTACAGCGACACCAGCGTCATCGACACGCCGACCTTCTTCTGGGGCCTGCGCCCCGGCGAGGAGACCTCGGTCGAGATCGAGCCGGGCAAGCGGCTGATCATCAAGCTGATCAGCGTGGGCGACCTGCGCCCCGACGGCACCCGGGACGTGGTCTTCGAGCTGAACGGCCAGGGGCGTGAGGTCCGGGTGCCCGACAACCATGCCGGCGTGACCGGTGCCAAGCGGGCCAAGGCGACGAAGGGTGACCCCAATCAGCTGCCAGCCTCGATGCCGGGCAAGGTCCTCAAGGTCCTGGTCGGCCCGGGCGACAAGGTAACTCGCGGCATGCAGCTCGTCGTCACCGAAGCGATGAAGATGGAAACGGTGCTGGCGGCACCCCGGGAGGGTGTCATCAGCGAAGTGGCCGTCAAGGTCGGCGACGCGGTGGAGACCGGCGACCTGCTAATTTTGCTGGAAGCTGGAAAAGAACCGAACTCTTAGCGATCTTCCACGTAATAGTAGTTAGACGTGGAATCGTTAGGGGTGTGATGAGACATGCTCGATACGGTGCCGTATACACTGGAAGAGTTGATCCGTGAGCGGCGGGAGGGGGCCGTTCGTGCCATCGTCCGGGCGGTGGGCTATGCGCTGGCCCGTGGCCGCACAGCGGAGGATGTCGGGCGCTTCCTGTTTGATTCGTACCGGCTGAGCGGCGAATTCCAGCGGCGGCTGAAGGTCCACGGTTCGGGTAATGCCATCGCATTTGCGGGCTGGCACCTGATGAACCGCTGGGGCTGGTGTGAAGAGGTGACCGTCCGCACCGATGCGGAGACGCTTCGGATTGAGTCCGGGTCGATGCTCCAGGGTCAGGCCGACGTGATGGGCTTCCACGGTGTGACCACCCTGGATATGGAGGCCTGCATGGAGTCCTTCTGGCGGCTCGCCGGCCGGGAACTGGGGCTGACGGTCTCCTACACCATCGGCGATCAGCATGACTGGGCGCTCATCCGGCAGGCCGGCGGAGGTGGAGCCGATGTGGCCTGGACGGCGGGCGCATCCACGATCGCCGCAGGCGCTGCACCGGGGTCGGCACCGTTTGAAGTGCCTTCTTTCTCGCCCGAGGACCTGGCTGCCCACCGGCGCATCGCACTGGCCACGGGAATCACCTCGTCGATCGGCTACGCCAAGTACGTCGGCGAGGAGCCTGAAGAGTTTGGCCACTTCTTCTACGAAGTTTGGGAGAAGAGCGGCCACTACGACCGCCTGCGGGAGCAGTGGGGTTACGGCAACGCCATGGCCTATGCGCAGAACATGGCCCGGGGGCGCCAGGTGCTCTACAAGCGGACCGATATGACCGAAGATCTGGACGGCTTTTCGATCTCCTCGCCGAGTTGGGCCACCGAGATTCCCCAGATTATGGGGACCTTCGGCTGCCTGCCCGACGACGTCTATCGCTACTATGAAGGGGGCGGCGTACCGGCCTGTCACCGGCTCGGCCTACAGTATGCAGACCAGTCCGACGACCGGATCCATCGGGTCTGGATACGGTCAAGGTAGGGTAATAACCCCATGCCAAACAAAGGTCACAGCGTGATATACTTCTCGTCAAAGGAGAGGTGCGCTGTGGCCTTTAATTTTCTACCACGTGACGAGCAGTACTTTGTACTATTTGAGGAAGCGGCGCGCAACATCACCGAGGGCGCGCTGGCTTTGCAGGATCTGGTCCGCAACTTCACCGATGTGGAGGCCAAGGCCGATCGCATCCGGGCCATCGAACAGGCCGGCGATGAGCTAACCTTCCGCGTCATTTCGCGGCTTGGCAAGTCCTTTGTGACGCCCATTGAGCGGGAGGATATTTTCGCGATTGCCCGCCACCTCGACGATGTGGTGGATTTTATTGATGCTTCAGCTGCCCGGCTCACTTCGTATGCCATCGAGAAGCCTACGCCAGCGGCAGGGGAGTTTGCCGACCTGATCTTGCAAGCGGCGCATGACCTGGAGCGGCTGAGGGCGCTGCTGCACAGGAAGGATATCGACCAGATTCGTGAGCCGAAGATGGCGATTAACCGGGTGGAGAGCGAGGCCGACCGGCTGCTGCGCCGGGTGGTGGCGGAGTTGTTCACCAGCGGAACCGATGCGCTGACGGTGATCAAGTGGAAAGAGATCTACGAGACGCTC
>JARBUG010000128.1 GCA_029239785.1 Symbiobacteriaceae bacterium | reverse complement strand
ACGCGGAGTAGTCCCAGGAACATCAGTCCAGGCCATTAAGTTGAGAACTGGCCTGGAACAGCCTCCCTAGGGAACTCTGCGATTTGACGCGTTATCCGTGTAATCTGCGAAATCCGCGGCTAAAAAAATGCCCTATTTACGCCCAGGAAAGAGAGCGGGGGTGCCAGGTTTGACGTGGTGCAGGATTTGGCGCAGCGCCCAGCCGTAGGCGGCCAGGCCGATCATGCCGATGATGGCGCCGGCGGTGATGAGGAGCCCCTGCTCCAGCGCTACCCCAAGCGAGATCAGAAGGACGGCAGGGAACCAGGTGAGCAGGGCCGTCCAGGCGAAGCGGGGCTGGAAGAGTTCGTGCAGGAACGGAACCTTCTCCTGCTTGTGCTCCCGGTTGCGGAAGCGGTGGAGCCAGACCATGAACGGAATGATCCGGAGCAGCATGCCCAGAATCGTGCCGCCGATGAAGCCCAGGACGAAGAGGAAGGTAAGCCCGGCCTGCCACTCCCGGGGCGCCCAAGGCAGGGCCAGTATGGGGGGAACCAGGCAGCCGGCCGCCGTCAGCGAGAAACGGATGCTGAAGTCGAGGGGACCGGTGCGCCGGTGCAGGTAGGTGTAGCCGATCAGCCCGGTGTAGGTCAGCAGGGCGGCCGCGGAGAGCACGTAGCCCGCCCAGAGCAGCGGGCGGCCCAGCCAGAGCCCGGCCAGAATGGCCAGAACGCCGGCCGCCAGCCCCCCGCCCGTGGCTGCCACCAGCCGGGGCGGGAGCGTTTTGGCCGGGGCGAACATGGGAACGAGTTTCAGCCCGGCGCTGACGATCATGAGGCTGAACCAGCCCAGGAAGCCGAGGGTCAGGTGGCCGGTCAGCGCCGCCCCCTCCACCTCGCCGATGAAGCCGTAGCGCTGGTTGAGAGCGAGCACAAAGCCCCAAATAAGCGTAGCGATGTAGAAGAGCACAGCAACCGGCATGAACGCGCCGTGCCAATTCCAGCGTTCGGCCTTCCGGAAAGTAAGTCCCAGGTTGCAGGCGAACAGAAGGGCGCCGGTCAGGACCAGTCCGCCCCCGGTGGCGATGAGGATGGTGTTCCAGCGGCGGAACCCGGTGACCATGAGCGTCAGGCCAATGCCGTGAACCGCCAGATGGATGTTGGCCAGCCGCTCGCTGAAGAGGGTGCTGTAGAGGAGCACGGGCACCATCTGGTAGAGGGCGCCCATGACGACCATGCCGCCGAGGCCCAGGGTGAACAGGTGGGTGACGGCGAGCGTGGCGGCGTTGTGCAGATAGTCATGCGCCAGGAGCGGCGCTTTTTGATAGGCGGTAATCAGCAGGGCGGCGAGGCTGAGCAGGCCCCCCAGGAAAAAGCGGAGCGGCACCCAGAGGTGGGGCGCCCGCTCAGGAATGATGGTGTCAGGCCCGATTTTCGGGGTGGACATGTTGGCAGCACCTCCGAGTCCAAGGTACCACGGGGCGCCTGGGCGGCACTGTGACGGGGCGCACAGGATCGGTGTGCGCGGGGCTTGCGCCGGGGTGCCGCCGGGCGCCCGCCGTCCTACCGGCCCAGCCGGGCGCCGACCGCCGCAGCGCCACGGATCAGCCGGTCGAACAGGTCTGCCACCGTGGGCAGGTCATCGATCAGGCCGACGCCCTGCCCGGCGTAGACAAAGCCCTCCTCCATATCTCCCCCGACGGCCGCCGCTGCATTCACCTTCCCCGAGATGAGCGGCAGCAACTGCTCGAGCGTGGCGCCTTGGGCCTCCGCAGCCAGGACCCGCTCGGCGCCACCGGTCTTCAGCACCCGGGCCGGGCGCCCGATGGAGCGCTCCATGATGACTGTGTCGGTCTCCTTGGCCTTGAGCAGCAGGTCCTTGTAGGCCTGGTGCGCAGCGCATTCCTGCACGGCGACAAAGCGGGTGCCCATCTCGATTCCCTCGGCGCCCAGCGCCAGGGCGGCCACCAGCCCACGGGCGTCCATAATGCCGCCGCTGGCGACCACCGGAATCTGCACCGCATCCACCACCCGGGGGATCAGCGCCATGGTGCCAATATCATCCCGACCGAGATGGCCGCCGCCATCATATCCGACGGCGATGACCGCATCGGCACCCAGGCTCTCGGCTTTTTGGGCCGCACGCACGCCGGCCACCAGAATCACCTTTTTGACACCGGGCACCCGGGCATCTATGTACTTCATGTAGGGCTCAGGATTACCGCCCGTGATCGTCACGTGGCGGACGCCCTCCTCCAGGGTTACGTCCAGGTAGGGTTCAAGGCTGCGGTACCCCATGGCGAAGTTGACGGCGAACGGCCGGCTGGTGCGCTCCTTCACCTTGCGGATCTCCTGGCGCAGGGCCTCGGTGTCTGGCAGGGTGGCGGCTGTGATCTGGCCGAGCCCCCCGGCTTCGGAGACCGCCGCACATAAATCGGCCAGCGCAAGGTAGGCCAGCCCGCCCTGAATGATCGGGTAGCGAATCTCTAACACATCGCACAGGCGTGTCTGAAGCATCTCATCTTCCTCCTTTGCACGGTCACATTCTATTTCGCCCCCCGGGGCATCCTGCTGGAAGAAGTATTCCACAGAGGAGATGCGATGCATGATGCCACCCTATCGGCTGGCCAACCTGACGCCCGACCAGATGATGTCGATTGAGAGTCTGGAGAACGAGATGGGCCTGACGCTGGTCGCGTATGAACCCATGGCCGAAGCCGCCCGTGATGCGGGGGCCAACAACCTGACAGCAGATTACAGCGACGACCTGGTACTGGATGCCTTGAACGACACCTACCGGACCTACGATCCCCATATCTGACAGGACGCTGATCAAGAAAAGAGGCCGGGCCGGGGGGCCCGGCCTCAGCCGCTCGGGTTGGAGGTATGGTCGGTCGGGCCGGTGCCGTGCCGCTGGATCTCCTGCATGCCGCGGATGCGGTCCATATCTTCCTTGCGGGTAGCATGTTTGACGTCGACGGGCTTGAACTTGGCGCCAACGGTCGGCTGGCGTTCCTGCGTGTCGGTCATATTTGCACTTCACCTCTGGCCATAGTCTGCCCCACACACCACGCCGGATGCGCAGACATAGGCTATAAGGGAAGGAGGTGCTTTGGCTTGAACTTTGGAGCGTTTGGGTCCCCGGCGGCGTACTCACCGTTCATCGGCGCTCAGGCGGGGGCGAACGACCTCGCCATTGCCCCGGGCTATGCGGCGTACCCGGCTGCTAATGCCACGGTCTATCGTGTGTACGAGTACGCTGTTCCTGTGACGACGGTCGCGACCGTTCCTTCCGCATATCCGACAACCGCTGGTATCCCGGGCATCGCCGCTTACCCTGGCGGCGCCGGTTTCGGGGCCGTGTAAGGCTTGACGGAACAGGGCGCCCCCCGGCGGGGCGCCCTGCTATTTTGGTGTCGTTGCGACACTCCTTCTCGCGCTTGCAGGAATTTGCGAAGTTATGCGGAATACCCTTTCTTCCTACCAGAAGGAAGGAGGGGTGAAGATGGCCACCATCCGATCCCTGACACGGGACGACCTGCCCGTGATTGTTCCCCTGGCCGATGATGCGGCCAGGCGCGCCCTGATCGGCCGCCCGATGTGGGAGACGGAAGCCGACGCGGCCGCCGAACTGGGCACCGCGAAGCGAACCTTTTTGGCAGCGGTAGATGAGACCGGCACCGTGGTGGGCATGGCGGGTTACCGGCTGCGCAGTACCGGTGAGGCCGAACTGTACGGCCCGCTCGTGGCCGTCGAAGGGTTGGGCACCGGTGCCTGGCTGGAGTCGCGCGTCACGTCGCTGGCCGCGCAGGAAGGCGCCACGTCGTTCTCCATGCTGATTGGCGTGGGCAACAAGGAAGGACAGGCCTGGGCCGAGTGGCGCGGCTACTCGCACGATACCGAGGCGCCCATACTCCTTCACACCTGGCTATATCCCGGTGAAATGCGAGATGTGGCGTCACCGGGCGAAGGGCTCGTCCGCCGGGCCGGCACCGCCGACCTGGAACGCATTGATTGGCTGGTGCAGGAGAACTTCGAACATCACCGTACGCAGCCGGCCACCTGGCTGGAGAATGCGTGGGTGTTGGCGGTGGCGGGGCAGGTCGTCGGGTGCCTGCGCCTTGACCCTGCTGCCGCTTGGGTAGACTACCTGTGCGTGGACCCGGCCTGGCGCCGCCAGGGGCTGGGCACCCGGCTGCTGACCGAGGTGGTGCGCCGTTTCTGGGATGAGGCGCCCCGCAAGGTGGGCCTTGCAGTACCGCTTGATGATACGGCTCCGGTCGCCCTTTTCCGCCGGCTCGGTTTCCGGCGCGAGGTGCCCGTGGCCAGATGGGTGAAGAGGTGAAACTCGCTTGCCGCTGATCAATCCTGAACACGCTTATGCTGAGTTCGTCCCGGCGCTGGGGCCGGGCGAGGCGTTCTCCGAACATCATATCAAGGTGCGGCGGGAAGATTTGTCGCGGTATGTGTTGATTCCCGGCAGTCATTTGCGGGGCCGCCTGATTGCGGAGCAGTTGGATGAGTGCCGCGTCGTTTCAGCGACGCGGGGGTATTACATTTACACCGGCTACTACCAGGGGCAGCGGCTGACGGTCTGTTCGACGGGCATGGGCGGCCCTGCCGCCGCCATTGCCATGGAGGAGCTGGGCGCCTTGGGCTGCGATACCTTCCTGCGGGTTGGGTCGGCGGGCGCCGTGGCCCCGGGCCTCGGGGTGGGCGATATCGCCGTTGCCACCGGGTGCGTGCGGGGCGGCGGTACGGCTAACCGGTATCTGCCGCTTTCGTTCCCGGCTGTGCCCGATTTTGCCCTGACTTCGGCCCTGGTTACGGCGGGACTGGCTGCCGGGGTTGCGGCGCACGCAGGCGTGGTGGCCACGGGCGATGCGTTTTATGCACCCGACCCGGAGGCCGAGTCGGCGCTGCTGCGGCAGGCAGGCGTCCTGGCGGTTGAAATGGAGGCCGACACGCTCTTTGTGGTGGCGCAGTACCGGGGTTGGCGGGCCGCTGCGGGCTTTGTGCTGGACGGCGGCGAGGCGCGGGAGGTAGGCGAGTCGAGCAGCGAGCATATGGCGATTGCCGACCATGCGACGCATCGGACCTTCAAAGAAGGCGAGATGGCGCTGATTCGCATGTCGCTGACGGCGCTGGCGGGACTGGCGGCGAAAGAGCAGAGGTAGTGCAAAACGAGAAAAACCGCCTGGGAGAAATCTCCCGGGCGGTTTTTGTGTGGTGGTCGCTGAGGGACTCGAACCCCCGACCCCATGCGTGTAAAGCACGTGCTCTACCAACTGAGCTAAGCGACCATCTTGGCGACAAAAACGATTCTATCATGCACACGCTTTACTGTCCAGCGACTTTCACGAGGTTTCGCCGCCATTTTCTTCCTGTGTGATGATGAGGTTCAGCTGCCAGGCGTCGTTGTGCAACACGGGATACGCGGTGGCGGCGACCGGTGTTTTCACGCCGCCGGTGATTTGGCCGGAGATGAGTCTGAGGCCGTCGCTGGTTTTGATCAGGGCCTCGATGCGTCCGGTGTCGGTGATTTGGAGGGCCGTGACGGCGTGGGCCGGGGCCGGGAGAGGGATGTGGGCCTGGGTGTCGCGGGGCGCCTGGGGCGGGGCGGGCTGGGGCGTCAGGTCGAGCCAGGGGGAGGCGGGGCGAGCCCGGGGGGCGCCGGGCCCTGGGCCGTCGGGCGCCGGGCCGTCGGGCCGTTCCGTCAGGAGCACGGTCCTGTCCGCCGTGCCAGCCACACGTTCGACCCGGTAGGCAGCGCCCCCCAGGTTCACGATCTCCGTGCGGAGGGCTGTTACTCGCAGGGCCAGGGCCACCTGAATGCCGCCGGGGCCATGCTGCAGCCGCTCAATGCGGGCCTCCGGCTCAAACCTGTCTCCGTCGGCCACAGCCAGCAATTCAGCGAAGGGCACGGTGCGCCCCGCCCAGCGGCTGGCGCCCACACCATCCACCCCGTAGATATCCAGATCCACGGCGCCCCGCACGACGGCACAGTCCGGGCCGGCCGGTTCGGCTGACAGGCCGGTAACCTGGCCGGTCACTTCACGAATCAGCTTCAGTGCGGGCGGCGGCGGCCGGTCGGCGACGTCCAGGGCAGTGGCCGGAGCCCCCGGGCGCCCCTCGCAGCGGACTGAGAGCGCCAGTTCTCCGCTGATCTGCCCCCCGGGATCGACCCGGGTGAAAAGCCCGTCCACCCGCCATGACGAGCGCCACCGCAGGCCATCGGGCACCTCAGGAGCGGCCACGACCCGCAGGAACGGGAGACGCAGGCGCAGCGGGCCGCCCGGCGTCTCCAGGATCAGCCGGAGGGTGCCGCGCAGGGCCAGCGCCCGGGGCCGGGCCCGGCAGGTGAGGCGCAGCCAGACCCGGGCGCCGCTCAGGGCGGTCACGCCCCAGGCCTGGAGCCCGAAGGGCAGGGCGAAGCGGTCGGAAAGAGTGACCCCCGGGGGCTCGGCCCGGCGCCCGGCGCCGCCCGCCGCCCGCAGGCTGACCAGCACCTCCCTGCCCTCCATCTGGCAGGAGACCGCCCGCACCACCGCCCCGGGCGCCAGGGCCGCGAGCAGCCCGCCCCGGTGACGCCGAACCCGGCCATCAGCCGTCGCATACCGGATCATCACGCCGCATAGGGTGCGGAGGCGCCCGGTCCCAAGGCCCGCCCCGACGCGCCCCCTCTGCACCGACACGGAAACCACGCGTGCGGCGTCATCTGCCAGCCGGGCCCTGTAGACCAGCACCATCGTCACCCCCACCCCTACTCCTATGCGCGGCATGGCCCCCACTCGACCAATTATTTATCTATTGTAAATTGTGAAGGATCACAGATCGGCGTATCGAATTCTCTTCAGGCCCAAGATTCCCGTGGGGAAAAACCGAGAGGAGAGATTGCGATGGCAAAGAAGATCCTCATGCTGGTTGGCGACTTCACGGAAGACTATGAAACCATGGTGCCTTTCCAGTTCCTGCTGGGTGTCGGCCATGCGGTTGATGCCGTCTGCCCCGGCAAGAAAGCCGGCGACAAGGTGCGCACCGCGATCCACGACTTCGAGGGCGATCAGACCTACAGCGAGAAACCTGGCCACAACTTCCAGCTCAACGCCACCTTCGATGAGATCAAGCCCGAGCAGTACGACGCTCTGGTCATCCCCGGCGGGCGGGCGCCCGAGTACCTCCGGCTCAACGAGCGGGTGCTGGAGATCGTCCGCCACTTCGCCGAGGCGAAGAAGCCGATTGCCGCCATCTGCCACGGCCCGCAGATTCTCGCCGCTGCCGGGGTGATCGAAGGCAAGTCCTGCAGCTGCTACCCCGCCGTGGCGCCCGAGGTCAAGGTCGCAGGCGCCAAGTATGCTGACATTCCGGTCGACAAGGCTCATGTGGACGGCAATCTGGTCACGGCACCCGCCTGGCCGGCCCACCCGGACTGGATGGCCAAGTTCCTGACCGTCCTGGGCACAAAGATCCAGCACTAACCCCGCAAGCAGCGAAAGAGGTCCGGCAAGGCGATCAGCGCCCTGCCGGACCCTCCTGTTCTACGGCGTCTTCCGCTCGCCGGTGGCAACGTTCTGAACGTAGAGCACCTTGCCCGAGCGGGCATCGATGATGACCTCGTATTCCGTTTGCTGCTCGCCCTGTGCGATCACGTGCACCCGCCAGACCGGCTGCACGCCGACGCCCTGCACATTGAACCGCTCCTCAAGCAACACCATCGTCACTTCCAGCTCGCCCGGAACAGCCGTGCGGGCCGCTTCCACCGCCTGCTTCACGCCAATGAAGCCCAGGTCGGTGCCGATCTCCAGGCCCTCCATCACCTGACCGCAGATGGGGCCGACCACGGCCCATGCGGTTTGCTCGCCGGGGCGCCCGCCGCAGGTGATGACGTACTGATGCTCACCGGTCAGAAATCCGTACGTCTCCCGCTCAAACCAGCCCGCAGCGCTGATGTACGCAGTATGGATGTGGGCCACATCCCGGCCGCCCATGAGGCCGATGCCCAGATCGGTGGGCTTGAGCCGGCGGCTCTCTTTCAGGTTCTCGGCGACCAGATCGCCCAGCAGATCTTCGATGACCTGCCCCTGCGGCCGGGGGCGCCGCTCAACGGTAAAGATCACATTGTCGGCGTTGAAGACCAGGGCGCCCCGCTCATCCTTGTCCGGCCCGATGAACTGCGTCGGGAAGGTGACCCGGAAACCGAGGTTGTGGCTCTCGTACGCAGTCACAGGTCCGGAAGCGGCTTCTGGAACCGCTGCCGGCTGTGAACCTGTGCCAGCCGGGCCGGTCGCGACCTGGCCGGCGGTCCGCTTGCCCACCAGGCTGCCGCCCCAGAACGCCGTGGCGACCAGGGCGCCCACCGTTGCGACCACGGCGGCTGTCCGAATCAGGCCACCCATCTGAAGCAGGTACGGCCGCCGGACCCGCACCCCGGACTGCTTCACCCGGTGCAGAATCTCCCGGGCCGGCACTTGTGCACGGGCAGCTTCGGCTTCGAGCGCCGCCCGAATTTGCTCATCGTAAGACACTATGGACCCTCCCATCAGCGGAATCTTGGTTTTTCAGTTGCGTAAGGAGGCGCTGCCGGGCGCCGTGCAGCCGGGACTTGACCGTGCCCGGGGGCAGGTCCAGCGCCTGCGCCATTTCCGGCTCGGTCAGGCCGGCGTAGTAGCGAAGGACGATCACTTCCCGGTGAATCTCCGGGAGCTGGCCGATGAGCGCCCGCAGCGCTTCCACCTCCAGCCGCCCTTCGATGATCTCTTCCACTGCAGCGGCCTGGCTGTCGGGCTCACCCCGGTTCAGCAAGTCGAACGGGAAGAAGGACCAGCCTCTCCCCTTGCGTCCCGTCCGCCGGGCGGCATTGTGCAGGATGCTGTAGAACCAGGGCCGGAAGGACTGCGGGTCACGCAGGGTGTGAATCCGACGCAGGACCTGTATGAAGGCCTCCTGGGCCGCATCCTCCGCCGCCTGCTGGCTCCGGGTGATCAGGTATGCGACACGAACAGCTTGTCCGATGTATAGATGGTAGAGTTGCTCAAAGGCGTGCTCATCACCCGCCTGCGTTTGTTGAATGAGAAACACTTCGTTCACTGGGGACCATCCTCCTCAAAGTAGCGGCGCCGCTGCATAGGAGAAGCCATGTTATGTCCAATGGTTCACCACAACCGCAACATTTTTCGTCAACATTCTGCAGTGGGCGGACGCTCTCCTTGGACGAGGGCAGAATCGCCGCGCACCGCAAAGCACCCCGCCGATCACTCGGCGGGGTGTCTTGCGTTCACGCAGCCAACTTAGCAGGAAGTACCGGCAACCACGGTGGCAGGCAGCGCAGCGGTGGCCAGCCGAATGGGCTGCTCCTCGCTGCCGCGGACCACCAACTGAATCACCGTGCGCTGAATCAGGCGGCGGAAGATCGGGGAGACCGGCTCCTCCATGTAGGGATCGCTCATGTCGAAGCCCGACGTCGTCCCGGTTCCGTCGTCGTCGCAGCCGCAATCGGTGGTGGTGTCATCGTCGCAGGCGTCGGTCAGCTCAAAGCCCACGTGCTCGACGATGGGCATGATGTTGACGGCGTCGCCCGGGTTGATACCCGGCAGATCGACGAAGGTGGTGAACGGGATATCTTCGCCCATGTGCCGGACGAGGTCGTCGTCGGCCACGAAGAAGATCTGCTTGTGCAGCGTGCCGGTGATGATTACCTTGTTAGGGAGCAACGTCCGAAATTACAACAACTCCGCCGATTGGGGTTCTGGGCGCTAGAAAGGCGCAGGCAGGAAAAGATAGCGTGGCAGGAACGGCAACCGGTTGCGGAAAACGGGACTCAGGGACCTACGACCTGCTCCCTGGACACCCAACCCACGTCCTTTCGGAGTGATTTGGCTCTGCCTCCTGCCATTATTATCATAACATTGTGGCAGTCTGCTCCACGGTGCCTCTTCTGCACTGCCGTCTAATAGGTCCTTCGCGGATGCGGCCTGAACCAAACCGAGCAGATTGCAGAACTATACGACCCACTTGACTCGCACATTATCCAGTGCGTGGCGAGGCCATTAACGGACCACCTTGGGCCTCAAGCAATCTTCAGGCGGTGTAGTAGCCAGAGCCAACGATTGATGAGGATAGGCAGTCGGCCAAACCGCTTGTCTGTTATGTAGGGGCCACCGTCCAGTTTTGACAAATCGATTTTGGCCGCAGCACAGATGTCGGTTATCACTTGGGCGAGCAACACCTTCTGGCCCTTGTACCGAGCGATGATGTCATAGCCCGTCGCCCCTTTGACCGCACTCCAAACGTCGTTGTCCAGCTTGTATAGTTTGCGGTATTCCACCCTTAATTGGCCTTCGTTGGTGTAAATCTCGTGGTACTCAACGATGTTATCTGAATCAATCAAGGTGATAGTGGTGCCGCACAAGTCGCACGGAAAATAGCCGACCAAACTGTACCGTGACCCGTCTGCGTAGTAAAGGTGCGGCAGTTGTTGCTGGCAGTTGGTGCAGTACACCGGGAAGATGTTGACGTCAAGTTGTACGCCCAACCGGTCATCGCGAACGTGCAGGGTGACTCCTTCAAACTCATCTTCCCTACTACGGCCGTGACGCAGTTCTTTCTGGATGCCGTCTAGCTTCATCAGCATGGCGGTCTCCCCTTTCTCAGGTCAGGACCCACCCATAGTATACATCTGAAGCATCTCTTCGGTAAGTAGTTTATCGACTTCCGAAACAAGTGTGGGCATTGGACACAGGGCCTAGGCTATGCGAAACCAGGCTGCGGCCTCGAGATGGGCGGCTCCGCCACACCTGGCGGGGCCGCCTTGATTGTTGTGCACCACGTTGCCGTAGGGCGGTCAAGGGAGGAACATTGATTCCCCGTGCAGATTTCAGACCCTTGACGGCCCGTAGGCAACGTGGTCCCCCCCTGCCGCCCGGCCCGGCTGATTGTGCGCCCCGAAGCCCCGGCCGTCAAGCGTGAGGACTCTGGCGTTGGTCTCTGCTTGACTGCCGTGGCTCCGGGGCTGTTCTAGCCTCTCAGCCGGGCGGCATGGTGTGTAAGTCAACGCCCCCGGTCATAGCCGCTTTCGCGCTCCCTGTCGCCGCGTCTACGCCTCTGCATCTGCTCCCACCGCTGCTGCACCTCCCGGTCCTGCTCCTGGGCAAAGCCATCCAGGGCCTTGGCGATGCGCTCCAGCATCCCTCCGACGGAAACGACTTTCTCCTCCAGGGCCGGCACCTTGGCCCGGTCTCGCTCGAACCGCGACCGCTGCTCCTTCAGGTCATCCTCCGAAGACACGCCCGCTTTGCGTGCCTCGTTGCCCCAGACTTGGACCTGCTCCTCTGTCCGCCGATACTCCTCGCGGGCGTCCTTGCTGAAGAAACGCTTCAGAGTCGGGATGGGTGCTTTCAGCGCCGCACGGTGCGCTGCGGCTTGTCTCTGATTGTCCAGCGACAGTGTAGCACGGTTCAGCCGCTTCTCATCGCTCGCAATCTCGGACAGTTGACTCTTGACTCCAGTCAATTCCTGCAGTTGCTGCTTCTGAAGATCACGCGTCTGATCCCAACTCAGTTGGCTCCCGCCGCAGACGTAGTACTCCAGCTGAGCGAGCGCCTTGGCCTGGGGGGTGGGCCACCCGGCCTGTAGGCGCGCAGCGTGCCGTTCAGAGACAACCTTCTCGACCTGCAGTACTCGCCGCTCTTCCCGGGCCTTCTCCAGATTTATGACCACGCCGTTGTGCTCCTGGACCGTGCGGTTGTGGTTCCCCTTCTCCGTCTTTACTCCCTGGCGTTCCAGGGCAGACGCATGCGGCCCCAGGTGGACCTGCGGCAGTCGTTCGGAACCCTGATCCTTCAAGCTGCGGTGGTCGATCCGACCCTCGACGCCAGCCCGCTCCAGGGCGCGGTTCGCATGGGTTGCCCACTGCTCCCGCCACTGAAGCAGAGCCTCGGGCTTGTTCCAGTCCCGGTTCTTCCTGGCTGAGAAGCCCTCCGGCCCGAGTTCCCGCATCGACAGCATGATGTGGGCGTGGGGGTTGTCGGGATTCCGGTGAATGGCCACGTCGGCAACCATTCCGCGGGAAACAAACTGCTCCTGGACGTACCCCCGGATCAGCTCACGCTGCTCGCCGGGGGTCAACTCTTTGGGGAAGGCCACGACGATTTCTCGGGCGACCTGGGCATCGCCCCGGCGCTCTGCCCTCTCCACCTCGTTCCACAGGCGGGAGCGATCCTGCGCCCACTCAGGCGCCCCCTGGGGAGCCATGATTTCCGTTTCGATCTCCCCGGTGCGTCGGGTGTAGTCGTAGACCTGCCCGGTCCGCTCGTCGACGATGCGCTCGCCGGCGCGGTAGGCAGCGGCGCCGGTGGCGGTACGCCCACCGCTGCGGCCGATGACCTGAACGTTCATGTAGTAGATCGCCACGCGGTGCCACCTCCCACGCCGGATGCGGCGATGCCCGATGGGACCGGGCGGGGGCCCCCGTCACGCATCGGCAGATGCGGGATGGGGCGCCCTGGCCAGGGGTGCAGGGGGCGGAGCCCCATGCCGCAACACATCGGCGAAGCCGATGTATAGTTGCGCCCTTCGCTTCGCTCGGGATGAGGGTACCACGGGGGCCACCTCGCGTGAATGGGGACGCATGCGTATTCGCTGGGAGGTGAGCACCCGCCCCAATATCCGCTTCGCCTAGCGATGAAACGCGCCGCAGTACCGACCACCTTTGCCTCGATTGGCGTACCTACCAGCAAGGAGTACCGGGAGGTGCATCGCCCATGGCGGGAAAATCACTGGAACAGCGCATGGCAGACACGGAGACGCGAATCAGGCAGTTGGAGGCTCAGAAGCGCCTCCTGGCCCAGCAAGCAAAAGCACAAGCCCGGAAGGAGAGGACAAGGCAGCGGATCCAGATCGGTGCGATCCTGGCCCGCCTTGGTATCGACACTGTTGAGAAGGCCCAGGCCCTTCAGCGGGTTACCGAAGAGCAGCCAGAGGTCGGGGTCTGGCTGCGCGAAGTCGCCAGTCTGGTGAACCACGTCTCCCACCAAGACCAGAGCGGGGAGTCGTAAGGAAATGACAAGACCGTCCGAGCTCACGCCGGACGGTCTTCTCTATATGCAGAGAGCCCCATCGGGAACTACCGGCAGGCGACCTCGCCTGCCCCTTCTTAATCCGAAGAGTTCTCCGAGGGAAGGTCGGACAAGCGAACCGCCTCCCTTTGCTTTAGACACCAAATATAGTTCTGCAACAGGACCTCGGGGTTCGGGCTCCCCTCGACAACCACGTAGTATTCGATCTCCCTAACACGCCGCTTCCGAGGTGGTCCTTCCAACCTCACCTTCCCCAAGATCCTCCCCCTCTCCAATATCCTCAGTTTGATATGTATCTCGCCGTCCGTGTCGTTTCCTGTCGATGAATCGCCTATTCCCTACCAGCAAAGGAAGTTGCCTCAACGACCCGGATCAGGTAATATTTGAGATAAGCACCCGATACTAGGTGACTATCACACTCAGGAGTGACTGCGATGAGCGTCTGGGCCGTCTATGCCCGAGTCAGCACCGAGGAACAGGCCAAGTTCGGCGCCAGCCTTGCGTCCCAGATCGAGGCCGCTCGCCAGAGAGCTGTCGAACTTGGCGCCGTTGAGGTCGTCGAGTTCGTCGACGAAGGCGTTCCTGGCGACGTGCTCGGGCGCCCCGGCATGACTAAGCTCCGGGAGGCCATCGCAAACCGGGCAATCGCTGGATTGGTCGTCTATGATCCCGACCGACTTGCACGTAACCTCTCCCACCAACTTCTCATCACCGAGGAAATCCAGAGTGCCGGCATCAAACTTGAATTCATCAACTTCGAGTGGAAAGACACGGATGAAGGACGCCTCTTCTACTCCATCCGCGGCGCCATCGCCGAATATGAAAAGGCCAAGATTCGGGAACGTACCGGGCGCGGCAAGTGGACCAAGGTAAAGCAGGGGTTCTCCCCTAATGGTCGGGTGCCATATGGCTACACATTCGACAAGCCGACAAGAACCATCGCCGTCAATGAAACCACGGCGCCATGGGTCCAGAAGATCTTCACATGGACGACCGAGGAAGGGTTGGGCCCCTTCCGACTCGCCACCCGCCTGAACGGGCTAAAGGTTCCCCCGCCCCA
>JARBUG010000127.1 GCA_029239785.1 Symbiobacteriaceae bacterium | reverse complement strand
GGCACCAACCCGGGCGCCCGCCTCCGGGGCCGGGCGCCCCTCGACGAAAAGATCCTGGGCACCGCCCACATCGCCCTCGGCAGCAACACCCACTTCGGCGGCGCCAACGCGGCCGAAACCCACTACGACTGCGTCATCAACCGGCCCACCATCTACCTCGACGGGCATGAAATCTAACAAGGGCACGGAGCGGCAATCGCCATCCGTGCCCTTTTCGCGCGCCCACCCGAAAATTTCTCGCGATTTGTTGAAGGGTAGAGGACCCTTGCAGCAGTCTCATAGGATGTGAGCGGGTGAAACCATGACGAATGGCATAGTTGCCGCATCACAGAATGTGCGTACCGGCACATGTAACACAACGTGATTCGATCTATAGTGAGATTGCAGACACAGATAAGGGTTAGGTGATCTTCATGGATGCCCGTCGACTTGATAAGAACTGGATCATCGGAGTACTGCTCATCGGCTTTGGCGCCCTGTTCCTGCTGGGTCAGTTTAACGTAGTCCACTTCCTGCGTGACACCATCATCGGCCTGATGTTCCTCGGCGGTGCCGCCGTATTCCTTTCGGTCTTCGCCACCGACAAGCAGAAATGGTGGGCGCTCTTCCCCGCCGCCGGCCTCGGTTTTTCGGGCCTCCGCATCCTGATGCCCAACGGCGGCAACATCATGGGCACCATCTTCTTCCTGCTCCTCGGCGGTGCGTTCCTGGCGGTGCACGCCACCCGGCGTGACCAGGTCTGGCCGCTCATCCCCGGCGGTGTGATGCTCACCCTGGCGGCCGTCACCTTCATCGAAACCATCAGCTTCAACCTGTTCGATGGCGGCGTCATCTTCTTCTTCGGCCTGGCCGCCACCTTTGTGGCCGTCTGGTACCGGGCCCTTGACCGCCACCGCTACTCCTGGGCCCTCATCGTGGCCGCAGTGCTTGGCGGCATCGGCTGCCTGGTCCTCATCGGCTCCGTGATGGGCATGTTCCTCAAGTTCATCGTCCCCGTCGGCATGATTCTGATCGGCGTCTACGCCCTCACCGAGGGCCGCGTCTTCAAGCGCTAAGGAGGATATATCACCGTGGAACCCAATCCGATGAACCCCCAGAACACCATGCCCCCGACATCCCCCACGCCTCCGACCACGCCCGAGCGGCCCCGGCGGCCCCGCAGCGTCGTCGGCCCGGCGATCCTCATCCTGCTTGGCCTGGCCTTCCTCGTCAATAACTTCGGCATTCTGGACTTCAACATCTGGGAGATGATGTGGCGCCTGTGGCCCGTCTGGTTGATTGCCGTCGGCCTTGACATGATCATCGGCCGGCGCACCTCCTGGGGCTCCTGGCTGGTGCTGGGTCTCATCATCACCATCATCGGCGGCGCTGTCTGGTTTGGCGACAACCTCGGCATCAACTTCAACGGCCAGTGGGACACGACCGCCGGCCCTGCCGAAATCATCAACGTCAGCGAAGATGTGAAGGATGCCAAGCGGGCGACCGTCCAGATCCACTCCAGCGTCGGCGAGTTCCGGCTCTCGGCCTCCTCCAGCAGCGATAAGCTGGTCGAAGGCACGGTTGGCAAGCTGGCCGGAGAGCGGATCAGCAAGGACTACTACGGTTCGAACGGCGACATGACGTTCATTCTGCAGTCCGGCGGGTTCAACATTCCGAACATCAACACCCGGCGGGGCCAGGGCGTGTGGGACCTGAAGCTGGCCAAGAATGTGTCCATGGATCTGAAGGTGGGCACCGGCGTCGGTGAATCGAACATCGATCTGACCGGTCTGATTCTCAATCGGTTCGAAGTGGAGACGGGCGTTGGGGAAGTCAACCTGACCCTGCCCGCCACCGGCAAGTTCGATGTGAAGATGAAGACCGGCATCGGCGAGACGACGCTCCGCATCCCCGATGGGATGGAAGCCAAGATCCGTGCCAGCAAGGGCATCGGCTCGACCAAGTACAACGGCATGTTTTCGCTCCGTGACGGTTACTACGTGACGCCCGGCTACGACAACGCCCAGAACCGGGTCGACGTCGAAATCAGCGGCGGCATCGGCGAGATCGAGATCAATCATTAGTGGATAAAGCACAAGGCGGGCCCGCAGTTCATGCGGCGCCCGCTTTCCTTTATTGTGTTCTCCTTATCATGGGTCATGCAGCGGCTTCCATGACGTGATCATTACCCGACGCACGGGTAATCGCTACCTTGTGGCCACCAAGTGTAGAGGTGGCGGTCTCCTTATCTTGACCTTATGCGCCAATGTTTTTAGCCAAACAAACATAAGGGGCAGATAAGGCCGTAATCAGTCCAACACAATGTCAAAACGAGTTGGCGATATGTTGGCACAAGGGTAAGATAAGTGCAAGATAAGGACAACACAATGGAAAACAAGTGATGATAAGGTCGCCATAAGCGAGGCCGCCGCACCCAATTGGGTGCGGTGGCCTTTCCATCAGCCTATCGGGGCGAAGTGGTCGGCGTAGTCGGCAGCATAGTCCCGCAGGGAGCGGGGCGCCCGCCCGAGCAGGTTCGGCAAGTCGTTGGTGATTCTGGCCGCGCCCCCGACCCGGGTCAGGAAATAGAGCATGATCATGAAGTTGACGAACGCACTGGGGTAGCCCTGCGCCAGCATCACCCGGCGGAAGGCGAGGGGGGAGGGGTTGCTGTATTTGATGGGCCGGCCCCACACCGCGGTGCAGATCTCGGCTGCCTCAAAGTAAGTGAGGGCCTCGGTCCCAGTCAGGGTGTATGCCTTCCGTTCGTGCCCTTTCTGCGTCAGGACCTTCGCCGCCGCCTCGCCGATATCGCGCGTGTCGATGAAGGCGGTCTTGCCCCGACCGGCCGGCACGCAGATTTCGCCACGTTCCTGAATCAGGCGGGTGTGGTGCATGTTCAGGTTCTGCATGAAGAAGCCTGGCCGCAGAATGGTCCAGGGAATTGTGGATTGCTGCAGGACCCGTTCCACCGAACGGTGCGGGTTGAACGGAATCTTGTCGGCACCAGAGACCGACAGGTAGACGACCTGACGGACGCCTGCCTTTTCGGCCGCGGCGAGGAGGGTAGTTAGGACCTTGTGCATATCGGTGATGACCGGCGGCCGCATGAGGAAGATGCGGTCGATGCCCGCCAGCGCCGGGGCGAAAGTGGTGGGGTCGGTAATGTCAAAGGTTACGTATGAAAGGGCGTCGCCCAATTGGCTGCGGGCCTTGTCGATATTCCGTACGGCGGCGACGACGGGCGCGCCAGCCTCCAGCAGCGATTGCACGACAGCGGCGCCTACATTGCCGGTTGCTCCGGTGACCAGAATTTGTCCGCTCCTCAAAGGATTACAGGCCTTCTTTCGTGTGGGGTTTGACGATGGCGATGATGGGGATGGCTGCGACGACGTGCATGAGGTTGAGGGTGATTTTCGTGGCCAGGTCGACCTGGGCGGGCAGGAACAGCGGGCCGGCAAACGACAGGACCAGCACGATGGCAGCGACGATGCGGAAGGCCATGAGGGGCCGTTTGCTCGCAGCCCGCTGGCACAAAGCCAGCACGGCGGGCGCCACCAACCCCGACAGCAGGCTGAGGCTGGCCGGGAAGAACCAGAGCATGGGTTGATACGCACCCGACGGGTCAGACGGGTTTGGCATCAGGAGGCTGACCCCCAGCCCCTGGGCGGCGTACAGCAACAGTACGTTGGCGCCCGCTGCGATGGCACCGGAAATCATACCCATGCGAAGACCTGACAATGTGCATCCCCCTCATCGTATATTTGTTAGGTAGGCAAACTCTAGCTAGCTAAGTAAATGGGCGCAGAAACTATTCGATATCGCTGACCTCGGACCCGGCCTCACCCAGGTTGCTGACCATGCGGGCACAGAACTCCTTGGCCAGGGCCTGTTCGGCGGGCGAGAACCCCGCCAGCATGCGGGCTTCGATTTGAGCCGCCCGGCGGTGCACTTCCTGCCCAAGGTCCCGGCCGGCGGCTGTGACGTAGAGCATCTTCACCCGGGCGTCTTCGGGGTTGGTGACACGGCGGACCAGGCCCCGGCTGACAAGGCCGTCAACCAGGCGGGTGATGGTGGCGGAGGAGATGTGCAGGCGCTCCTGCAGGGTCCGCAGCTCAATGCCGTCCCGGTCGAGCACGTGGCGGAGCAGTTCAAACTGGGAGCCGGTCAGGTGAAACTCGGCCAGAGACTGGTCCATCGCCTTCCGGGCCGCGAGGTAGGCCCGCTTCACCCAGAAGACCATGCTGGCCAGGTAGTCGGTCTCATTCATCGTGCATCCATCCTTTAGCTATCTAAACAATATGCAGGACGGAGACGGTTGTCAAGGGGGCTCAAACCGTCTTTGCATGGCGGGCGCCCGGAAACGCGTGCAGGGATGACCGGAGCGGGCACGGCATGCGGGTTTCGGGGCACAAACAACGGTACCCGCCATCTTTGCACGGGTTTTCGGGGGTTGCGCGTGCAAATGCGGCGTGAGCCTGGTAGGGGGCCTGGTGGGCCCCACAGGGGCGGGCGCAAACGCCAAGATGACGAACGCAGAGAGAGGGCCTCGATGGCCCTCTCTCTGCGCCCCGGTAACTTTTGGAGGCGGCGTGACACCGGCGAGCGGGTCCGGTCAGGGGTCGAGGAGCATCGCAGCGTTAGTTCACCATCTTTGCGGCAGCAAAGATGATACCGAAGTATAAGCCGCTGCGCCGCGACGAGCGCCCCTGGCCGGACCCGCCCGCCGAAGGCCGCTACAGACCCCCCAGTTCCGGAAAGACCGGCTTCAACTGCACATACCCCTTCCGAAAGACGGGCAGGCACTTGCGATACGCTTCCGCCAAAGCCGGGTCCACAGCGACACCCTCGGCGGGGCGGACCATGGCGGCACAGGCCGCCGGCACGTCGGCAAAGTGCCCGGTGCCCGCCGCCGCCAGGATCGCGGCGCCAAAGGCCGGGCCCTCGTCCACGGCCAGCAGGCGCAGGGGCGCCTCCAGCACGGCGGCCAGAATCTGCCGCCAGAGCGGGCTTCTTGCCCCGCCCCCGGTGATGCGCAACTCGCCGACCGGCACGCCCAGGGCCCGAATCAGGTCCAGGTTGTCCCGCAGGCCGAAAGCGATGCCTTCCAGCACGGCCCGGGCCATGTGCCCCCGCCCGTGGCCGAGGCCCAGGCCCACGAAGGCGCCCCGGGCCCTGGGGTCAGGGTGGGGGACCCGCTCGCCCGTCAGGTACGGCAGGAACAACAGCCCCTCCGCCCCGGGCGCCGCGTCGGCTGCCTCGCCGGTCAGCACGTCGTAGGGCTCGCGGCCCCCTGCCCGGGCCTCGGCCGTCTCGCGGGCGTACAGGGCGTCACGCAGCCAGCGCAGGGAGCCGCCGGAGGAGAGCATCACACCCATGACATGCCACATGCCCGGCACGGCGTGGCAGAAGGAATGCACAGTGGAGAGCGCCTCGGCCGGGAGGCCGGAGGGGGTGACCGCACCGCCGGCCCCGGCGCTCAGGTGGCCCGGGGTGGCCGAAGCCGCAAAGACCACGCCCGACGTGCCCAGGCTGAGCGACGCCATCCCCGGCGCCACCAGCCCCACGCCCACGGCTCCGGCAGCCTGGTCGCCGCCGCCGCCTACCACGGGAATCCCCTCGGGCAGGCCGGTCGCAGCCGCGGCAGCAGCCGTAACCTGCCCCGTAATGCCCGTGCCCTCATGCAGCGCCGGCAGAATCGCCGGGTCGATGCCCAACGCCTCCACCACAGGCAGCGACCACGCCCGCGCCGCCACATCCAGCAACAGCGTGCCAGACGCATCCGACACGTCCGTCGCGAAACGGCCCGTCAGCCGGTAGCGGATGTAATCCTTCGGCAGCAGCAGGTGCGCCAGCCGGGCGTAATGCTCCGGCTCATGATTCCGCAGCCAGAGCACCTTCGGGGCGGTAAAGCCCGTCAGCGCCCGGTTGCCGCACAGGGCCAGGAGCCGCTCATAGCCCACCCGATCGGTAATCTCCGCAACCTCAGCCTCAGTCCGCTGGTCGTTCCAAAGCAGCGCCGGTCGAATGACCGAACCCGCCGCATCAAGGAAGACGGAGCCATGCATCTGCCCCGTCAGGCCGATGCCCTTGACATGACCAACATCTACCTGTGCGGTCACCTGCCGCAAACACGCGGCCACCGCATCCCACCAGTCGGTCGGGTGCTGCTCCGTCCACCCGGGCTGCGGCATCAGCAGCGGATACTCCTGCGTCGCCATGGCGACCAGCCGGCCCTCCGCATCCACCGCGATCACCCGGGCGCCCGACGTGCCAATATCAATGCCGATAAACAACGGCTGCATGCACTTATCCCCGCTTGCTGTAGCGCTCATAAACGGTCTTCTCGAACTCCGGCGTCAGGCCGAGGGCCTTCCAGAACGCCCGGTAGGCGCCCACGGCGTCAGCCTTCTCCTTGGCAGCCTGCATCTCCGCATCATCGATGCGCAGGGCGACTTCCCGCATGTACTCGAACTGGATGACCGACCGCTTGACGGCCTCAACGGCATCTTCGGTGTACGGGAAGAGGTCAAAGCCGATGCGCTCGCCGTTCTTGCCGTAGCCGCCCTTCTGCAGCTCACGGATCAGGTCGATCTGCTGCTCGATGAACTGGGTGCCCGTCATGTTGTCATCATCGAACGAACCCCAGCCGGAGTTGGCGTGCTGATGGCCCAGCATGTTCTCGTACAGCAGGTGGGCGGCGCATTCGCCCAGGGGCTCGTTGTTCATGATCAGGTGCTGCCAGTCCATGTTCACCTTCAGATTGCGGGTGTCGGTGCCCATCTCCTTGATCTTCTTGACGATGTACATCGACGTGCCGATGTTCCGCATGAGGATCTGCATGGCGGGCTCGCTGTTCTTATGCTCCAGCAGGAAGGTGACGTTCTTGCTGTTGGCATGCTCGACGCCGGCCTGGATGCCCTCCAGGAACCAGTTCCAGGTCTTCGCATAATCCCGCTGGAACGGATAGTTGTAGCCTTCGTTGCCCGGCCAGTAGATGAACTTGGCGCCGACGTTGGCGGCCAGGTCGATGCCCCGCTTGATGTGGTCGACGGCCTCGGCCCGCAGGGCGGCGTCGGGGTTAGCGAGGGAGCCGTACTTGAACCGGGGGTTCGGCACCAGGCCGTAGCAAATCGTGTAGATGTCGTGATCCGGGCCGAGGGCCTGCTTGATCTGTTCGGCGTTGCCATCGGTGATTTCGGTTTCGTAGTGGAACTCGTAGCCGTCGACCAGGGGGCCGAGGCCTTCGACGGCGGTCTTTACCTTTTCGACGGTGTCAGCCGCCATGGATTCAGGATGGTAGCCACCGGGGACGAAGCGGGTCGCAGTCGCACCAAAGGCCCAAATGCCGACACTGGTCTGCCAACGCGGAGTAGTCATGAATGTTTGCCTCCTACTTAGTTTGATCATCAAACTATGTTGTGTGCGAGATTTCGTTGATGTGCGGTCGATTTCCTCTCACTTGACCACTGAAGTACGAAAAGTTTACGATGGGTCCATCCGGTTGATTTGGTTAGGAAGATTGCGAAATGACGCAGGTTCGAACGGGCGACCAGGGACTGGTCAAAGAGCTGAACAAAGGAATTGTGCTCAATCTGCTCCTGCGGCAGTCCCCGATTTCACGGGCGGCCATGGCGAAGATGAGCGGTCTGAACAAGGCAACCGTCTCGGCGCTGGTCGATGAGTTGGCGGCCGAAGGCATGGTGGTAGAGCTTGGCCCCGGCGAGTCCAGCGGCGGGCGCCGGCCCAACCTGCTGATGCTGAACGAGCAGGCGGGGGTGGTGGCGGGGGTCGACCTGGGCGTCGGCTACCTGCTGGTTGTGCTGATGGATATGCGGGCTGCCGTGCGGTGGGAGCGTCGGGTGACCTGGGATTGCGCTGTGGGGCCCGAGGTCTGCCTGGAGCAGGTGGCGGCACTGGTCGAGGAGGGGATGGCGGCGCTGCCGCTCGGTCCCCGGGGGCTGCTGGGTGTTGGGGTCGGGGTGCCGGGCCTGGTGGACCACCGTCAGGGGCGGCTGCTCTTCGCCCCGAACCTGCCGTGGCGGGATGTGGATATTGCGCCACTGCTCTCCCGGCGGCTGGGCGTGCCCGTGCTGGTGGATAACGAGGCCAATGCCGGAGCCGTGGGGGAGCTGTGGGCGGGCTGCGCCCGGGGCGTTTCTAACCTGGTGTTTTTGAGCGTCGGTGTTGGGCTCGGGGCGGGGATTGTGTTGGGCCGGGAAGTCTACCGGGGCGCCGGGGGCGTGGCCGGGGAGCTTGGCCACTCGACCATTGACGTGGCAGGGCCGGTCTGCCGGTGCGGCAACCGGGGGTGCTGGGAGTTGTACGCCTCGGAGGCGGCTTTGCTGGCGGAGGTGGCAAGGCGGGGCGGCGGGGCTGGGGCGTCCGTCGGGGCCGTGGCGGATGCCGCCCGCGCCGGGGATGCGGCTGCGGCCGGCGCCCTGGCCGCCGTGGGCGAGTACCTCGGCGTCGGCATCGCCAACATCATCAATACCTTTAACCCGGCGTTGGTCGTGATCGGCAGCAGCATCGCTGAGGGCGGGGAGTTCATTCTGAACCCGGCCCGCCGGGCGGTGGCGGAGCGGGCGCTGGCCCATCCCCGGGCGGGCGCGCAGGTGGCCCTGTCCGCCCTGGGCGCCGAGGCGTGCGCCATCGGGGCGGGGGCGCTGGTGCTGCAGGAGCAGTTCCGCCTGCCCACCCTGTTTGGCTAAGACCTTGGTCCTGGGCAGCGGGCGTGGCCCGCGCTCCCGATGGTGACCAAGCGTCAAGAATTTGCGACCCGGTTGCCAGCTCACCCGTGCGTTATTTTGCGGACGGTGGGGTTCAGCGGGCGTAGACATGGCCGACCGCGTCATCTGACGACCAGATTCGAGTGGGTTCGAGCCAGGTCGACTAGATTCGACTCTTGTGCTGGCGCTGAAGAGGCCTGGAGGGGGCCGAATCCCGTTGGTTCGCGAAATAACCGCGCCGCACAGCCGCATCCCCCCCGCAAAAAACTGATGCAGACCATTGATGAGATCGAGGGCCGCCTTGCGTAAAGGCGGCCCTCGGTTTATGCTAGTTGGCGTCGTCCGCCGGACCGTCGGGCATCAGGGTAACCTGGACGCCCGGCAGCATCATGGCGCCCTGGACATCGCCGCCCATGGCGCCGGCATGCACGCCGGGCATGCGCAGGGCGCCGGCCCAGCCAGGCAGCTGGAACGTACCGGCCCAGCCGGGCCAGCTCACGTTGCCCTGCAGCAGGGGCGTATCCATGGCAACGGCGAAACCAGGCACCTTCACGTTGGCCTGCACGGGCCCGCTGGCCGCGGCCTGGGTCGTGCTGTCAACGTGCATCATCCCGGCGCCGCCGGTGGCCATGCCGTGCACGGCCATCGGAGCCATCTGGACCTGCGTGGGCGGCATCATCCAGGGGAGGTTAAAGCTCATCTGCAGGGGGCGGGCCATGCCGCCGGGCGCCATCATGGGCGCCTTGCCCATCGTGGGCATCATCGCCTGGGTGGGCATCATGGCCTGGGCAGGCATCATGCCCTGGGCAGGCATCATGGCCTGGGTGGGCATCATGCCCTGGGCAGGCATCATGGCCTGAGTCGGCCCCATGCCGGGCATCCCCATCATCATCCCGGGACCGGGCCCCATGCCGGGCATCCCCATCATCATCCCGGGGCCGGGCCCCATGCCGGGCATCCCCATCATCATCCCGGGACCGGGCATCATGCCCGGCATACCCATCATCATTCCAGCACCAGGCGCGCCGGTCTGCATACCCGCCGCAGCCATCTGGCCGCTCGTTTCACGAGAAGTGGACTCCATGTTGGCAGAACACCATCCTATCTGTGTAAAGGTCCACTCACATGTTATGTGGAGCCCCCTTCGTGGTGAGCGGCGCCCACTCGTCCCTGACTTTTTAAACATCGGTGTAGAAAAACCTGTTTTACCGGCCGTACCTGTGCTATGCTGATAGATGAAATCCCACGGTATTGGAAGGAGATGCCGCCCGTGGCCCAGGCCATGCCTGCACCGGCCCCCGCCGACCGGAGCGAAAAGCCCGCCCCTGCCCCCGCCCAGGGCAAGGTCGTCGCCCTTGACCCCGCTCGTAAAAGCCAGACCGCCACGCCCGAATCCGTGGCCATCCTCTCGCTCTTCTTTGGGTAGCCCAACCATACAGCAAAGACCTCAGCCCAACCAGGCTGAGGTCTTTTACATTGGCAGCCCTACCGCCCGGCCCGCCGCCGCACGTAGAGCCACACCGCCCCACCCACCAGGGGCGTATACAGCGCCGCCCACCCCAGAAACGCATACAACACGCACGACATCACCAGCGAAATCCAGGCCAGCGCCTGCATCCACCGGTCCCCCCGCAGCAACCGGACGGCGGCCAGCGAGCCCATCACATACGTCCCAATAAACGTTGCATTCGGCAGCGACAACAGAAAATCGAGCCCAACACCGCCCCCGGCCTGCAGCAACAGCACCAGCCCCGCCGCACCGCCCACCGCCAGCAGCGCCCGATGGGGCGTCCGGCGAGTCGGATGCAAGGTTGCCAGGAAAGCGGGCGCAGCCCCTTCACGCGCCAGCGCAAAAGCAAGGCGTGACGCGGCACCCACATACGCATTGATCGTCCCAAGGCAGATAAACACAGCCATGATCGCAATCGCCAGACCCGCCCACGGCCCCAAAAACCGGCTGACCATGGCTGCCAGCGCCCCGCTCGACACCCCCGGCCCGTAGCTCCCGGTGCCCACAGTTACCAGACCGACCGCCGTATAGGCGATCCCCACCACCAGCGCTGCCACCAGAATCGCCCGGATGGTGTCCCGCCGCGGGTCGGTGAACTCCTCCGCCAGATGCGTCACCGCCTCCCAGCCGATAAAGCACCAGAACATCAGCGCTGCCGCCTGCCCCATGCCCACCACGCCACGTGGGGCAAACGGGGTGAAGTTAGCCGCCTCCACATGGGGCGCCGCCACGGCCACCGCCGCTGCCAGCACCACCACAATCGCCCCCGAAATCGCCACCTGCGACCGGCCCAGGAACCCGGCGCCCAGATAGTTGTTGACCACCGCCCCGCCGAGAATCAGCGCGGCAATCGCCACCGCCCCGCCGTGGGACAGGCCCGCCGCCACCTGCACGTACGATGCCGCAGCCAGCGCCGCCACCGTCGCCCCAATGGGCACCGAGGCCAGGAAGAGCCACCCCGCCACAGCCCCGGCCGCCGGGCCGAAGACCTTGCGCACAAAGGCCGATACGCCCCCGGCGTCCGGGTGACGGGCGGAGAGAATGCCAAGTGTCAAAGCCATGGGCAGCGCAAGCAGCGACATCAGCAGCCAGACGAGTACCGATGACGGGCCGGCCGCATCGGCCGCGTACCCCGGAATGAGCAGAACCCCGGAGCCGAGCACGGAGCCCACATAAAGCGCAACGGCCTGCGGCAGACGAATCTGCCGGGCAAGACCGGCATCAGCGGTGCGATGCATGATCATGACCTCCGAAATTCTCCCTGTTGTTTGCGATGGCGCTATTGTATCATGGGAGTATCAATCGGAAGTAACGTTCTTTCCCATCATATCGATCGGAAAAGGTGATGATCAGGCCGTGGACCTGCGCAACTTGCAGAGCTTCCTGTCAGTAGCCGACCACCTAAACTTCACCAGGGCGGCCGAGGCGCTCGGCTACGCCCAGTCCACCATCACCGGTCAAATCCGGGCGCTGGAGGAGGAGATCGGCCAGCCCCTCTTTGAGCGCCTGGGCAAGCGGGTCGCCCTCACCGAAGCGGGCCGGCGCCTGCGCCCCTACGCCGCGCAAATGGTCAGCCTGGCCCGGGAAGCGGCCCAGGTCAGCGCCGGGGCCGACTCCTTCCGGGGCGCCCTCATCATCGGGGCGGCCGAGTCGCACTGCGTTTTCCGGCTGCCCGCCGTGCTGCGCACCTTCCGGCTCCGCTTTCCCCAGGTGCAGCTGCAACTCCACGCTGGCGGCTGCACGGCCCTGCGGGAAGGGCTGCGGTCGGGGGAGATCGACCTGGCGCTGCTCATCGCTGCCCAGGGCGAGGAGCCGCCCGACCTGGTCGTCCGGAACCTGATTGCCGAGCGCATCAGCGTGGTCGCCTATCCCTGGCATCCACTCGCAACTGCCCGGCAGGTGATGCCCGCCGACCTGACCGGGGCGCCCCTGATCCACACCGAGGCGGAGTCGACGTACCGCATCGCCTTCGACCGGGTCCTGGCCGCCCACGGGGTGAAGCCGGGCCCCATCATGGAATTCAACAGCGTCGAGGCGATCAAGCAGTGCGTCATGGCGGGGCTCGGCATCGCCGTCTTGCCGCATGTCACCTGTGCAGCCGAGTTCGAGCAGGGCAGTCTGGTCGAACTGGACTGGGCCGGGCCGGCCATTTCGGTCGCCACCCAACTGGTCTACCATCGCGACAAGCGCATCTCCCCGGCCATGGGCGCCTTTATCGAAGCGGTGCAGCAGAGCCTGGTGCGGTAAATGCAAAGGCCCGCCCCGCAGCGCAGCGAGGCGGGCCGCAAACTTACCTACGCCACCGGGTTCGCCAGCGTCCCGATGCCCGGAATCGAAATCTCAATCAGGTCGCCGGCCTTCATGGCGCCCACGCCCTTGGGCGTGCCCGTCAAAATCAGATCGCCGGGCACCAGCGTCATGATCCCTGACAAAAAACTGATCAGCTTGGGTAAATTATGCATCATCAAGGCGGTGCTGTCCGATTGCCGGACCTCCTCGTTGCAGGTCAGCGTAATGTGCACATCCAGCGGATTGACGCCATCGGTCACCAACACCGGCCCGCACGGGCAGAACGTATCGTACGACTTGGCCCGCCCGAAGCCGAACGGCGCCTCCGCCTTCTGAATGTCGCGGTCTGACACGTCGTTCGCGATCGTATAGCCAAATACATAGGAGAGTGCGTCCGCCGCAGACACCTGCTTGGCCCGCTTCCCAATCACCACGGCCAGTTCTGCCTCCCAGTGCACGGCATGCTCCGGGTACGGCAGCTTGATCGTATCGCCCGGCCCGATCAGGCTTGATGGCGCCTTCAAAAAGAACATCGGCTCCGACGGCGCCTGGTTGCCCAACTCCGCGGCATGGTCGGCATAGTTGCGGCCGATACAGACCATTTTGGATGGCTCCACCGGTGCCATCAACTCCAAATCATCCAGCGGAAAGGACCGCCCCACGTCCTTGCCCCCCAGGTACGGCGCCCCGTCCAACTCCTGCACGCTGCTGCCCTCCACACGCCCCCACCGGGCCTTGTCGCCCCAAAAGAACCGAACGAATTGCATCGTATGTCGCACCTCTCCTGCAAATATGCGTTCAAATCTTTCGTCGAAATCCTTCGGACTCCTCTTGGTACGCCACTGGAACAGGAATCCACCCGGTTTTTGTCGAAACCGGGTGGAGGAAAGGCCCCCAGCCCTTCACAGCAAGGAGACATAGCCGTGTCAATCGAACTGCGCGTCCTGCTTACCTGGGGCATTGCCTTTGGCATTACCTACTGGCTGACACCGCAAATGGGGCGGCTCGCCTTCAAAACCGGCCTGATCAAGCAGCCTGGCGGGCGGCATATTCACGCCAAGGCCACGCCGTTGCTGGGCGGACTGGCAATCTTCGCGGGGGTCGAGGTGGCCGCCCTGCTGCTGGCGCCCAACTTCGCCCTGGGTATTACCATGCCCCTGGCGCTCATCGCCGGCCTGGTGGATGACTGGTGCAAATGCAAGGGCGCCGACCTGCCCGCCCTGCCCAAACTGGTGCTGCAGTTCCTGCCCGCCACCGTGCTGGTGGCCATGGGCTACACCATCGACCACATCTCCAACCCCTGGGGCCCGGGCATGCTCATTCTGCCCTGGTGGATCGACATCCCCCTCACGGTGGGCTGGTTGGTCGGCATGACCAACGCCATCAACTTCCTGGACGGCATGGATGGCCTCGTGGCGGGCCTCACTTCCATCGCTGCTTTCACCCTGCTGATCATGGCGCTCACCCTGGGCGCGGGCGAAACAGCCATCTGGGTGGCCGCGACCCTCGGCGCCTGCCTGGCCTTCCTGCGCTACAACTTCCATCCGGCCTCCATTTCTATGGGCGACACCGGCTCCAACTTCCTGGGCTTCCTGCTCGCTGCGCTCGCCGTCAC
>JARBUG010000126.1 GCA_029239785.1 Symbiobacteriaceae bacterium | reverse complement strand
TGAGATCATCGGCCGCTTCGTCCGCCTGATTACCGAGGGGGAGATCGCTGCCGGCGCCCCCGACTTTGGATTGAGAGCCATCAAACTGATTCACTAATTGGATGGGACCCGGGAGGTAGGGCCTATGGATAAAGGCAAAATCGTGCGGCTCGGTCTCATTCCGGTCATTATTGGCCTGGTGGTGACGTTGATCGTCCGGCAGGTACTGACGCCGGCCAAGGCGGCCACGGGCGAAGGACCGCAGGTCGAAATGGTCAAGGTGGTCGTCATCGGCACGAAGGAGCCGGTGCCGGCCCGTACGAAGATCGGCGAGCAGCACCTGACGCTGAAAGATGTGCCGAAGTCGATTCTGACGGGCAGCGAGTTCGCCGCCACAGCGGATGTGGTCGGCCAGGTCTCAAACGTGGCGCTGGAGCCCGGCGAAGTGGTGCTGAAGAGCCGGGTTGTGCCCGAAGGGAAGGGGACGCTGGCCTACCGGGTGCCGCAGGGGATGCGGGCGATTACCATCCGCATCGATGAACTGTCGGGCGTGGCAGGCAACGCCAATCCCGGCGACCGGGTCGACCTGGTGCTGGTGCTTCAGGAGAATAAGCCCGACCGGCCCTTCGCCACCGCTCGCATGATTTACGAAGGCGTTGAGGTTCTGGCCAAGGGCCTGGCGGCGGGGGCGGAGGAACCCGCTGGCGGCGCACCGGGCGAGCCGGCCAAGCTTACCTCGCTCACGCTGGCCATGCGGCCGGAGCACGCTGTCGAGGTGGCACTGGCCGAGCAGATCGGTCTGATCAAGTTCATGCTCCGCCCGGCGGAGAACAAGGAGAGCGACAAGGGCCGGCTCCAGTATTCCGAGCAGAGCTATAAGTAAGGCGGAGGTGGGCAGCCATGTCCGGCACCGGTAAGGCGATTCGGGTTCTGTTGGTTGACGATTCCTACCTTGTCCGCCAGTCCGTCAAGGCGATGCTCGAGTTTGAGTCGGGCGAGTTTGAGGTGGTCGGCGAGGCGGAAAACGGCCTGCAGGCCGTCGCCGAGGCCGCCCGCCTGGTGCCGGACGTGGTGCTGATGGATATCAACATGCCGGAGATGGACGGCATTTCGGCCACCGCCAAGATCATGGAGCAGCATCCGATCGGGGTGGTAATCATTTCGGTGCAGGGGGAGCAGGACTATCTGCGCCGGGCTATGAAGGCCGGCGCCAGGGACTATCTGGTCAAGCCCTTCACCTGCGAAGAGTTGGTCGGCGCCCTGCGCAGTGCGGCGGTAAGCGGCCCCAACCCGCTGGCGGCGGCGCCGGTCGCCGCCCCAAAGCGGCAGGGGAAGGTGATCACCGTCTTCTCCACCAAGGGCGGCGTGGGCAAGACCACCATGGTCGCCAACCTGGCGGCCGGGCTGGCGGGCGGCGGCAAAACTACCGTGGCCGCCGTCGACCTGGATCTGGAGTTCGGGACCCTGGCGACCATGATGGGCGTGCGGCCCCAGGCGACCATCGTCGACCTGTGCCGGCTGCACACGACGATCACCCCGGACCACCTGGGCCGGGTGCTGGCCAGGCAGCAGACCAGCGGCGTCGGCGTTCTGGCGGCGCCGCCCCTGCCTCATCTGGCATCGGAGGTGGATGGCGACGGCCGGGCCGACCGGAGCCGGGCCTATGTGGTCGAAATCATCGAAGCGCTCCGGGCGACGCATGACTTCGTCGTCATCGACACGTCGGTCTCGTTCCGGGAGTGCAACCTGATCGCCTTCGATAAATCCGACCTGATTCTGATGGTGACGCAGCCCGAAATCACGGCCCTGGAGTCGACGGCCAAGGGGTTGGATGTGCTTCTGGACCGGCTCGAGTACCCCCGGGACAAGGTGCAGACCGTACTGAACCGGTGCGACAACATTGTGGGGCTGAGCCACGAGGATATCGCCAACAGCCTGGGCGTGCCGCTGACCTATCTGATTCCCAGCGACCCGCAGGCCTGCGTGGTGGCGGCGAACACAGGCGTGCCCATGGTGCTGAAGCGGGTGAAGGGAAGCCCGATTACGGATGCTCTGAGCCGCATGGCGACCCAGGTCGCCGGGGGCGGCAAGGAGGTTGCTACCGCAGTCCCGGCGCTCAAGCCCGCGGCGGGTGGAAGTCCGGCGCCGGTGCGGCGGTTGTTTGGGTTCTTTTAAAGGCAGATATTTTGCCACGGATTTCGCGGATTCCACGGATTACGGGACAAACGCTGATTTTACCGGGGATCCCTGCGTGTCCTATTGTTTAACCGCAGATTACGCAGATGACGCAGATGGTAAAACGGATCCCGAGAAAGCATTCTGGGTCAATATATAAAATAATGTACCTGGAACGACTTACCTGGTATCTGCGTAATCTGCGTCATCTGCGGTAAAAAATGGGTCGAGAAAGCTCGGAATGTACGCCCGGTATTCTGTGTCTGCCTGTGAAATCCGTGTGATCCGTGAAATCCGTGGCGAGAAATCCCACGCAAGGAGAGAGGTGACGCCAAGTGTCATCCCTGTACGAACGGATCAAGTCAAAGGAGAAGGAAGGCGCCCGGCCTGTGCGGGCCTTTGAGGCGCCGGCCCCGCTCCGCCCGCCCACGGCGCCCTCGATCTCCGGGGTGGTCCAGGCGCCCAGCCCGGTGCTGAAGGTCCAGGCCGCCCCGGCCGAATCGGCCGAAGGCAAGGCCCGCAAGGAGCTGAAAAACCGGGTCCAGCAGCGGCTGGTCCAGGAGATCGACGCCAAGCTCCTGGCCACCTCCAAAGAGATGACCGACGGCCAGCGGGCCGAGGTGATGCAAAAGATCATCGAAGCGCTCTCCAAAGAAGAGAACGTCCCGCCTTTTGAGCGGGACGCCATCGCAAACGATCTCTACGCCGAAATCATCGGCTTCGGCCCCATTCAGCCGCTCCTTGATGATCCGGAGATCAACGAAGTAATGGTTAACCGTCATGACCAGATCTATATCGAGCGAAAAGGCAAGCTGGTCCTGACCGACGTGCAGTTCCACGATGACGCCCAGGTGCTTCAAGTCATCGAAAAGATTGTCTCCCCCCTGGGCCGGCGCATCGACGAAGGCAGCCCCATGGTCGACGCCCGCCTGCCCGACGGCAGCCGCGTCAACGCCATCATTCCGCCCCTGGCGCTCAAGGGCCCGTCCATCACCATCCGTAAGTTCGCCAAAAAGCCCATCACCATCGACCAACTGGTCGAGTGGGGGACGCTCACCAAACCCATGGCCATCTTCCTGGAAGCCTGCGTCAAGGCCCGCCTCAACGTCGTCGTCAGCGGCGGCACCGGCTCCGGCAAGACGACCACCCTGAACGTGCTATCGTCCTTTATTCCCGACGACGAACGGATCGTCACTATTGAAGACGCGGCCGAACTGCAGCTGCGCCAGGACCACGTCGTCTCCCTGGAGACCCGCCCCGCCAACATTGAAGGCAAGGGCGAAATCTCCATCCGCAACCTTGTGAAAAACGCCCTCCGCATGCGCCCCGACCGCGTCGTTGTCGGTGAGTGCCGCGGCGGCGAGGCGCTTGATATGCTCCAGGCCATGAACACCGGCCACGACGGCTCCCTGACCACAGGCCACGCCAACAGCCCCCGCGACATGATTGCCCGTCTGGAGACGATGGTGATGATGGCCGGCATGGAGCTGCCCGTCAAGGCGATTCGGGAACAGATCGCCTCCGCCGTCGACCTCATCGTGCAGGTGGCCCGCCTCAAGGACGGCGCCCGCAAGATCACGCACATTAGCGAAGTGCAGGGCATGGAAGGCGATGTGGTGGTGCTCCAGGACCTGTTCCTGTTCCGCCAGAGCGGCATCAGCCCGGAGGGGAAGGTGGTGGGCCACCTGGCGCCCACCGGCATTCGGCCCAAGTTCTACGAGCGGCTGGAAGAGCACGGCTGCGCCTTGCCCGACGAGATTTTCGAGGGGTGATTCGCCTATGTGGGCCCTCATTTTTGTCCTCATCGCCATGGCGATCAGCCTCTTTATGTCGCTCATGGATGCGAACCAGCGTGAGACGGCCCAACAGCGGCTGAAACGGCTGGTGCAGCAGCGAAAAGATATGGAATCGTTCGTAACCCGGGACCTGCCCGGGCAGCCCCTGGACCCTGACCCCGAGGCCGATGCACGACAGAAGAAGAACGTCGCCCGCGACGCCCTGGTGGGTATGGTCGAAAAGGCGACCACGGGCCGGAACTTCTCCAATAAGCTGGCTGTGCGGCTGCTGCGGGCCGACTGGAAGTGGCGCCCCGCCGAGTTTCTGGTGGGCCAGGGGCTGGCGGCGGGGGTAGGGCTCGGCATCGCTCTGATCGTGGCCAAGGGGATGTGGTGGTTCTTCATGCTGGCCGGCTGGCTGGCGCCGCACTTCCTGCTCGCCCGGTCTGAGAAGGCCCGGCTCAAGCTCTTCAGCCAGCAGCTGCCCGATGCGCTTTCGATCATCGCCAACGCCCTGCGGTCGGGCTATTCATTCCTGCAGGCGATGGATGTAGTCAGCCGGGAGATGCCGGACCCCATCGCCAAGGAGTTCAACCTGGTGCTGCGGGAGACCCGGGTCAACATTCCCGTGGAGGAGGCCCTGAACAACCTGGTCAACCGGGTGAAGAGCCCCGACCTGGACCTGGTGGTCACGGCGGTCTCCATTCAGCGGCAGGTCGGTGGCAATCTGGCCGAGGTGCTGGACAAAATCAGCGGGACGATCAAGGAGCGGGTCCGGCTCCAGGGCGAAATCCGCACGCTGACCACCCAGGGCCGGTTCTCCGGCTGGATCGTCTGCCTGTTGCCCGTCGGCCTGGCCGTCATGTTTCAGATCATCTCGCCCGGGTACCTCGATCCGCTCTTCAAGAATCCGATCGGCTGGTTCCTCGTCTTTATCGGTGTGGTGATGCAGGGCATCGGTATCTTTATGATTCGCAACATGGTCAACCTGGAGGTGTAGCCCATGGAGGCCTTGATCCTGGCGCTGGTCTTCGGGGCTACGGTGATCAGCACCTATTTGACGATTTCGCCCTCGTCGCAGACGGTGCTTGTGCGGCAGCGGGCGGCGGCCATTCGGCGGTCGGGTTTCATTAAGAAGGCGGACGGGACGCTGGTCGATGAGGAGATGGAGCTTCCCTTCGCCCAGCGGGTGCTGGGTCCGATGTTTAACCGGGTGACCCAGTTGATTCTGCGGATGGCGCCGGGCCGGGTGCAGCAGGCGATTCAGCTGAAGCTGATGCAGGCGGGCAACCCCATGGGGCCGAATCATTTCCTGGGACTGCAAACGCTGGTGGCGGCGGGGCTTTCGCTGGCGGGCCTGACCATATCGGGGCCCTTCTTTCAGGAGAAGCCGGCGGCCGGCGGCGGACTGATGTTCATTCTGCTGATTCTGGGCTGGCGGGTGCCTGAGTTCTGGCTGTCGAAGTTGGTAAACGAGCGGCGCCGGCTGATCGATAAGGCGCTGCCGGACGTGCTCGACCTGCTGTCGGTCTCAGTGGAGGCGGGCCTGGGCCTGGACGGCGCCATTCAGAAGGTGGGCGAGAAGTTTGCCGACCCCACGGCAGGCGAGTTCCGGGAGTTGCTCAAGCAGATTCGCCTGGGCACGCCCCGGGCAGATGCCCTGCGGACGTTGGCCGAGCGGTCCGGACTGCCGGACATGCGGACGTTTACGGCTGCGGTGATTCAGGCCGAGCAACTGGGCGTTTCCATCGCCCGGGTGCTGCGGGCCCAGTCGGAGGCGCTGCGGGTCAAGCGGAAGCAGAAGATCGAGGAACGGGCCATGGCCCTGCCGCTCAAGATGCTCTTTCCCCTGATTCTCTTCATCTTTCCGACCGTCTTTATTGTGGTGCTGGGGCCCGTGGTGATTAACTTTGTGACCACGCTTGGGCAGTAGGCAACAGGCTTGACGCGGGGGTGGTGGCCGGTGATTGTGCGGAACGCGACCCGGGGATTGGTGCTGGGGTACAAGGTGTCAGGGGCGGATACGTTCCGGCTCCGGCTGCTGGGGCTGATGTTTCGCCCTTCGCTGCCGCAGGGGGAGGGGCTCTTGATCAGGCCCTGCCGGGCGGTGCATACGCACTTCATGCGCTTTCCGATCGATCTGGTTTTTGTGGATGGGGATAACCGGGTCGTCCACCTGATTCCTGCCATGGCGCCATGGAAGCTGAGCCCGACAGTACGGGAGGCGGAAGCAGTGCTGGAGTTGCCGGCGGGTGCGGCTGGTGCGACCGCGGTGGGAGATCAGTTGGAGTTGATCTAGGTGGATGTAGCTTTCGGGATCACCTGGCGGGTGGTCCCTTTTTGCTCTTTCGGGCGTGGCGCGTAGGATTTGTTTCGATATGCGAAGAAAAGAGATGGGGCTACATCAATACGCTGGAGTGAATGAAGTTGGAACTGCTGCAAGCGATGATCAACACCGTCCTGCCCGTCTTTTTGATTGCTGGTCTCGGCTGGGTCGCCCGCCGGGTCTTGAAGGTAGAGGTGAAGGACCCCGCCACGGTTGCTGTCTACCTGCTGACCCCCGGCCTGATTGCGAATTCCATTCTGAATGCGAAGATCGTTTCGGGAGAGATCGGGAAGATCATCGGCTTTGGCCTGATGCTGACAGGCATCATGATTCTGATTACCCTGCTGATTGGGCGAGTACTGGGGTGGAAGCCGGTGGAGAGTAATGCCGCCGTGCTCTCCACTTCGTTTATGAATACGGCAAACTATGGCCTGCCCGTGGTACTTTTCGCGTTCGGTCAGGATGGGTTTGACCGGGCCGCGGTCTTTGTGGTTGTCGCCACGATGTTGATGTATACGGTGGCGGTCTTCTTTGCGGCCCGTGGGCGCCATGATTGGCGTGATGCGATGAAGGCGGTTTTCAAGCTGCCGCTGGTCTGGGCGGCCGCGGGCGCGCTGGCGGTCCGGCTGGCCGGGATTGAGCTGCCGGGGGTGATCACCAAGCCGATTGGCCTGCTGTGTCGCCCCTGGTGGCCCTGGGGCTGGTGGCGTGGCTTCAGCCGGAGCCGCTGACGGCGAAGGTGTTGGTGCTGGAGTCGGCGATGCCGGCCGCCGTGAATGTGACGCTCCTGGCTGTGCAGTTTGGGGCGGAGCCTGATCAGGTGTCGGGTGTGACGTTGGTCAGCACGCTGGTGAGTCTGGTGTCGGTGACGTTTTGGGTCTGGTTTTTGTTGTAGACGTCGCGTTTTTGGGTCACCGGTGGGGTGGCACCCCACCGGCGACCTGGCGGCAACCACACCCAGAACGTTTGCTGGGCTGGCGTTTTGGGCGCGGCCGCTGGCAACCGGCAGCGGCTACTTTACGACCGGCCCCCCGGCCTTCTCCCAGGCCGTCATGCCATCGGTCACATTGACCAAGTTCGTGAACCCCGCGGCCACCAGGAGTTGCGCCGCCTGGGTCGACCGGTTCCCGCTGCGGCAGATCAGGATGATCTGATCAGCCTTGCCCAGGCCCTTGGCGCCATCGGGCAGCGACTGGAGCGTCACCAACTTCGCACCTTCGATATGGCCGGCCTGGAACTCTTCTTCCGTCCGCACATCGACGATTAGCAACTTCTCCCCCGCCTGTACCTTCTTGAGCAACTCGGCGGCCGTGATCTTCCCGACCTCGGCGGACTTGGCTGCGGCCGCCGGAGCCTGCTGCGACGGCGTGGCGCCTCCGCAGCCGGTCAGCACCGTCAAACCAACGAGCAGAGCCGCAAGCGTGCGCTTCATAAGCGATCTCCCGTCCTTTATGATGTAGTCGGACCTTTTGATTCAATACTAATCTGCCAGTCCCTGCTCCGGCATCCGATCAGGACCTGAGTTTCAGCGGGTACCGGGTAGGGTATTTCAGTCAGGAGGCGGCATCACCTTGGCATTCCTCACGCACCTCGAATGCGCCAAATGTGGCAAGACCTACGATCCGAACCTGATCCACAACCTGTGCGAGTGCGGCGGTCCCCTGCTCGTCCGCTACGACCTGAAGGCGGCGGCGGCGGCAGTCTCACCGGCCCGCCTGGCCGGGCGCCCGGCCAACCTGTGGCGCTACCGCGAGGTTCTGCCCGTGCAGAACGAGGCGAACATCGTCACCCTTGGCGAAGGCATGACGCCACTGCTGCCGCTGCCCCGCCTGGGGTCGGCCATGGGCCTGCCGGGCCTGCTGCTGAAGGACGAAGGCGTCAACCCCACCGGCACCTTCAAGGCCCGGGGCGCCGCGACCGGCATCAGCCGGGCGAAGGAGCTGGGAATCCGTGCGGTGGCGATGCCGACAAACGGCAACGCCGGCGGCGCCTGGGCCAGCTACGGCGCCCGGGCGGGCATTGAGGTGACCCTGGTGATGCCGGTGGATGCCCCGGCCATGAGTGTCCTGGAAGCGACCGCGGTCGGCGCCCGGGCCTATATGGTGCGGGGCCAGATCACCGATGCGGGCGCCATCGTGGCCAAGTCGGCCAAGGCACATGGCTGGTTCGAGGCGGCCACGCTGAAGGAGCCGTATCGGATCGAAGGCAAGAAGACGATGGGCTATGAGATTGCGGAGCAGATGGGCTGGACGCTGCCCGACGTGATCCTCTATCCGACTGGGGGCGGCGTGGGCATCATCGGCATCTATAAAGCGATTTTGGAGATGCGGGAGATGGGCTGGCTGCCCGACTCCGTCAAGATGCCCCGCCTCGTCGCCGTCCAGGCCGAAGGCTGCCAGCCAATCGTCAAGGCTTTCAACGAGGGCAAGGACGTCTCTGAGAAGTGGGAGAACGCCGAAACCGTCGCCCAGGGCATCCGGGTGCCGAAGGCGCTGGGCGACTTCCTGGTGCTCCAGGCTGTGCGGGCGACGGGCGGCACCTGCGTGGCTGTGCCCGATGCCGATACGCTCTGGGGACTGGAGCAGATCAGCCGGCTGGAAGGGGCCTTCATCTGCCCGGAGGGCGCCTCGCTGGTGGGGGCGGCCCGGAATCTGCTGCGGGACGGCTGGCTCCAGCCGGACGAGAAGGTGCTGCTGCTCAATACCGGGGCGGGGATCAAGTATCCGGATATCCTGCGCCCCGAGTTGCCCGTGCTCGAGATTGGGGCTGCCATCTAGCGAATCGCCGGTCCAGTCAGGCCCGAGGGGGTGGCGGCATGTCGTGGTTCTTCGGTGTGAGCATGCTCTTGATCAATCTCGCTGCGGCCGGGGTCTTTACCGGCCACACAGAGCGCCTACTCCGCCGGGTGTCGCCCGGCCGCCATGCGTTGTTTGACGGCAGTGGTGATCAAGGCTGCTACAGCCAGTTCCTAAAGGTATGGGCCGTTGGCGTGTTCCTGGCGACTGGCGTTCTGGCTACACTGGTGCTGACCGGCACAATAGATCTGTAGGGCGGAAGGCGCCAGGGGATTCCCCTGGCGCCTTCCTTTGCCCTGGGCATTCCCGAGTGTCAGCCTAAACTTTCTCGGGCCGACGGCAGGGATATAACATACGTGAATAGAAACCTTCGCCAACCATTTTCTAGGCACCAAAGGAGAATGCCCGATGACGCAATGTACCCATTGTCAGGCGATGGTGGCTCCGGGCTCAAAGCATTGCTCCTCCTGCGGGGCGCCCCTCGGCGGCACAGGGGAGGCCGCGGGCGCACAGGCCCAGGCGCCCGTGGCCCAGGCGACTGCATCACAGGTGCCTCACCAACAGGCCCCGGCGGCCCAGGCCCCTGCCCCGGGCTTCGTGTCCCCCGGGCCCACGACCGGCGACAAGGCCCGCCAGTTCCAGGGCCAGGCCGCCGATGCCGCCAAGCAGGCCTGGGTCCGCATCCAGGCCGCCGGCCCTGCCAAAGTCGGCCTCGGCCTCATCGCCCTCTCCGCCATCATCGGCTTCATCTTTTCCGGCCAGCGCAGCATCTGGGCTGCCGGGTGGCCCGAGATCATCCTGGGCGCCCTGGTGGCCGGGTATGTCGCGTTTCGGGAGTTTACCGGACAGGACCCGCTGTCGGGCATCTGGTATGCGCCGCTCATCGCGGTGGGCTACCTGACCCTCTGGGGCCTCTCCGAGTTTCGCCTCAAGTTAGGCAGCGGCCTCTTCCTGGCGGGCGCCCTGCTGTTGACCTGGACTTACGTCTGGCCCCTGCGTGACTATGCCCGGTCGATGGGCCTGGATTGGCGCTACTCGCTATATGGCTACCGGCGGTCCGTCCTGGTTGGCGCCGTGCTCGCCGCCCTCTCGCTGCTCCTCACCTGGATTCCCGACGCCAGTACCATCGGGTCCTATTCCGGCGGCTACACGTATAGTTCCTACTACGGCGACTACGTCTATGACTACACCAAGTGGTACAACCCCGGTCTCTATCTGCCGTCCCACAGCGGCCATGGTCTGACCGGGTCCGTCATTCTGATGGCGCTGCTGGCAGGCTGCTTCTTCTATACGGCCTTTGCCCCGCGCTCTGCCGTGCCCAAGTGGTACCGGTACCTTCCTTTGATCACCGTGGGCTACGGCCTGCTCTTCACGCTCTATACCGGCTCGATTTCGTGGGGGCAGCCGCTCTTTTTGATCGGGGCCGGGCTGATCGGCTGGGGTGGCTATCAGCTGGGCGTCAAGGGCGTGGCGGAGGGGAGCGGCGACCTGCGGGCGCTGCCCCTTGAGCAGTGGCTGAAACGTTGGCTGTGAAGCCGCTATCCATTTGTGCATAGAGTGAAATCAGGCGCAAGACTTGGAAGGAACTTTTTCCCTGTTGGCGAAATCCTGTTGGCGAAATCGTAGAGTTACCGATCTAGCGGCGAAGGGGTGATTCGTATGCCCAAGGGGTTTATGGGCAAGGTCCTCTGGGTCGACCTGACCGCCCGCGAAGTGGTGGAAGAGACGCTGCCCGACCTCATCTACCGCCAGTTCCTGGGCGGCTACGGCCTGGGGGCCAAGCTCCTCTTCGACCGCATGGCGCCCGGCGCCGACCCGCTGGGGCCGGACAACATCCTGGGCTTTTTCCCCGGACTGCTTACCGGCACGGGCACGCCTTTCTCCGGGCGCTTCTCCGTGGTCTGCAAAAGCCCGCTCACCGGCGGCTGGGGCGACGCCAACTGCGGCGGTTTCTTCGGCCCCGAACTGCGCCGTTGCGGCTACGACGGCCTCCTGGTCACCGGCAGTGCGGCGGAGCCGACCTACCTGACCCTGCACAAGGGCAAACTGGAGTTCCACAGCGCCGCCGACCTGTGGGGGAAGAACGCCCCCGAGGCCGAGGAGGAGCTGAAGCACCGGCACGGTGCCAACTGGCAGGTGGCCACCATCGGCCCGGCGGGCGAGAACCTGAGCCTCATCTCCGGCATCGTCAACGACCGGGGCCGTCTGGCCGCGCGGTCGGGCGTCGGCGCCGTCATGGGCAGCAAACAGCTCAAGGCCATCGCATGCCGTGGGCACCTGCCCGTCGCCAAGGCCGACATCGAGGCGTTCAAGGCCTCGACCCAGGCGGTTATGGACCAAATGAAACCCATGGAGCCAGAGGTCAAGGGACTGCTTGACAAGATTCTGGTCACGGTGCCGCCCATGGCTGCCAAGTGGATCGGCCGCCTGGGCCTGCACATCAAAATTCCGCACCCCACCATCGTTTGGAGTATGGCCAACCAGGGCACCCCGTCGCTGCTCGCCGCATCTACCGAGTCGGGCGATACGCCCATCAAGAACTGGCGGGGCGTGGGCATGCGCGACTTCCCTTATGAGCAGGCCAAACAGATCAGCGATGTGCAGGTTACCCAGTTCAACACGGGCTTCTACGCCTGCAGCGCCTGTCCGCTCCACTGCGGCGCCGAAATCCGCATGGATGACCCCGAGTTCTTGGTGCGCGAAGGCCACCGGGTCGAGTACGAATCGGTCGCCGGGCTGGGCGCCAACCTCCTCATCGACAACATCAAGGCCATCCAGCATGGGCACCACCTGTGCAACGAATACGGGCTGGACGTCATCTCCACCGCAGCGGTGGTCGCGTTCGCCTTCGAATGTTACGAACGGGGCCTGATCACGCAGGACCAGACGGGCGGCATCCCCCTGGTCTGGGGCGACTACCGGGCCATGCTGGCGCTCATCGAAATGATCGCCCGCCGCCGCCTGATTGGCGCCGTCCTGGCCGATGGCGTCAAGCGGGCTGCCGAAGCCATCGGGCAGGGGGCGGAGGCGTTCGCCATTCATGCCGGGGGGCAGGAACTGCCTTTCCACGACCCGCGCTGCACGCCGAGCTTCGCCACCACCTACCTGACCGACCCCACCCCGGGCCGGCACACGGCAGGCGGGGCCCACGCGCTCGAGCTTGCGTACGTAAACCTCCCGTTCCCGGTGGATGTGCCCAAGGTAGGGCGCAACAACTTCGCCGGCAAGGGCCCGGCCCACGCCCTCATGACCAAAACCAAGCAGGTCCAAATGGCCGTGGGCCTCTGCGAGTTCTCCGACCACGTCGGCACGCTGCCCTATCAACTGATGATCAAAGGCGCCTGCGGTTGGGACCTTAGTGCCGACGACCTGCTGACCATTGGCGACCGCATTCAGACACTCCGCCACGCCTTCAACGCCCGGGAGGGAATTCGCCCGGCCGATTGGCAGCTGCCCGACCGGGTGCTGGGCCGTCCGCCCCTGGAAGCCGGCCCGACCCGGGGTGTCACGGTCGATGTTGACACCATGGCCCGGGGCTATTTCGAAGCCATGGAGATCGACCCCGGCACGGGCTTCCCGTCGGTTGCCAAGTTGCGCGCACTTGGGCTGGACACGGCGGCCGATGCGCTGTACCCTGGAACACGGGTCCCACCTGCCCGGGAACTGGCGGCGGGCGAACATGCTTGAGCGCCTCCTGGGCCCCCGGGTCACCGTAGCTGTCCGGGTCATCGGGGTAGTGGGTGACCGGGTGGTCCACTGGGCCGGCCAGGTTCATTTGCGCGGCACCCCCGACCTGCTCCGGGTCCTCAGGGCAGCGGGCAAAGAAGCCGGGGCCGACCTGATTGGCGCCATCGCAGCGGGCGCCCAGCCCGCCATACTGCTCAGCGGCGAGCGGCTCGACCTGCCCGCCGACCTGGCCCGCCCCATCAGGCACGGTGCACAGATCACCTGGCTCATGCCCATGGCCGGTGGCTAATCCGAAGCTTATCCGCATACCATTCTACTAACGAATCACGCTAACCGAGGAGCGAGCATCTTGCCGGCAGCCCTGAGCGCCTGGTTCACACAACACTATTATCTCGCCATTTTGGCGGCGACCCTGGTCGAAGGGCTGGGGTTGCCGCTTCCTGCGGAAGCGCTCTTTATCGCTGTAGGCCTCCTGGTCGGGCGGGGCGAGGCCTCCCTCGGCGTCGTCATATTGCTGGCGGCGCTGGGCAACCTGATGGGCTCCTTCATCACCTACAGCATCGCCTACATCGGGGGCAAGAAACTCCTGGCCCGGGCCACCGAGACCTCCCGCATCAAGCCCGAGTCCTTACGCGAAGTCGACCGGTTCTTTGCTCGCTACGGCGCGGCCACCATCTTCATCAGCCGGTTTGTCGGCTTTATTCGGGCAGCAACCATCTTCAGCAGCGGCGTCGTTCGGGTGGAGCCGTGGCGCTTTGTGGTCTACACCTTTGCAGCCGCACTGGTCTGGAACGGGGGCTGGGCGTTTTTGGCCTACCACTTTGGTGCCGGACTGCCCCACCTTTTGCACCGGTTCGCCCGCCATCCGAATGCCTGGGTTGTAGGGCTTGTGCTACTTACCATGGGACTCGGAATATTCTTTTGGCTTAGACGGCGCCGAAATCCGGCGGGGTCGTAAGAATCTTGTTCGAAACTGGCGTAAGTTGGTTCGCTGGCAGAAGGAATTTGTCATCTGAAGGAGAAATCCAGTAGAGGGAGAGCAGATGCTCCCTTTTCATCAACTACATACAGACGGATGACGACCCGCGGGAGAGTCCTGCCATAGCACCTATGGCAGGCGCCGAAGGAGCAAGGCCCCAACCCACCCAGGGGGGCTTAATCTCTCAGGCACCAGTGACCGGGGTCCGACGGAACTCTGGAGAGCGCCCTGAGCCACGGCTCAGGGACACCAAAGGGGAACGCCGGGGCTCAGGCCCGTCGGCCAATCTCTCAGGTCTCAGGGACAGAGGAACGGGGGTTTTGTGCCCCGTGCTCCCTCTGTCCCTTCATGTTTTTCTTGGGCTGGCAAAGACTAACGCAAGCGGAAGCTGCGCAGCAACCCTGGAGGTGTGTACACAGTGGAAGAGAACCTGAAGCGAACGCCGCTTTTCGAGATGCATCTGAAGCACGGCGCCCGCATGGTGCCGTTCGGCGGCTGGGAGATGCCCGTGCAGTACACTGGCGTCATCGAAGAGCACAAGGCGGTTCGTGAGCAGGCCGGTCTGTTCGACGTCTCCCACATGGGCGAGTTCGAAGTGAAGGGGCCCCAGGCCCTCGACCTGATCCAGCTGGTCAGCGTCAACAACGCGTCCAAGCTGGCCGTCGGCCAGATTCAGTACAGCCTGATGTGCTATGAAAACGGCACGGTCGTCGACGACATTCTGGTCTATCGCCTGGGCGAGAACCACTACTGGCTGGTGGTCAACGCTGGCAACATCGACAAGGACTGGGACTGGATTACCTACTGCAAGGAGCGCGCCGGGCTGACCAACCTGGAGCTGACCAACATCTCCCATGAGATCGGCCAGGTCGCCATTCAGGGCCCGCTGGCCGCGAAGATTCTGCAGCCCCTCGTGCCCAACGTGGTGCTCGATGAACTCAAGTTCTACTGGGCCAAGACCGGCGTTTCCGTCGCCGGCATCCGGGTGCCGGTCCTCTCCCGGACGGGTTACACCGGTGAAGATGGCTTTGAAATTTACTGCAAGCAGGAAGACGCCGTCGCCATCTGGGAAGCGCTCCTGGAAGCCGGCGAAGATGACGGCCTGGTGCCGGCCGGCCTGGGCGCCCGCGACACGCTCCGCTTTGAGGCGAAGCTGCCGCTCTACGGCCACGAAATCAACGACCTGGTCACCCCCCTGGAAGCAGGCCTGGGCTTCGCCGTCAAGCTGAAGAAGGGCACCGACTTCATCGGCCGGGCGGCGCTCGAAGCGCAGAAGGCAAACGGCCTGGAGAAGAAGCTGGTCGGCTTTGAAATGATCGACCGCGGCATTCCCCGCCAGGGTTATGAAATTGCCAAGGATGGCACGGTGGTCGGCTCCGTTACCACCGGCACCATGTCGCCCACGCTTGGGAAGAATATCGGCCTGGGCTATGTGCCCGTGGCGCTCAGTGAGCTTGGCACCGAGTTTGATGTCATCATCCGCGGCAAAGCTGTGAAGGCAAAGGTTGTCGAAACGCCCTTCTATCAGCCCCGCTACTATCGCTAATCAGGTCTGCACGACTTTAAGGAGGTCACTCACATGGCGAACGTTCCCGCCGGGCTGCGCTATTCCAAGGAGCATGAGTGGATCAAGGTTGAAGGCAACGTCGGCACCATCGGCATCACCGACTTCGCCCAGCATCAGCTCGGCGACGTGGTCTTCGTTGAACTGCCCCCGGTCGGCCGGGTGCTGAAGGCCCACGAGCAGTTCGGCGTCGTCGAGTCGGTCAAGACCGTCTCCGACCTGTACACCCCCGTAGCCGGCAAGGTTGTGGCCGTCAACGAGGCGCTCGAAGGCGCCCCCGAGACCGTTAACACCAGCGCCTACGAAGATGGCTGGATCGTCAAGATCGAGCTGTCCAACCCCGGCGACCTCGACGCCCTGCTGGACGCCGCCGCTTACGAGGCCCACATCAAGGAGGACTAGGTCGTGCGCTATATCCCGATTACGCAGGCCGACAAGGCGGCCATGCTCCGGGATATTGGCGTGAACTCCACTGAGGAGCTCTTCGCCGCCAATATTCCCGCGGACGTGCGGCTGCAGCGGCCGCTCAATCTGCCCGCCGCCCTTACCGAAATGGAGATTCTCTCCCATGTCCGCGAGCTCACCTCATCGAACGCCAACCTGCAGGAGTATACGTGCTTTCTTGGCGGCGGCGCTTACGACCACTACATTCCCGCGGCGGTCGATACGTTTATCAGCCGCGGCGAATTCCTGACGGCCTATACGCCGTACCAGCCGGAAATCAGCCAGGGCGTGCTGCAGGTCATCTACGAGTACCAGTCCATGGTCTGCGAGCTGACCGGCATGGACCTCTCCAACGCCTCCATGTACGACGGCGCTTCCGCCATGGCCGAAGCCGCTGGCATGGTGGTCGCCCAGACGGGCCGCAAAAAGGTCGTGATCGCTTCCTCCGTCCACCCGAACTATCGCCGTGTCGTCAAGACCTACATGCACGGCATTGGCGTCGAGGTGATTGAGGCGCCGCTCGACCACTGCGAGCTGGATCTGAACAAGCTCTCCAGCCTGATCACCGACGATGTGGCCGGCTTCCTCGTGCAGCAGCCCAATTTCCTGGGCCACGTGGAGCAGGTCCGGGCGATCGAGCAGATGGTCCACGCCAGGGGCGGCCTGTTCGTCGTTGCCGTCGACCCGGTCTCGCTTGGTCTGCTTGAGGCCCCGGGCAACTACGGCGCCGACATCGTCGTGGCCGAAGGCCAGGCGCTGGGCAACTACATCTCATTTGGCGGCCCCTACCTGGGCATGATGGCGACGCGTGAGAAGTTCTCCCGCCGCATCCCCGGCCGCATTGTGGGTGCCACAGTCGATACCCGCGGCCAGCGCGCCTTCGTGCTGACGCTGCAGGCCCGTGAGCAGCACATCCGCCGTGAGAAGGCGACGTCCAACATCTGCTCCAACCAGGCGCTCAACGCCTTGGCCGCCACCGTCTATCTGACGCTGGTGGGCAAGGAAGGCCTGCGTGAAGTGGCTGGCCTGAGCCTGCAGAAGGCGCACTACGCCGCTTCGCAGATTGCCAAGCTGCCGGGCTACTCCATAGCCTGCAAGTCGCCCTTCTTCAAGGAGTTCACGGTCAGCTGCCCGAAGCCGGCCGATCAGATTAACCGCGAACTGCTGGGCAAGAAGATCCTGGGCGGCATTCCGTCCTCGGTCGACTACCCGCACATCAGCAACGCCATGACGCTGGCCGTTACGGAAAAGCGGACCCGGGCCGAAATCGACGCCCTGGTCGCCGCCCTTGGGGAGGTGAAGTAGATGAGCACCCTACCGCTGATTTTCGAGAAGTCGACCGCCGGAAAGCGTGCCATCACTTTCCCGAAGGCCGACGTGCCGGTCACGCCGGTGGAGGAACTGATTCCCGCCGAACTGCTGCGGCAAAAGCCCGCTGCCCTGCCTGAAGTGAGCGAGATCGAGGCGATCCGCCACTTCACCCAGCTCTCCCGCCGCAACCACGGCGTCGATGTGGACTTCTATCCGCTCGGTTCCTGCACCATGAAGTATAACCCGCGGGTCAACGAGGCGGTCGCCCGGGCGCCGGGCATCGGCTTTACTCACCCGCTGCAGCCTGCCGAAACCGTGCAGGGCAACCTCAAGTTGCTCCACACCATGGAGCAGTGGCTCTGCGAAGTGACCGGCATGGACCGGATGACTTTCCAGCCCGCGGCCGGCGCCCACGGCGAGCTGACCGGCGTGCTCTTGATTAAGAAGTACCATGAGTCCCGCGGCGATTCGGACCGCAAGAAGGTGATCGTGCCCGACTCGGCGCACGGCACCAACCCGGCCACGGCTGCCATGGCGGGCTTTGAGGTGGTCGTGGTCAAGTCGAATCCGGACGGCACCGTCGACCTGGACGCCCTGCGCCAGGTGGTTGGCCCCGACACCGCCGGCCTGATGATGACCAACCCGTCCACCCTGGGCCTTTTTGACCCGAACGCCAAGCAGATCGCCGATATCGTGCACGAGGCCGGCGGCCTGATTTACTACGACGGCGCCAACATGAACGCCATCATGGGCTATGCCCGTCCCGGCGACATGGGCTTCGACGTGGTCCACCTCAACCTGCACAAGACCTTCTCGACGCCCCACGGCGGCGGCGGCCCCGGCAGCGGCCCCGTTGGCGTCAAGAAGATCCTTGAGCCCTTCCTGCCCGTGCCCACGGTCGAGAAGGTGGGCGAGCAGTTTGTGTGGGATTGGGACCGTCCGCAGTCCATCGGCAAGCTGCATGGCTTCTGGGGCAACTTCGGCGTGGTGGCCCGGGCGTATGCTTACACCCTGGCCTACGGGCCGGAGCTGAAGGAAGTCTCCGAGTACGCCGTGCTGAACGCGAACTACGTGATGGCGCATCTGCGGAAGTACTACGACCTGGCGGCGGACCGGTACTGCATGCATGAGTGCGTGCTGTCGGCCAAGTCGCTGAAGAACGAAGTCGGTGTCAAGACGCTGGATATCGCGAAGCGGCTGCTGGATGAGGGCGTCCATCCGCCCACCATCTACTTCCCGCTGATCGTCGAAGAGGCGATCATGATCGAGCCGACAGAGACCGAAGATAAGGCGACTCTGGACCGCTTTGTGGATGCGATGATTCGCATTTACAAGGAGGCGAAGGAGGACCCCGAGCGGGTGAAGTCGTCGCCCCATACCACGGTGGTTGGCCGGCTGGACGAGGCCCTGGCGGCCCGCAAGCCGAACCTCCGGTACCGGGCGGAGTAAGTTTGCTTCCAGGCGGGGGCAGCGGGTGGCCGCTGCCCCTGTTTTTCCGGGCACCTTTTAGGGCGGTTATTTCGCCGCGGATTTCACGGAGATGCACGGATTTGGCCAGGTCACCAGTGGGGTTGCTAGGCACGCCTGGGCAACCGTACTTGGGAAATATATAGTATTATTTCTGTGTCGATTCTCCTGGCAGACCCTGCAGCCAGACCGAAAGACCAGGGTAATCCGTGCAATCCGCGAAATCCGCGGCTAAATAAGAAGGACGAGCCACATACACACCGCTTACACCCTCATTACACCCCGCGTACAGCCCCAATGCGCCCCGTGGATACCCCCAATCCACCCACCCGACCCCACCAATATAGACGAAGGGATATAACACTTACATCTAACAGGGAAGCGGCAATCAAACGAGAATTCATCAACAGTGAAATGATGGGGGATTCGAACAGCGTGGCTTTACTAGAGCACAACTGGCGCCTGCTAGACTCCGGCTATCGCACCGGTCCCGAGAACATGGCCATCGACGAGGCGATCATGCGTGCTCACGGCCGGGGAGAAGTGGCCCCGACCCTGCGCTTCTATGGCTGGCAGCCCGCGGCCGTCTCCATCGGTTACTTTCAGTCCATGGCCAAAGAGATTGACCTGGAGGCTGTGAAGGCCGGAGGCTGGGGCTATGTCCGCCGCCCCACCGGCGGCCGGATGATCTTCCACCACATCGAACTGACCTACTCCGTCACCATTCGGGAAGAGCTGCTCCCCGGCGGCGTGATTGAGACGTACCGGGATATCTCCCAGGGGCTGCTGGCCGGGTTCCAACGCCTCGGCGCCCCCGCCGAGCTGTCGGGCGGCGAGGTGGACCCTCGGCGGGCCGATCCCGGCGGCAACCATACCGCCTGCTTCGACTCCCCGTCGGCCTACGAGCTGATCGTGGGGGGGCGCAAGGCCGCAGGCAGCGCCCAGACCCGCAAGGACGGGGTGATTCTCCAGCACGGCTCCATCATGCTGGACCTTGATCTGCCCCTCATGTTCAGCCTGATGCGGATTCCTGACGACCTCCGAACCAAGCTGGCCGAGCGGCTCGCCAAAAAGGCCGTCACGTTGCGTGAGACCTTGGGCCGCGACGTATCGTATGAGGAAGCCCGCGACGCCTTTACCGAAGGCTTCGCTGCTGGTATGGGGCTGACGCTCACGCCCGGCGCCCTGACGCAGGCCGAAGAGGCCGATGCGGCAGCGTTGGTGCGGGAGAAGTATGGCAACGATTCCTGGAACCTGAAGAAGTAACAGCCCCGCCCCCGCCGGCGGGGAACAACCCAGGGAGGCGACTTGACCTTGGCCGATCTGAAGACCTATGACCCCGAAGTATATGAAATCATTCAGCGGGAAGCGGCCCGGCAGCTAAACAACATCGAACTGATCGCATCCGAGAACTTCGTGCCGCAGCCGGTGCTCGAGGCAGCCGGCAGCGTCCTGACCAACAAGTATGCCGAGGGGTATCCGTCCAAGCGGTACTACGGCGGCTGCCAGGTGGTTGACGAGGTGGAGGACCTGGCCCGTGAGCGGCTCAAGGCGGCCTTCGGCGCCGACCACGCGAACGTGCAGCCCCACTCGGGCGCCAACGCCAACACGGCCGTCTACTTTGCCTTCCTCAATCCGGGCGACACCGTGCTGGGCATGAACCTGGCCCAGGGGGGCCACCTGACCCACGGCAGCCCGGTAAACTGGAGCGGCAAGACCTATAACTTCGTCCCCTACGGCCTCGACCCCGAGACCGAGCGGGTCAATATGGATGTGGTGGCCGAGCTGGCGCAGCAGCATAAGCCGAAGCTGATTGTCGCCGGTTACTCCGCCTACCCGCGCACGCTGGACTTCAAGCGCTTCCGTGAGATCGCCGATTCGGTCGGCGCCCTGCTGATGGTCGACATGGCCCACTTTGCGGGCCTCGCCGCCACCGGGCATTACCCGAACCCCATGGAGCATGCTCATGTCGTCACCACGACCACCCATAAGACCCTGCGGGGTCCCCGGGGCGGCGCCATCCTTTGCCGGGCCGAGTTTGCCCAGGCGATCGACAAGGCGGTCTTCCCCGGCATGCAGGGCGGCCCGCTGATGCACATCATCGCGGCGAAGGCGACGGCCTTCAAGCAGCTCTCTGACCCGGCCTACAAGGAGTACTGCGGACAGGTGGTCAAGAATGCCCAGGTTCTGGCCGGCGCCCTGATGGAGCGGGGCTTCCGCCTGGTGACGGGCGGCACCGACAACCACCTCATGCTGGTCGACCTGCGGTCGAAGGGCATTACGGGCAAGAAGGCGGAGCACGTCCTGGACGAGGTCGGCATTACCGTCAACAAGAACTCGATTCCCAATGACCCGGAGAAGCCGTTCGTGACGTCGGGCATTCGGGTCGGCACGCCGGCCTCGACCACCCGGGGCATGAAAGAGGCCGACATGGTCCAGATTGCTGAGTTGATCGACCGGGCCCTGACGGCCCGGGGCGACGAGGCGAAGCTGGCCGAGGTCCGGGCCGCGGTGCAGGCTCTAACTTCCCGGTTCCCGCTGGTGCAGTACTAGGCATCGTTATGAGAAGAAGCCCCGCGCACACAGCGCGGGGCTTTTGCACTTGACAGGTTCTGCCTGGGGTGATAGTCTGAATACGCCGTATTTAACCAGTCTGTTTAATACGACGAGGTGATTCCTCATGCCGACCGACCAACTCAGCACAACGCTCGCCGCGCTGGCCGACCCGACTCGCCGAGCCATCCTC